>NZ_JBSFRM010000040.1:22168-41683 GCF_053589235.1 Gordonia sp. NPDC003376 | reverse complement strand
GGCTGTTGGTGGTTGAGCCGATGAGGAGCGAAGCGACGAGGCGTGTCGAAACCTCTGTCGGCCGAGTTCGCCGGCGTGACCACTCTGGAGGTGGTCACGCATCCGACGTTGGCTGTGGAGATTTCGACTCGGGTCCTCGCTTCGCTCGGTCCCGGCTCAATCATCGTCCAGGGCGGGTCTCGCTCAATCATCGTTCGGGGGTCCTCGCTCAATCAGCAACGGGCTGTTGGTGGTTGAGCCGATGAGGAGCAGAGCGACGAGGCGTGTCGAAACCTCTGTCGGCCGAGTTCGTCAACATGACCACCTCGGAGGTGGTCACGCATCCGACGTTGGCTGTGGAGATTTCGACTCGGGTCCTCGCTTCGCTCGGTCCCGGCTCAATCATCGTTCGGGGGTCGTCGCGATGCTTGGTCCCGGCTCAATCATCGTTCGGGGGGTCCTCGCTTCGCTCGGTCCCGGCTCAATCAGCAAGAGGCTGTTGGTGGTTGAGCCGATGAGGAGCGAAGCGACGAGGCGTGTCGAAACCTCTGTCGGCCGAGTTCGCCGGCGTGACCACTCTGGAGGTGGTTACGCATCCGACGTTGGCTGTGGAGATTTCGACTCGGGTCCTCGCTTCGCTCGGTCCCGGCTCAATCATCGTCCAGGGCGGGTCTCGCTCAATCATCGTTCGGGGGTCCTCGCTCAATCAGCAACGGGCTGTTGGTGGTTGAGCCGATGAGGAGCAGAGCGACGAGGCGTGTCGAAACCTCTGTCGGCCGAGTTCGTCAACATGACCACCTCGCAGGTGGTCACGCACCCGACGTAGGCTGGGGAGATTTCGACTCGGGTCCTCGCTTCGCTCGGTCCCGGCTCAATCATCGTTCGGGGGTCGTCGCGATGCTTGGTCCCGGCTCAATCATCGTTCGGGGGTCGTCGCGATGCTCGGTCCCGGCTCAATCATCGTAGAAGGTCCGGATCAATCATCAACGGGCACAGGGTTACTACTTCAGTATGGCGGCGATCGCGTCGATGATCGTGTCGACGAATTCGGCGGCGGTGTGGTCGGCGAGTTCCCTGCGCTCCTCGTCGGACCGGACCATGATCACCGACTCCACCAGTCGGAAGGGGAGAAGCCGCCGCGCATCGTAGGGGTTGCCGATGGCCGCGATGGCGAGCTTTTCGTAGCAGTCGGCCAACTCGACTCGGGCGGAGCGGAAGTCGGCGTAGCGATCGTCGGCGACCTCGGGGAGGAGATACAGCGAGCCCAGGTTCCACTCGGCGTCGACGAGTTGCTGGGTGTCGAAGCGCGCGAGATCGAGGAGTCGGTCCTGTGCCGGACCGTCGGCGGCCAGCAGCGTCCTGGCGTGATCGAGCGAGGCGAGCACAGTGCTGTCGAGCAGCGTGGCGAGGATGTCGTCCTTGTTCTTGAAGTAGTGGTACATCGAGGCCTGGCGGATGCCGACGGCCTCTGCGATCATCCGGGTCGACGTCCCGCTGTACCCGTGCCGGACGAAGAGTTCGGCGGCCGCGTCGAGGATCTCCTCCCGGCCGGTGGTGCCTCGGCGGCGGGGCTCGGTCAGGCGCGGTCGGCCGGGGGTCGGGCTCGTGCGGGACCGAGTCGCGGAAGAGGTCATTTCCGCACCATAAGCCCGCCTTCTCGGGCGTTAACGTGCCCGACATCGACGTTTTCGAGACCGCAACATTTCTGTCGGGCGGCAGGTTCTTTTCCGTGCGCAAGTCTGAACTTGTTGAACCTGCACACGTATGCCCTATAAGTCGTGTTCTACTATCTCAGCTTGCCCTCAGGAAACGGGAGATGGAGATCACATGACGATGCCGATGCCTCCTCGGTCATATGCGCGGACGATGGTTGTGCTCGTGGCCACGATGTCCGCGCTCGTCCTCACCTTCGGCTCGGCCATGGGTGCCGGCCAGGGAAGGGCTGCGCTCCCGGGGCTCCCCGACGCCACCGGTTCGATCGGAAATGTGATCGCTGCGCTCGCCGAGAACGCCTTGACGCAGGGCCTCGCAGACCAGTGGCGCCTCGAACTGTGCGCATCCACGTCCGACGGTGGTCCCGTCAACGGCGGTGCCGACTGCACGGGCTCGACGGGCGCGGGTGTGGCTGTGGTGCTCCCGTCGACGATCGACCTGGTGCCGGATGCGGTCTACCGACCGGCTCAATCACTGTTCGACTCGGTCCCGGATTGGGCCGTCGGCAACGACGGGAAGTTCCTCGGTGTGACCATCCCCGTCCCGGACGCAGCGGTTGCCGAGGGCAGTGCGACGGTGATCGGCGACGGATTCCAATTCGCGCTGGCGTCCGGTGGCGGCAAGGCCACAGCGATCGCCTATCTGCCGATCAGTGTCGCCACGGCCGGGGCCTCCGATGGGCGTACCGCGTTCGCGTTCGCGCTGGTGGGTACGGCGAATGCGTGGACGACCAGCGAGATCCCGGTCGAGATCTTCACGCTCCCACTGGGATCGCTTCCGGCGATCCAGCACGTCAGTTGCTACGGAGGTCTCACCGCGGCCTACGCGGAGAAGGTGGGCGCGTGCGCAAACGTGCTGGGCACCCTCGACGTCAAGCTCGATCAGCTGCAGTCCATCCCGCAGGTGCAGTTCGCGCTGACCGACCCGACGGCGATCTTGGCGGATCCCGCCGACACGCTCACCAACGCACTCGACGGGCTGTTCAACGGTCGCGGGCTGTCGCTCAGCAAGGACGTCGTCCGGCTGTCGCTCGGCGGATCGTCGTTACTGGCGCTGACCAGTGACTACGGCATCTCGGAGCCGGTCACCATCGACTGGCTGGGGTCGCGGATCACCCTCTTCCCGACCGCGAACATCAACGGCGCCGACCGTCCGAATCGTCTGGCCCTGCCGACCATCGACCTCGGTGACCTCGACAGCACGCAGATCCTTCCGATCGTCTCCATCCCGCAGATCGAGTTCCCGTTCGGTCTGCCGACCGTCGGTCCGTTCACCTCGTCCACCTCGGCCCTGACCGGCGCGACCACCACGTCGGTCACGACGCGGTCGCAGGTGGCACGGTCGGTGTCGGCGAGCACCAGCCCGTCCACCGCGACGCGGTCGCCGCTCGCCGCGGTCCCGACGACCACCGAGTCGGATGACGCCGACGACGACGCGACCACGACGAGCAGGCCGACGCGGACCACGAGGACGTCGCCCGAGCTCACCACATCGGAGGAGTCGGAGCCGTCGGAGACCGGCGGCTCCGCCGGCACGGACCCGGGAGAGAGCACCGACCAGGACTCCGGCACCGGATCCGCCACCGCCGACCCCACCGCCGACAACAGTGGTGAGACCCCGATCGTCGACGCCGCCTGATCCTTCTCGTTCGCCCCGACATGTCCCGCGGACCGGGTCGCTGTGCCCGGCTCGCGGGACATTCCTGTCGGCGGGGACGACACGCCGCTTGACGACTCGCCTCTTGACCTTGACACGATGTCAAGGTGTGGACTCGTCGTCAGGAGGTGAACGATGATCCCCATCAACCCGACAACCGACCCCACCACCCCGACCGCTGCGCGGATCGCTGCAGCACTCTGCGCCGACAACCCGTCCACCCGACTGTCCGCGGCAATGACCGCGGGCACCGACGGCGACCCGTCGCTGATCGGGCTCCTCGTCGACCGCAGCGGTGTGGAACCGGACTTCTTCGTCCGCGACATGCTGGTCTGGGCGCTCACGCGACAGCCCGCGGAACTCACCGTGCCGCACCTCGCCGAGGCTGTCCGGTCGACGAGTCCGCAGATGCGGAGCCAGGCACTGCACACGCTGTCCAAGATCGGGGACCCGTCGACGTGGGAACTGATCACCGCCGGACTGCTTCACGACCCTGACGACGACGTCGCCCAGAGCGCCTGGCGGGCCGCGGTCATCCTGGTCCCCGACGATCAGCGCGTCTGGCTGGTCGACGAACTGTCGGCCGAGCGCCACCGCGGAGGGCGCGAGGTGCGTAAGAGCCTTCGGCGCGCACAACTCGCGCTGAGCGCGGAATTCCGATGAGGAGACGGCATGCGCATCGGTGAGGTCGCCCGGTTCTCCGGGGTGAGCACCCGGATGCTCCGGCACTACGACAACCTGGGGCTGGTCAGCCCGAGCGGCCGGACCGGCGGCAACTACCGCGACTACACCGACGACGACGTCCGCCGCATCTTCCACGTCGAGGGACTGCGGTCCCTCGGGATGTCGTTGCGGCAGATCGCCGATGCGCTTGCCGATCCGCAGTTCACCCCGGACGCCCTGGTGGGCGACCTGATCCGCACCACCGAGGAGCGTCTGCGGCGCGAACACGAACTCCTCGACCGGCTGCGTGCCGTCGACGCCGCGGCACCCGACGACTGGACCGATGTCCTGCGGATCGTCGCACTGATGCGCGAGCTCACCGCCCCCGACGCCGGACGCCGACAACGCGCTGCGCTGAGTCCACCCGCCGAGGCGCCACCGGTGGGATTGCTGGTCGACGCGGTGCTCGCCGAGGACGAAACCAACACCGCCGGCGCCCTGCGATGGGCCTTGGCGCGAGGGGCTCTCGCACGCGCGGCCGACGACGTCGTGGCCGGGCTCCGCATGGGGCTGGGCTCCGACGATCCGGCCGTCCGGCGCCGCGCGGTGCGGGCGCTCGCCGAGATCGACGGTGCGGATGCCACCGCAGCCCTCACCGAGGCGCTCGGCGACACCGACCCGGAGATCCGTGGTCTCGCCGCTCGCACTGTCGGCCGGCGTGGGGGAATCGCCGCGGTCACGGTCCTGATCGACCTGGTCGTCGCCGGTGTCACCGACGTCGAGGCCGCCGAGATCCTCGGCGCGATGGCGTCGGAACGGTGCGGAACTCGGCTCGCCGACCGGATCGTCGGCGCGCTGACCGCCGAACTGGCCGCCCACCCCACCGACACCGCGCTGCGGATCAGGCTCACCCAGGCGCTCGTCGAGATCCCCGGTGACGCGGCGCGGTCGGCCTTGCGGACCCTGTCCGCCGACGACGACGCGGTGGTCGCCCGGATCGCCGCCGCGTCGTCGTCGTTTCGCGAGGGGTGAGCACCGCCCGGTTCGATACAGTGGACAGGGCATCACCCGCCCATCGCAGCGCGCCCCGGGCCGCTCGCCGAACCAGGAGACGGACGGATCATGGCCATCGACCCGAACAGGAGCAAGGCGCTCACCCAGGTGGTGCGTCAGCATCCGGTGATGAGTGTGCTCGCGGTGTCGCCGGGAATCGCGATCTTCGTGTTGCTCTGGATCTTCGGTGCCGAGTGGCTCGCGATCGTCTTCGCCCTCGTCGCGCTCGGCGGCGGCTTCTACCTGCTGACCCGGCGGAAGTAGATGGCGTCCACCCGCGTCGACAGTTGGATCTGGGCGATCCGCCTCACCAAGACCCGTTCTGCTGCCGGTGCCGCCTGCCGCGCCGGGCACGTCCGGGTCAACGACGTGACCGCCAAACCGGCCCAGCACGTCGCCGTCGGCGACCGTGTCCAGATACGGCTCGACGGTCGTGAGCGCATCGTCGAGGTCACCAGGCTGATCGCCAAACGGGTGTCGGCGCCGCTGGCCGCCGAGTGCTACATCGACCATTCGCCGCCGCCCCCGTCGCGCGAGATCGTCGCCTCGCAGCCACGTCGCGACCGCGGCGCGGGCCGACCCACCAAACGCGAACGCCGTGATCTCGACCGGTTCCGCAGCACCGGCGGATTGCTCGGCCTGATCGTCACGATGGTCGCCGTCGCGCTGCTGTTCAGCTCCTGTTCCTCCGGGTCGGACAGCACGGCGTCGGGGGCACGCAACACGCCCGAGGCGCCGGGGCCGGCCGGCGGCGGACCGTTTTTCGGTGAATGCGGTGGCGTGACCACCGAGGAGGTCAGCCGGCTCTCCGGGTTCGGTGCGATGACGCTGAACATCGACAATCCGTCGGTCTGCGAGTGGGGAGTCGGGATCAGCCGGACCGGCGCCGTGGCCTCGTTCAACTGGTATCGGGGTTCACCGATCGGCCGGGAGCGTGCCACCGAACAGCTCTCCCGCGAATCCACCACCGACATCGACATCTCCGGGCACAAGGGCTTCATCGCCTACGACACCGGGATCTGTGAGATCGGCATCGCCTTCGGCGCCGATTTCTTCGAATGGTCGCTGAGCCGCGGACTGGTCGCCTCCGGTGAGGCCGCCGACACCCAGGCCATCTGCGACGCGGCCAAACAGTTGGCCACCATGTCGATCGAGCGGGCGAAATGACTCGCCGCCACCGCCGCCCGGCGGTCTGGTTGGCGATCCTCGCGGTGATCGTCGCCGTCCTGGCGGGGTGTGCCCGCGCCGTCGACGGTGATGCCGTGGCAGTCGGTCAGGGTGGACACGGAACGTCCGGCAACGTCGACACCGACCAGTTCGACCAGCTCACCCTGGAATGTCAGATCCTGAGTGACGCGCAGATCGCCAAGGCGGTCGGCGGGACGTCGGCGTCGTCGACCTTCAACGGCGCCATCTGTCGATGGATCGTCGACGGACCGGTCGCCGCCAACGTGACCTTCAACTGGTTCGAGTGGGGAAACCTCAACGTGGAGAAGGAAACCGGCAAGAAGCTCGGGTATGTCACCGAGAACGTCAAGGTCGTCGGGCAGGCCGCCTTCACGCAGCGCGATCCCCGTCGCCCCAATGTCTGTGGCGTCACCACCCGTGCACCGAGCCGAGGCGTCTACACGTTCTGGGTGGAACCGATCGGCGGGTCGGCATCGGCCGACCCGTGCGCCGCGCCGACCAAGCTGATGGAGTTACTGCTCAACGGTGGGCAGTAGTGACGACCGAACGACACCGATCGATGTGACACAGGGGGAGACGATGCGGAACAAGCTGTCCGGGGTGAGATCGACTGCGCGCGTGACCATCACCGCGCTGATGGGGACCGTCATGATGGGGACTGCGGTGACCGGGATAGGGGTGACCGGGATAGGGGTGACCGGGATGGGGGTGACCGGGCTGGGGACGATCGGCGCCGGGCCGGCCGCCGCGGCACGGGTGTGTCCGGCGGTCACCGCGCAGCACCTGATCCCCACCCCGGGGGCCACCGGCTGGGCCGAGAACCTCCTCGCCGACACCGACGGCGGCCTGTGGGTGACGCGTACGTTCTCGAACACGGTGGAGCACTACGATTCCCACGGTGCGCGCACCGCGTCGGTACATGTCGACGCCCCCGGCGCGATCCGGCGTGGACCCGATGGCCTGCTGTATGTCGCCACCGGCGACTCCACGGTCAACATGGTTCCCGGCACCGCGCTCACCGGAACCATCGTCACCATCGATCCGGATGTGCGCCAACCGGTTCCGAAGGTGTTCGCCACCGGTCTCGGGATGCCCAACGGACTCGCGGTGGCCGATGACGGTGCGGTCTACGTCGCCGACGGCCGCCTCGGGGTACTGCGGATCTCCCCGAACGGGCGGCTCGACACGGCGTGGTCGGCGGCCGCACCGAAGAATCTCGCCCCCACGTCCACAGTGGACGGCACCGGCGTCAACGGCGCGGTCATCGTCGGAGATAACCTCTACGTCACACTGACATTCAGCGCCACGGGACGAGTCCTGCGCGTGCCGCTCGACGATCCCGCCCGGGCCTCCGCCGCCGCCGACCTCACCTCGCCGCTGCCGGGGATCCTCGACGACCTCGCCGCACTCGACGAGAACACGCTCGCCGTCGCGTCCACCACCGGGCAGCTGCACATCGTCGACCTCACGACCCGCGAGGTGTGCACCTCGACGCTCGGCACCCCGCTCACATCGGTGGCCACGATCCCCGGGCATCCGCGAAACCTGCTGGCGGGCAGCGAGACCGGACAGATCCTGCGGCTACGCCTCGGCTGATCGGCGGTCGACGGAGCCGGGGCCGGATCGGGCTACGCGGTCAGTCCGGGCGCCGCGTCACCGACACCGTCGCGGCCACCTGCACGACATCGGGATCGTCGGCCGACGGCATCATCATCCACACCAGCAGCTGGTCGGGTTCACGCACCCGGCGCAGTGTGATCGGGGTGCCGGGCACGATGGGCCGCAGGTACTCGATCACCAGCCGGTGCGGACCGTCGATCAGGTCGGCGTGCCCGATCAACTCGTCCTCGACCGCCTCCAGGTAGGCGGCGTTGTTGAGGTGTTTGAACGGATCGAAATCGGTGCTGCGCAATACGTGCTCGCGATCGGGCAACGCTGTGTCCGGGGCCGGTGGCTGTTCGGGGTTCATCGCCCGCCACCGCAGCCGGTGCTCGTCGGTCATCGACGAGAGCAACTCGAACGACTCGTCGGAGATCCGGGACGGCATGCCCTGGTCGTTCACGTTGATCCAGAACGCCTCGGTCTCGATCAGACCCGGCTCCCGTGCCTCGGGGTTGAACCGATTGGTCTCGTGGTCGGCGGTCAGTCGGACCCGCATGTTGGACCAGCGGGTCGACAGCGACCCGCACCAGCGTTGTGCGGTGACCGACGCGGGCCAGGAGAACGGCCGGATCACGTCGATCACGGTGCGTCGCACGATCCAGAACGGGTCGAGGTGGCCGAGGTTGCTCGCCTCGAGATTGTCGTTGGCGACATCCTGCAGATACCGCGCGACCGCATCGAGCCGCACCCTCATCTGCTGATCCACGTCACCGGTGCGGACGCGGTAGTCGACCTCGAAGAACTGTGCGCCCTCCTTGCGATCCGGCAGGTGCGCGAGCATGTCGGGCTCAGATGGGGTCACGCGGACACGATACCCAGAGTGACCCGGATCGCACCGTATAGGATAGTGTCAGCCCACCAAACTAGAACACGTTCCACGAGGACTGAGGCAAGGAAACCCCAGATGGCGCATGTGATCACACGACCGTGTTGCAACGACTCCTCGTGCGTGAGTGTGTGTCCGGTGAACTGCATCCACCCCACGCCGGACGAACCGGAGTTCTTCACCGCCGAGATGCTGTACATCGATCCGGAGACCTGCATCGACTGCGGTGCGTGCATCGACGAGTGTCCCGTCGAGGCCATCGTCCCCGACGACCAGCTCGAGGAGCGCGACGAGCCGTATCTGCAGATCAACGCGGACTACTACACCGACCACGACGTCGAGGGTGGGCTGGTCCCGCCGAAGAAGTCGCCGCAGCTGCCGGATCGTCCGCTGCACGTCGCGATCGTCGGCGCCGGGCCCGCGGCGTTCTATGCTGCCGAGGAGCTCGTCCGCCGACAGCAGGTCGCCGTCGACATGTTCGACCGGCTGCCCACTCCGTACGGTCTGGTCCGCGCCGGTGTCGCCCCCGACCACGCCGCGACCAAAGGGGTCGAGTCGACCTTCGCCTCGGTGGCGTCCAAGAAGAACTTCACCTACTTCCTCAACGTGGAGGTGGGCAAGCACATCAGCCAGGACGAACTCGCCGAGCGCTACAACGCGGTGATCTACGCCTCCGGTGCCCCCACCGACAAGCGTCTCGGCATCGAGGGGGAGGACCTGCCCGGTTCGCTGCCTGCCACCGACTTCGTCGCCTGGTATAACGGCCATCCCGACCACGCCGACCTCGCCGTCGACCTGTCCGGTGAGCGCGCGGTGGTGGTCGGTAACGGCAACGTCGCGCTCGACGTCGCCCGCATCCTGGTCAGCGACCCCGACGAGTTGGCCGCGACCGACATCGCCGACCACGCGCTGGCAGCGCTGCGGGACTCGTCGATCACCGAGGTGGTGCTGCTGGGCCGCCGGGGTATCGCCCAGGCGGCCTACACCAACAGCGAATTCCTCGCGCTCGGCGACGTCGAGGGGGTCGACGTGGTCGTCGACCCCGACGAACTCACCCTCGATCCGGCCACCCGGGCCGCCCAGGACGCTGGGACCCTCGACTCGACGATCGCGACCAAGATCCGCCTGGCCCGTGAGTTCGCCGAGCGGCCCACCACCCCCGGCAACAAGCGCATCGTCTTCCGCTTCCTCACCTCACCGGTGTCGATCGGCGGCGACGGCAAGGCCGAGACCGTGCACTGCGTCCGCAACGTCTACGTGGACGGCTCGGCGCGGGCGGCCATCACCCCGACCGAGGACGTTTTCGACGTCGATGCGTCGATCGTGCTGCGCGCCATCGGCTATCGCGGTGTGCCGATCACCGACCTGCCGTTCGACGAGACGGCCGCGGTGGTCCCCAACGCCGCGGGTCGGGTACTGGCCGCCGCCGACGGCGACGTCATCCCCGGGCTGTACGTGGCGGGGTGGATCAAGCGGGGCGCCACCGGCGGCATCGGCCGCAATCGGATGTGCGGGCACGAGACCGCCGGATCGCTGCTCGCCGACTTCATCGCCGACGCCCTGCCGGAACCCAAGACCAGTCGCGACGACGTCGCTGCTCTGGTCGCCGACCGTGGCGCCACGCGGATCGACCTCGCCGGCTGGAAGCGGATCGACCAGGCAGAACGCGGCGCCGGCAAGCCCGCCGGGCGCCGACGTGTGAAGCTGGTGGACATCGGTGCGCTGGAGAATGCCGCCGCCGAGGACTGAACCCGCCGACCTATCACCCCGGACCGATCAACGCAGACCGATCAACGCAGACCGATCAACGCAGACCGATCAACGCAGACCGAACCGATCAGCTCAGTAGGATCATCGAATCGCCACAGAAGGGGGGACGTGTGCGCGTCGCACTGCTGTCCTATCGCAGCAAGCCGCATTGCGGGGGTCAGGGCGTCTACGTTCGGCATCTGAGCCGGGAGCTGGCGCTGTTGGGCCACCAGGTGGAGATCTTCTCCGGGCAGCCGTATCCGGAACTCGACCAGGCCGCGATCGATGCGGGTGTCGTCCTCACCAAGGTGCCGAGTCTGGGCCTCTACGAAGAACCCGATCCGTTCCGTACACCGCGGCCGGGGGAGTACCGCGACTGGATCGACCTGCTCGAGGTCGGCGCCATGTGGACCGCGGGTTTCGGTGAGCCACTGACCTTTTCGTTGCGGGCGGCCCGTCTGCTCGCCGACCGTCGTGACGACTTCGACATCGTGCACGACAATCAGTGCCTCGGCTACGGCCTGCTGCGGATCCAGCAGGCGGGTTTCCCGCTGATCGCGACGATCCATCATCCGATCACCCGTGACCGCACGCTCGCGGTGAAGGCGGCGAAGGGATGGCGCAAGGTCACCGCGTGGCGCTGGCACTCCTTCCTGCGGATGCAGGGGCTGGTGTCGCGGCGGATTCCGGAACTGCTGACCGTCTCACGCAGCAGCGAGGTGGACATCCGCAAGGCCTTCGACATCCCGGCCGGCCGGATCACCACCATCCCGCTCGGCGTCGACACCGAGGTGTTCACCCCCGGTGCCGAGCGCATCCCGGGCCGGGTGGTGTGTGTGGCCAGCGCCGACGCCCCACTCAAGGGGGTTTCCTATCTGCTGGAGGCGATCGCGAAACTTGCCTCCGAACGCGACGTCAGCCTGACCTTGGTGTCCAAACTCGACCCCGACGGACCGTCGGCGACGCTGATCGACGAGCTCGCCATCGGCGACCGCGTGAACGTCGTGTCCGGTCTCACCGACGAGGAGATGGCCGGACTGCTCGCGACCGCCGAGGTCGCGTGCGTGCCGTCGCTGTACGAGGGGTTCTCGCTGCCCGCCGTCGAGGCGATGAGCTGTGGCACCCCGCTGGTGGCGACCCGTGCCGGGGCCATCCCCGAGGTGGTCGGCACCGACGGGTGCGCGGCAACACTGGTGCCGCCGCGCGACTCCGGCGCCCTCGCCCAGGCGATCGGGCGGTTGCTCGACACCGCCGATGCACGGTCGGCGATGTCGGTCGCGGCGCGTGAGCGGGTGGAGGAGCGCTACAGCTGGGCAGCGGTCGCGGCGAAGACCGCCGCGCACTACCAGACGGTGTTGGACAGGGCCGGGTTGGACAGGGCCGGGTTGGACAGGGCCGGGTTGACGAAAGCCGGGACCGCCCGGGCACAGACAGAGGGGACACGTGCGTGCTGACAGTTGACTTCGACCGATTGGGTGTCGGACCGCAGACCAAGGCGATCGACATCGGGGCCGGTCAGGGCCGCCATTCGTACGAGATGTTCCGCCGTGGTGCCGACGTCATCGCCTTCGACCAGTCCGAGTCGGACATGGCCGACGTCGCGGAGATGTTCGACGCGATGATGGCCGAGGGACATGTCCCGGCCAGCGCCAAGGCGCGCGCCGAGGTGGGTGACGCGCTGCGGCTGCCCTACGCCGACAACTCGTTCGACGTGGTGCTGATGTCGGAGATCCTCGAGCACATCCCCTCCGACGAGGCCGCGATCGCCGAGATGGTGCGCATCCTCAAGCCGGGTGGGCTGGCCGCGGTGACCGTGCCGCGGTACTGGCCGGAGAAGGTGTGCTGGGCGCTGTCGGACGAGTACCACGAGGTGGAGGGCGGTCACGTCCGCATCTACAAGGCCTCCGAGCTCGCCGGCAAGCTGTCCGCCGCCGGCCTCGAGGTCACCGGCACCGGACACGCCCACGCCCTGCACGCCCCCTACTGGTGGCTCAAGTGCGCCGTCGGCGTCGACAACGACGACAACCCGCTGGTCAAGGGCTATCACCAGTTGCTGGTGTGGGACATGATGAGCAAGCCGTGGCTCACCCGGGTCGGCGAGCAGGTGCTCAACCCGGTGATCGGGAAGTCGGTCGCGCTGTATCTGCGCAAGCCGCAGTGACGGTCGGTCGATGACCACCGCACCGGCGGTCGCCGGTGTGCTGACGGCCCAGCAGGTCGTCGCCACCGGTTCGGCCATCGTCGGCATGCAGGAGGAGTCGGGGGCGCTGCCGTGGTTCCCGGGGGGCAAGACCGACCCGTGGGACCACGTCGAGTCGGCGATGGCGCTGAGCGTCACCGGCTTCGTCGCCGAGGCGGAGGCCGCCTACGACTGGTCGCGGCGGAATCAGCGCCCCGACGGTTCCTGGCCGATCACGATCGTGCAGGGCGAGATCACCGACCCGGGAATCGACTCCAACTTCTGCGCCTACATCGCGGTCGGGGTATGGCACCACTACCTCATCACCGGCGACACGGCGTTCCTCGAACGCATGTGGCCGGTGGTGTGGTCGGCGATCGACCTCGTGTGCCGGTTCCAGCGACCCGACGGCGCATTCCGATGGGGTGGCGACCACCGTACCCACGCGATGTTCGACGAGGCACTCGTCACCGGCAACGCGAGCATCTACCAGTCGCTGGACTGTGCGATCCGGATCGCCGCCGAGATGAGACAGCCCGACGACGACTGGGTGCGTGCCCTCGAGGCTCTCGACGACGCGTTCACCGCGCGCCCAGAGGTCTTCGAGGAGCCGTCCGAGCATTCGATGGACTGGTATTACCCGGTGCTCGGCGGAGCGATCCGCGGGCGGGCGGGCCAGGAACTGATCGCGCGGCGCTGGGACGAGTTCGTGGTGCCGGGGCTCGGTATCCGTTGCGTCGACCACCGGCCGTGGGTGACCGGGGCGGAGACGAGTGAGCTGGCGCTGGCCCTCGACGCGCTGGGCGACACCGGCGATGCGATCGAGCTCATCTCCTCGATCCAGCATCTGCGTGACCCGGACGGCTCGTACTGGACCGGTCTGGTGTTCGCCGACGGCAAGCGCTGGCCGGTGGAGAAGAGTTGTTGGACATCTGGTGCGGTGGTCCTCGCCGCCGATGCGGTGAGCCGGACAACGGCGGGCAACGGGATCTTCCGCGATGCCGGCCGTAGGCTCGCGCCGCGCGTGTAGCGGGGGCCCTGCCGATGTCGAGCGGTGGGTTCCGGACAGCCCCTCGATGTCCGGAACCCCACCCCCCAGTTCGCCAAGCGTGCTCTCGCCGTCCCCCTCTCCGGACGGCGAGAGCACGCTCCCCCGACGACTCGATCCGTCACCCGATGGGCTTCGGACGAGTAGGACCATTCCATCCCGTCCGGACCGACCGGATCCAGCGCAGGCCCGGAAATCCGGATGAAAGTCCAGTTCAGTGGGGGTGACGAGTTTTCCGGTCCGGAAAACCCGGCCCCGTCACACCGGAATTCCGACCTCGGGTTGGGCGCGATGATGGCGGATTTCGTACATTCGTTGAGTGCATGCGCCGCTGACAGGGCGCGGCGGGAAAGGAACCATGGCGACGGGTCGGTCCACCGCGTCCGTGCCGACGTCCGCGGGCGATGCGGCCGGGCGGTTCGGGGCACAGCTGCTGGCGTTGTTCGCCGCGGCCGGGTCACCGACCCTGGCGCACACCGTCAAGGGCGCGGCGCGCCTGGCGCCGGGGCGCGCCGACGTCACCGTCCAGCGCCTGTCGGACTGGCGGCGCGGGCGGCATCTGCCCGCGAGCTTCGAGACCCTCGAACCGGTCCTCGCGTGGTTGATCCTGCAAGCACAGTCGAAGGGCACCGACGCCGCGCCGCTCACCGAATGGGAGCGATGGTGGTCGGCGGCGCGGGCCCCACGCTCGGCCGACCGGAATGCCTCGGCGGCCGCCGCCGGCGCCGCCGATCCGGGGTCGGACGCCGAGGACATCCCGGCGGCGGTGTCGCCGTACCGCGGACTCGACGCGATGACCGCCGCCGATCACGAGGTGTTCTTCGGGCGTGATCGGGTGCTGTCCCGACTGGCCGATCTGATCGAGGCCGCCGACGCCGAACGGGACACCACCCAGGCGCTGGTGGTCGTGACCGGGGTGTCCGGGGCGGGCAAGTCCTCACTGCTGCGGGCCGGGATCACGCGGATCGCGACCGGGGGCGAACGCTCCGGCCGTACCCGCATCGAGCGCAACTGGCAGGTCGACACCCGGCTGGCGGTCAACCTGGTCGTCGACGCCGAACCCGTCGAGCCCGAACCCGTCGAGCCCGAACCTGTCGACGTGCACGTGGACGTCGACACCCCCGATCTGACCGTGCACGTCGTCGATCAGATCGAGCAGGTCATGGTGGGCGAGTCATTGCACGCCGAGCCGGTGCAGCGGCTGATGGAGGCGCTGACCGCTCTGGCGTCCGTGCCGGGCAACGTGGTGGTGGTCGGGGCCCGCGCCGACATGTACGAGATGTGTTCGGTGCTCGAGCCACTCGCCACGGCCTGGCAGCAGCGTTCGATCGTGGTGCCGCCGATGACGGACAAAGAACTCGAAGAGGTGATCGGGGCCCCGGCCCGCAGCACGGGGATCCGTGTGGACAAGGGGCTGACACCGACCATCCTGTCGGATCTGCGCAGCCTGTCGGGTCGACGTGGCCCGATCGAGGACCGCGCCGGGCAGTTGCCGCTGGTCGCGCACGTGCTGTCGGTGATGTGGGAGCGGCGTGGTGGCGGCATGCTCACCGTCGCCGGCTACCACGCCGCCGGTGGCGTCGGCTCGGCGATCTCGGAGACCGCCGAGGCCACCTGGTCGGGTCTCGACCACCGGCAGCGGACCGTCGCCGAACGGCTGTTGCTGTCGCTGATCCACATCTCCGACGGCGTCACCGCCCGGCGGCCCCGCACCCTCGCCGAACTCAGCGCGCTGGGCGACGATCCGGCCGCCACCGTGGCGGTGATCGAGATCCTGGCCGAATCACGTCTGTTGACCGTCTCCGACCAGCAGGTCCAGATCATCCACGACGTGGTGCTGACCGCTTGGCCGCGCCTCGACGACCTGCTCGACAAGGTCCGCGACCTCGCGCCCGTCTACGAGCGGGTGACCTCCGACGCGGCCGAATGGGACCGGCAGTCCCGGGACACGTCGTTGCTGTACAACCCGACGCGCACGGCGTGGGCCGAGCAGGTCGCCGACGACCCGATGCTGGCCACCACCGCCCGCGACTTCCTGGACGCGTCCCGTGGCAACGCGGAGGTGCAGCGGCGTCGACGGCGCCGCGCGATCAGTGCGGTGGTGCTGCTGGCGGTGATCTCCGTGGTGGCCGCGGTCGTCGCGATCGGCTCCAACATCGCGCTCGGTCGCGAGAGCGACAACGCCCGGTTCTCGGCGTTGTTGTCGTCTGCGGGCCGGCTGGCACAGACCGACCCGGGTCTCGCCGCGCAGCTCGCGGTGGGTGCGTGGCGGATCCATCCCGACGATCCCGTCGCCCGGATGCGGGTGCTGCAGACCCAGCAGCTACCGCTTCCCGCGCCGGCCCGGCAGGCACATGCCGGGGCGATCTACGACATGAGCGTCGATTCGCAGGCCGACCTGCTGGCCACCGCCAGCTATGACAAGACGGTTCGCCTGTGGTCGACCGCTGCGCCCGACGACATCGTCGCCTTGTCCCCGCCGATGGGCGGCTACTCGTCGTTCGTCACCTCGGTGGCCCTGGCCCCCGGCGGAAAGGTGCTGGCCTCGGCCGACGGCGACGGCCATATCGCGTTGTGGGATGTGGCCGACGTCGCCCACCCCTCGCGAACAGCCACGCTGACCTCGCCGTTCGGGTCGGGGACCGCCTACATCGTGCGGTACGACCGCACCGGCCGGACCATGGTGTCCACCCATGACAACGGCGTGGTCACCCTGTGGGACACCACCGATCCCGCCGGATACAAGCCGGTGTCGGTGGTTCGCGGCTTCGGCGGCCCGGTGCGCACCGTCGCGACCAGCCCCACGGCACCGATTGCAGTGGTCGGCTCCGACGACGGGACGATGGGCGTCATCGACATCAGCGATCCTGCCGCGCCGGTGATGATCGCCCGAATCGCCGACGGCATCGACAGTGGATGGCATTCGGTGGCGATCTCACCCGATGGGCGGCTGCTGGCGAGCGGACGTGACGACGGCACCGTCGCCGTGTTCTCCCTGGTCGATGCCCGGGCTCCCCGGCAGCTCGGCCGGGTCCGCGGGCACGGTGCGGCGATCTGGACGGTCGGATTCTCCGGCGACGGTCGTTCGATGGTGTCGGCGGGGATCGACGGCGTCGCCCGGCGCTGGGATGTGTCCACCGACGGTGACGCCGCCTCGCCCAACATGCTCACCGAGCTCGGCGTGCCGATGCGCACCGTCGGCGGTTCGTTCTTCACCGCGCTGGAACTCCAGCCGTACACCGTGCTCACCGCCGGCGGTGCGGGCACCGTACAAGCGTGGGACATTCCTCGCGCCCCGACCCCTGCACACAGTCTGCCGATCACCCGGACCTCGGTCAGTCCCGATGCCCGGACCCTGGCGACCAGTGGCGCCGACCAGCGCATCCTGCTGTGGGATCTCACCTCGGGGGCGCCCACCGAACTCTCCCGGATCCGGCGACCCCTGCGGCCCAGTGGCGGTTATGTCACCGCGTTCGACCGCTCCGGTGAGGTCCTCGCCACCGCATTCACCGGCGGTGGCGAGGTGGACCTGTACGACATCTCCGATCGCGCTCGCCCGACGGCGATCGCGACGCTCCGGCTCGGTACCCGGCATGCCTTCCCGTTGGCCTTCGCGCCGGACCGCGACATCCTGATCACCGGGGCCACTGACAACACCGTGCAGCTGTGGGACGTGAGCGATCCGCGTGCGCCCCGATCGCTCGGTTCGCCGATCCCGGCGGCGGAGGGCTTCGTCGAGGACGTCGCGTTCAGCCCGGACGGCAGGAGTGTCGCGGTCGCAGACGCCCGGCACCGGATCACCCGCTGGGATGTGACCGACCCGGGTGCGCCGCGGCAGGTGCAGGTGATCACCTCACACGACAGTGCGGTGAACGCGGTGGAGTTCAGCCCGGACGGCCGGTACCTCTACGGCGGTGCCGACGACCAGCAGATCTCGGTGAGCGAGGTCGGCATGGGGCAGAGCACGCCGACCCTCGTACCCGCGGGCCTGCGGGTCACGTCGCTGTCGATCGCGCAGAACGGGACCACCCTGGTGGTCGGCGGTACCCAGACCATTCAGCTCTGGGACATCTCCGATCCCGCCCGGCCCGCGCCGATCGCCCCAGACGAGTCGATCACCTCCGAGTCGGTGTACGTGCGCGAACCCACCATCGACAGCCACGGGATCATCTACGCCGGTGGGGCCTCTGACCTGCAGTGGTGGACGATCGACGTCGACGCGGTGGCCGCGCGGGTGTGCCGCTCCGGCGGGCGGATCGACGAGCAGACGTGGAATCAGTTCGCCGAAGGGGTGAGGTTTCCGGAAGTATGCCTGGACTAGTGTCCAGTCGTCTGTCTATGGTGAGGCCATGGACTTCGGGATCGTGCAATTCACCAGTGACCGCGGCCTCGCGCCGCAGATCCTGGCACCGCTGATCGAACAGGCCGGCTTCGCGTCGTACTTCGTGCCCGAGCACGGCCACATCCCCACCCGCCGCGACGCCGCGCACCCCCAGACCGGTGACTCGTCGTTGCCCGACGACAGGTACATGCGCACCCTCGACCCGTGGACCACACTCGCCGCGGCTGCCGCGGTCACCGAGCGTATCCGCCTGGCCACTGCGGTCGCCCTGCCGGTGCAGTCCGACCCGATCACTCTCGCCAAGACCCTCGCCACCCTCGACCACCTCTCGGGTGGTCGGGTGACCCTCGGTGTCGGATTCGGTTGGAATCTCGACGAACTCGCCGACCACGACGTCCCGCCGAAGCGGCGGCGCACCATGTTGCGCGAGTACCTCGAGGCGATGCGCGCGCTCTGGGCCGACGAGGAAGCCGAATACCACGGCGAATTTGTCGATTTCGGGCCCAGCTGGGCCTGGCCCAAGCCGCCGCAGGGTACGCTGCCCACCCTGGTCGGCGCCGCGGGGAACGAGAAGAACTTCACATGGATCGCCCGCAGTGCCGACGGCTGGATCACGACTCCCGGCGAGGCCGACATCGAGGGATCGGTGACACTGTTGCAACAGATCTGGAACGACGCCGGACGCGACGGCGACCCGCAGATCGTCGTCCTCGACTTCAAACCGGTTGCCGAAAAGCTCGACGCCTGGCGGGCTCTCGGTGTCAGCACGGTGCTCTACGGCCTGCCGGACGACTCCGTCGAACGCGCATCGGCCTACCTTGCCAAGCTCGCCGGAAAACTGGGGATCGAGCCTGCGATCGTGGGATAGCGGTCGGAATCCTGCCCAATCAACACTGCGCCGTCAGGAGTTGCGTCGACGTAAGGGTTGGTCGGCTCGGCTCCGGCTCAATCAGAAAGAGGCGGTTGGTGGTTGAGCCGACGAGGAGCGTAGGGCGGCGCGGTCTCTACTCAATCAGCCGCCAGCGGTTGGTGGTTGATCCGTTGAGGAGCGGAGCGACGAGGCGTGTCGAAACCTCTGTCGGCCGAGTTCGTCGGCGTGACCACTCCGGAGGTGGTTACGCATCCGACGCTGGCTGCGGAGATTTCGACTCGGGTCCTCGCTTCGCTCGGTCCCGGCTCAATCATCAACGGGCGGTTGGTGGTTGAGCCGATGAGGAGCGGAGCGACGAGGCGTGTCGAAACCTCTGTCGGCCGAGTTCGTCAACGCGGCCACTTTGGAGGTGGTTACGCATCCGATGCTGGTTGCGGAGATTTCGACTCGGGTCCTCGCTTCGCTCGGTCCCGGCTCAATCATCGTTCGAGGGTCCTCGCTTCGCTCGGTCCCGGCTCAATCATCAACGGGCGGTTGGTGGTTGAGCCGATGAGGAGCGGAGCGACGAATCGTGTCGAAACCTCTG
>NZ_JBSFRM010000040.1:21635-22070 GCF_053589235.1 Gordonia sp. NPDC003376 | reverse complement strand
CGAAACCTCTGTCGGCCGAGCTCGCCAACATGACCACCTCGCAGGTGGTCACGCATCCGATGCTGGTTGCGGAGATTTCGACTCGGGTCCTCGCTTAGCTCGGTCCCGGCTCAATCATCAACGGGCGGTTGGTGGTTGAGCCGATGAGGAGCGGAGCGACGAATCGTGTCGAAACCTCTGTCGGCCGAGTTCGTCGGCGTGACCACTCCGGAGGTGGTCACCACCCAGCCCGCGCTGCGGAGATTTCGACTCGGGTCCTCACTTCGCTCGGTCCCGGCTCAATCAGCAACGGGCTGTTGGTGGTTGAGCCGATGAGGAGCGGAGCGACGAGGCGTGTCGAAACCTCTGTCGGCCGAGTTCGTCAACGCGGCCACTCCGGAGGTGGTCACCACCCAGCCCGCGCTGCGGAGATTTCGACTCGGGTCCTCACTTCGC
>NZ_JBSFRM010000040.1:0-21537 GCF_053589235.1 Gordonia sp. NPDC003376 | reverse complement strand
GCTCGGTCCCGGCTCAATCAGCAAGAGGCGGTTGGTGGTTGAGCCGATGAGGAGCGGAGCGACGAGGCGTGTCGAAACCTCTGTCGGCCGAGTTCGCCGGCGTGACCACTCCGGAGGTGGTCACCACCCAGCCCGCGCTGCGGAGATTTCGACTCGGGTCCTCGCTTCGCTCGGTCCCGGCTCAATCAGCGTTCGGGGGGTGCTCGATTCGCTCGGTCCCGGCTCAATCAGCAAGAGGCGGTTGGTGGTTGAGCCGATGAGGAGCGGAGCGACGAGGCGTGTCGAAACCTCTGTCGGCCGAGTTCGTCGGCGTGACCACTTCAGAGGTGGTCACCACCCAGCCCGCGCTGCGGAGATTTCGACTCGGATCCTTGCTACGCTCGGTCCCGGCTCAATCAGCGTTCGGAGCGTCCTCGCTACCACTTCGAGATCGTGAACGGCGGCGAAACCCGCTGCCACGGAGTCTTCGTCGATCACATCGAGATGGAGCCGGCGCCATCCACCACCATCGCGGTGGTCATCCAGCCGACCCGTCCGTGGACACTGCCACGAGATGCCTGGACAGGAAGAGGAGCTGATGGGCGAGTGCGGTACCGAACCACGAGTCGTCCGATTCGGCGAACACATCGAAATGGTCGCAGGGATAGTGTCGGACCTCGGCTCGGGCGGAGAAGGCCGCCTTGGCGGCGGCCTGAGGCGGTGCGGCACGGTCGAAGTCGGCGATCTGCACCAGGACCGGCGCATCGACACCGGCGGCGTGCTTGTCGGCACGATACGAGCCCAGCTCCAGGCCCACCGCTGCGTCCACCTCGTTGCGCCAGCTCGGGCCGGCGATCCGCAGGTAGCTGTCCAGATATCCGGGTGCGGTGAGCGCGGCCTTGTCGCCGGGCGCACCGACAACGGGCATCATGAGCGGTCTCCGACCCAGCTTGCCGCCGAGCGCGCTGCCGATTCCCAGCGCGGTGGAACGCAGCATCGCCGTGGCACCGGCGGTGGGATAGTTGTGGATTCCGGCGGCCACACCACTGACCATCGGGACCATCGAGATCACGGCGGCTACATCCGACCGTCCACTCGTAGCGCGCGCCAGGTCGGCGGCCACCACCAGGACGTGTCCACCGGACTGCGAGAGACCCCACAGCACAACCCGTTTCGGGTCGACGCCGGGCTGCTGGACGGCGGCGTCGATCGCGGCGTGGTAGTCGGCGATCTGGCCGGTCATCGACACGTGCTGACGGGGTTCGCCACCGGACAGTCCGAAGGTGCGGTAGTCGAAGGCGAACACCGCCAGACCTGCGGCGGCCAGGCCCCGCGCATACGGTTCGAGTCCGGAATCCTTGGTGCCGCAGAATCCGTGGGCCATCACCACCACCGGGGCACCCGCGGGTCCGGCAAAGGGGGAGTCGGCGGCGGCGTCGAAGAACCAGGCGTCGCATTCGGTTCCGGCGGAGACGAAGCGGATGGTGCGCCGGATGTCGGTGCCGGTCATCGGGTCTCCTGCAGGGTGGGCTGGGTCACCGGGGCCCAGCGCATCGGTCCCAGATGGCCGGCGCGGGCACGACCGGCGGGGATCTCTTTGGTGCGCAGGTCGTGCTCGTAGAGATAGTAGTCGACCTGTTGGGTGTGACGGGCGCTCGGAACCATGTGGCCGGAATAGAATTGGCGCTCCTCGGCGATCACCCGGCGCATCTCCTCGACCTGCGGCAGCCGATACGTGCCGATCGCATACGAGCCGATCAGGCGGGCCTGGCACTCGACGAAGGGGAACAGCGTCGGTGTCGCCTGCGCGAAGCCCGCGAACACCAGATCGTCGACACCCGGGTAGAACATCCGCTTGTAGAGGTCGATCTTGTTGTCCGGTGCCGACAGGAAGTCGGGATCGAAGAACGGGAAGGTGATGTTGTAGCCGGTGGCGTAGATGATGATGTCGAAGTCGGCGCAGGTGCCGTCCTCGAAATAGACGGTGTCACCATCGAATCGGGTGATGTTGGGTTTGGCGGTGACATCACCTGATCCCAGCCGCAGCGGCAGTTCCACCGACTGTGTGGGATGTGCCTCGAAGAACTTGTGATTGGGCGTGGGCAGGCCGTAGTCCTCCGGGCGCCCGGCGGTCACCGGTTGCATGACCTGCATGAACTTGCGCTGCCACGAGAACGGGATGTGCGGCGAGGTGTGGTAGAAGCGGTCGGCGGGCTTGCCGCCGAAGTACTTCGGCACGATCCACGCACCCGACCGCGTCGACAGCATCAGCTCGTTGCGCAGTGCTTTGGACGACAACTCCACCGCGATGTCGGCGGCGCTGTTGCCCAGGCCGACCACCAGGATGCGTTTTCCGGTGAAGTCGTGTGGGGTACTGATGTCGATGTAGTGGTGCGCGTGCATCTCGATGCCGTCGAAGGTGCCGGGGAAGTCCGGATACCGCGGGTCCCAGTGGTGGCCGTTGGCGACGACGAGCAGGTCGAACAGCCGTGACTCCCCACGCTGTGTCTGCAACTCCCAGCCGCCGCCGTCGAGGCGTCGGGCATGGGTCACCCCGTTGGTGAACTCGATGTTCTCTCGCAGCCCGAAAGCATCGGTGTAGGAGTCGAGGTACTCCTTGATCTGCGTGTGGTGCGGGAAGTCCGGATACTCGTCCGGCATCGGGAAGTCCTTGAAGGACAACTGCAGCTTGGACGTGTCGATGTGCAGCGACCGGTAGGCACTCGAGTGCCCGTTGGGATTGCCGAAGGCCCAGTTGCCGCCGACCCGGTCCGACGACTCGAAGCACGTGTACGGCACGCCGTAGTCGGCAAGCATCTTGCCGGCGGTGAGTCCACTGATCCCCGCCCCGATCACAGCGGTGCGCGGAAGACGAGCGCGCATGGTTCCCCCTCAGGTGATGTTGACAGATCTATGGAACTGTCTACTCCTCCTGTGGGACGCCGGTGGACACTTTCGCGAAAATGTCTACCGAGGTTGCTAGAGTCGGGCCATGAGCCCTGTCCAGACCGGCGCCGACACCGCGGCCAGCGTCACCGATCGACTCCTCGACGCCACCGAGAAGCTGCTGGCCGAGCACGGGATCCGGGCCACCACGATGCAGCAGGTCGCCGAGGTCGCGGGGGTGTCGCGGGCGTGGTTGTATCGGCACTTCCCGGACAAGCGGGCGATGGTCGGCGCGGCGATCGTGCGGTTGACCGACTCGTTCTGGACCGACGCACGCGCCGAGCTCTCCACCATCGACGGGTTCGCCGGGCAGCTCAGCGCCGGCGTGCGGATCGGACGAGGCGCCTATGACGACCCGGGCACGCTTCTGCTCCGGCTGCGCACCGACGAGCCCGACGAGTACGCGGCCTGCGCGGATGTCGGTGTCGCGGGACTGATCCCGGACCTCGCCGCCTTCTGGCGGCCTTTCGTCGACGATGCGATCACCCGCGGCGAGGTACACCCCGACCACGATCCGGCCGAGACCGCCGAATGGGTCGCACGCATCCTGATCAGTCTGGGCACCATGCCGAGCGCCACGGTCGACGCCGATGATCCGGTATCGGTGCGGCGGCAGATCGATCGATATGTCATGCCCGCGTTACGTTCTGCACTCTGATGCCGCCCGATGCCCCCGGCCCGGACGGGCCGGGCAGCCGGTGTCGGGGCACCACGCCGCACGGCCCGGGGGACGTCGATCCGACGTCACCGACCGCGTCGGGAGAACTTCTCCGTGACCTGGTACACCTTGATCGCCACGGTGGTGAGGACCTTCTGGACAAGGGTCGGTTCCGGGGCCTGCTCGGACATGGATTCTCCTGTTCGTCACGGGTTCGCCAGATCAACGAGCCGGGCTCGGAGGCGCCGTCGCAACGACAGGTCCCGGTAGGCGAATCCCGAAGGACATGGAGGGCGCAGCCGACTACTTCGGCAGCGGTCGGCCGACCACACCCGAATCGCGGCGCAGTACCCGCAACGAGCCCTCCACCCGCACCTCGGTGAACTGTCCGCTCGCCAGCGCCTGGCAGTAGATCTCGTACGGCGGGCGTCCACCGTCGGCGGGATCGGGGAAGACGTCGTGGATCAGCAGGGCGCCGCCGATGCGCACCCACGGGGCCCAGCCGTCGAGGTCGTTCTGCGCGGCCTGCATGGAGTGGCCGCCGTCGATGAACACGAAGTCGGCGGGTTTGCCCCATGCGCGGGCGGCCGTCGTCGACGGGGCGAGCATCCCGATCACCGTCTGCTCGAGTCCGGCGTCGAACATGGTGCGGCGGAAGCGTGCCGACGTGTCGAGGGTGCCGGCATGCGGATCGACCAGGGTGGGGTCGTGGTACTCCCAACCAGGCTGGTGCTCTTCGGAACCGCGGTGATGGTCGACGGTCACCAGCACCGCGCCGGTGGTCTCGGCGGCCGAGCCGAGGAACACCGTCGACTTGCCGCAGTAGGTCCCGATCTCCACGCCGACCTTGGTCGATTCCGATTGGTTCAGGTGGTCGACGGCGATCTCGAACAGGGTCTGGGCCTCGTCGAGCGGCATGAATCCGGGCGCGTCGGCGGCGACCTGGAGACGTTCGGGTGAGGGAGCGGTGAGCGGCCTCGAGGCCGACGAGGCGGTCATGACCGACGATCCTAGCGTTGCCAAGCATGCGTTTGGTCGGCTCCGCGTAGGGTGAGCAAGCATGAGAGCTCAGGTACTCACCGCAGAGACCGGTCCGTCCGCGCTGGAACTCGTCGACGCCCCCGATCCGACACCGGCCGACGGGCAGGTCCTCGTCGACATCAAGTCGTGTGGGATCTGCTTCCCGGACCTGCTGATGAGCCAGGGCAAGTACCAGCTCCGCATCCCCACACCGTTCACCCCGGGCACCGAGGTCGCCGGCGTGGTGCGGTCGGCCCCCGAGGGTTCCGGCTTCTCCGCGGGCGACAACGTGCTCGTCGCCTCGGTGGTCGGTGGATTCGCCGAGCAGGTCGCCGCGGCCCCGGAGCAACTGCTGCCCATGCCCGACGGCCTCACCTTCGACGAGGGTGCCGCACTCGGGATCAACTTCCAGACCGCCTTGTTCGCCCTGAAACTGCGCGCCCAGACCGCACCCGGCGAGATCGTCGGCGTGCTCGGTGCCGCGGGCGGCATCGGCGTCGCATCGATCCTGGTCGCCAAGGCGATGGGGGCGCAGGTGGTCGCCATCGTGCATCGCAGCGGCGCCGAGGACCTGTTGCGCTCGCTGGGCGCCGACCACGTCGTCGCGCTCACCGACGGCTGGGGCGAGAAGCTGCGCGAGTTCGCGCCCGAGGGCGTCGACGTCATGATCGACCCGTCCGGTGGCGACGTGTTCGACGAAGCGTTGCGGCAGGTGGCCCCGGACGGCCGGTATGTGGTGATCGGCTTCGCCGCCGGCGGGATCCCCTCCGTCAAGCTCAACCGGGTGCTGTTCCGCAACATCGCCGTCGTCGGTGCCGCATGGGGCGAGTACATCCGCACCCATCCTGGCGTCCCGGCACTCCTGCACGATGAGCTGACCGAGATGATCGGGGCCGGACTGCGTCCACCGGTCAACGTGACCTACCCGCTCGAGGATCTGCCGCAGGCGTTGACCGATCTCGCCGAAGGGCGGATCCTGGGGAAAGCGGTCGTCCACATCGCCGACTGATCTGGACGAGGGCCGACGAGAACGCCGATCAAGGGAACGCCATGTGCCGCAACATCACCGAACTGCGGGGGCTCGAACCTCCGGCCACCGACGACGAGATCACTGCGGCCGCAGTACAATATGTGCGCAAGGTGGGCGGCGTCCGGCATCCGTCGGCGGCCAACACCGACGCCTTCGATGCGGCGGTCTCGGCGGTCGCCGCGGCCACCCGTGAGCTGCTCGCCGAACTTCCGGCGCGACGGCAACCCCCGAAGTCGGTGCCGCCGTTGCGTCGCCCGGAGGTGCAGGCCCGTATCGCGGCGCGGGGGTGATCGGTTCGCGGCGTGGAGATGATCACAGATCGCCGCGCGCGAGGGGTCGGTCGCCGTCGATCCGTCCGGGATGGGTGGCCCGGCGGGCGGCGTGTACCGGGCAGTAGTGCATCGGGTTGTCCCGCTCGTCGAGCGGCGGCAGATTGCGTGTCGGGGTCTGTACGAGGGGAGCAGTCATCGGTACCCGGCCCTGCACCCGATCCCAGGCATCCCGCGAGCGGGGATGGCGCAGAAGGCGTTTCGGTAGCAGTCGATGCATCACGAGGTCGACCACCCGGCCGAGCAGGGTGAACAGTCGCTCGTCGCGCTCGGTCCACTCGAGGTTCATCAGTTCCCGGATCGGTTCGTCGTAGAACCCGGTGGTCAGCCACAGGAAGAAGCGGGAGTTCGGCTCGGCGATGTGCTTGCGCCAGATCGGCTTCGGGATGAACCGGAGGAACGGCGGCGGTGGTAGCAAGGAGATGTCGAGGACGGTCCGAACCGACTCGTGATCGCGTAGTACGTTGCGGCACATGTGATCCCAGTACTCGAGGAAGTCCTCGTAGGTGTCGGGGACCGGTCGCATCGATACGCCGTACTGGGCGTACCAGACTTTCGACTCCTCGAACAGTTGTCGCTTCTGGTCCTCGGTGAGCCACGGCCCCATGCGTTCACACAGTCGGACGTTGCCGTACCAGAACGTGGCATGCGCCCAGTAGAAGACGTCGGGATCGAGCGCGTGATACCGCGAACCGTCGGGCATGGTGCCCTTGACCGTGCGGTGGTAGTCGCGCACCTCGTGGCCGGTCTCGGCGCCGGTCACCGTGTCGAAGACGACGCCGCTGATCGGGTACAGCGACCGCAGGAGCCGTTGCCAGCGTTCCGCGAAGAAGTCGGAGTGATCCCACACGGCCTGGCCGAGTTTGGGGTGCATGTTCTGGATCGAGCCGGCCCACAGGCCCTGCAACATGCCGGTCCAGGTGCCCCAGATCTGCCAGGTCAGCGAGTCCGGTCCGAGCGGCGCGTACTCGACCGGGGGGTTCGCGGGAGTCGACGCGGGGCGGACGTCCGGGGTCGACGCAACCTGTGGCATGAGACGAAATCCTAGAAGCGTCTCACCCCGTGTGTCAACGGCCTGTGTGTCAACGGTCAGCGTGTCAACCGGTACGGTCCTCCGCCGATCCTCGTGCGTTCAGTCCTCGACGAACCGCACCCGATCCCCGGCGACCAGTTGTGCGGCCCGACCCGACGCCGGTGCGGTGAGCACCGCGACGACGGGATATCCGCCGGTCACCGGGTGATCGGCCAGGAAGATCACCGGCTCGCCGCCGGGTGGGATCTGTACCGATCCGTGCGCCACGCCCTCCGACCGCAGTTCCGGTAGATCCGCGCGGTGTCGCAACGTGGCCGCGACCGATCCCGCGGGACGCGTCACCCGTACCCCGACGCGATTGCTGTCTGCGGTGGCCACCCATTCCCCGGTGAACAGTCCCGACGGGTCGGCGAGGTACATCCGCCGCGGCCCGGCCCGGGTCTCCAGGCGGGTGACGCCGGGGTGGGTGGAGTCCAACGGTGCCTCGGTGGCCGCCGGCCACGGGCCGTGCAGGTCGCCGACGCCGAGGATGTCGCCCGCCGACAGTGGCGCGGGTCCCAGTCCGGACAGGGTGTCGGTGGACCGGGAGCCGAGGACCACCGGGACGTCGAACCCACCGCGTACGGACACGTAGGTGCGGCACCCGTGTCCCGGTGCGCCCAGCGTCAGTTCGGTCCCCGCCGGAAGCGGTACGGCCGTACCGAGAGCCACCGCCGTATCCCCGACGTGGACCGGCACGGGCGCGCCGGTCACCGCGACCAGGACGGTGGCATCCGTCCGGATCCGCAAGCCGCCCAACGTGGCCTCGATGGCCGCAGCCGACCGGTCGTTCCCGACGAGGCGATTCCCCAGATCCATCGATGCGCGGTCGGCCGCGCCCGACCGCGGCACCCCGACATGGGCATACCCCGGCCGGCCTCGATCCTGGATCGTGGCCAGCGGTCCGGGGGCGAGGATCTCGATGAGGGTCACCGCGGCCGCCCGGTCACGTCGTCGAAGATCACCGTCATCCCCGCCGACAGCGTCGACGGAGTCGGGGCGTCCTCGTCCCACAGGGTGATGTCGGTGTGTCCCAGAAGGTTCCATCCACCCGGACTCTGTCGTGGGTAGACTGCCGAGTAGCCGGCGGCGATCGCCACCGACCCTGCCGGGACCCGCGTGCGCGGTTCGTCGCGTCGACCGATCCGGGTGAGCGGATGGTCGGGGTGGTCGGCCGGCACCAGATAGCCGAAACCCGGTGCGAAACCCATGAACTGGACACGCCACCGGGTGGTGTAGTGCATGCGTACCACCGCGGCGACGTCCACGTCGAGTATCCCGGCCACGGCCGCGAGGTCTTCTCCGTTGTAGTCCACCGGGATTCGGATCTCATCGGTCCCGTCATCGGCGTCGGCAGAATCGGTTCCGGTCGAACGCAACACCCGACGGAGTCCGAGTGAGTCGATACCCGAACCGGATTCGAACTGCACCAACACGGTCTCGGCGCTCGGCACGATGTCGGTCAGGGTCGGCAGTCCGCCCACCGCCCACGCCGCCCGCAACCGCCGATCGGTGCGCGTCACCGCCGACAACGGGTCGGGATCGGTGGAGAAGTCGAGCAGTACCGCATCCGGTCCCGCGGGAAGCTCGCTCATGGCCCGCTCGCTCATGGGCATCGAATCTACTCCCGCGTCCACGGGTGGATGGCACACTGAGCGTCGTGAACGCGCGGCGCCGGGGGAGCGCACCCCGATGAGGGAGATCGTCGTCTGCGGTGAGGCGCTCGTCGACGTCGTCTCCACCGCGTCGGGGGTACGTCCCGGTGGGCTCTCGCCGCTGCAGCCGGCGCTGGGCGGGGGCCCGTTCAACGTCGCGATCACGCTGGGCCGGCTCGGCAGTGCGGTGTCGTTCTGCTCGGCGGTGTCCACCGACGAGTACGGCGAGGCCATCATGGCCGCACTGTGGCATTCCGGGGTGGGCACCAGCCTGGTGCAGCGTCGTCCGGAGGCCACCCCGCTCGCGCTCGCCACGATCGGGTCCGACGGTGCCGCGCACTACACCTTTTACCTCGACGGCACGGCATCGCGCCTGGTCGGTGACCCGGGGCCGTTGGCACCGACGGTCTCGGCGGTCTGCTTCGGAACGCTGTCGCTGGTCCTCGAACCGGGGGCATCGGTGTACGAGGGGGTCCTGCGGCGCAGTCACGCCGACGGGCGGCTGGTGGCCTGCGACCCCAACATCCGGCCTGCGGTGATCGCCGACCCGGATGCCTACCGCCGCCGTTTCGCGTCCTGGATGGACGCGGTCGACATCGTCAAGCTCTCCGACGAGGACGCGGACTGGCTCGCACAGGGGCAGTCCGGTACCCGCCCGGCCGACTGGATCTCCGCGGGCGTGGCAGTGGTGCTCGTGACCGCAGGCGCCGACGGGATCGAGGTGATCACCGCATCCGGACGGCGCCACGTGCCGGCCCCGTCGGTGACCGTCGCCGACACCATCGGCGCAGGTGACAGCATCATGGGCGCGGTTCTGCACCGCGTCGACCGGCTGGGCGCACTGTCGTCGCGGGCGGCCGCCGACCTCTCCGACGACGCCTGGACCGAGATCGCCGCCTATGCCACCGCTGTGGCGGCGGTCACGGTGTCGCGCCCCGGTGCGGACCCTCCGTGGGCGAGCGAGCTGCGAACCGACTACGTTTAATACTCAAGAGTCCTGAACGGACGAGAAGGAAAATCTCGCACCTGAACGAAGGGGTCCACGAGTGTCCGCTGAAACAGTTCCCACCGGCGCGCAAACATCAGAGCCGGCCACGGCGACGTTCACTTACCCGGGCGGGACGCTGGATCTCCCGATCCTGGCGGCCAGCGAAGGCAGCGACTCGGTCGGCCTCGGTAAGTTCCTGTCGGAGACCGGCCTGACCACCTTCGACGGTGGTTTCGTCAACACCGCGTCGACGAAGTCCGCGATCACCTACATCGACGGTGATGCCGGCATCCTGCGCTACCGCGGAATCCCCATCGACCAGCTGGCCGAGAAGTCCACCTTCATCGAGGTCAGCTACCTGCTGATCTACGGTGAGCTGCCGACCCCCGCCCAGCTCGAGGAGTTCACCAACAAGATCCAGCGGCACACCCTGCTGCACGAGGATCTCAAGCGGTTCTTCGACGGCTTCCCGCGCAACGCCCACCCGATGCCGGTGCTCTCCAGCGCCGTCAACGCGCTGAGCGCCTACTACCAGGATTCGCTGGACCCGAAGGATCCGGAGCAGGTCGAGCTGTCGACCATCCGCCTGCTGGCCAAGCTGCCGACCATCGCGGCCTACGCCTACAAGAAGTCCGCGGGCCAGCCGTTCCTCTACCCCGACAACTCGCTGTCGCTGGTCGAGAACTTCCTGCGGATGACCTTCGGCTTCCCGGCCGAGCCCTACGAGGTCAACCCCGAGGTCGCCAAGGCCCTCGACATGCTGTTCATCCTGCACGCCGACCACGAGCAGAACTGTTCCACCTCGACGGTGCGGCTGGTCGGGTCCTCGCAGGCCAACCTGTTCACCTCGATCTCCGGTGGCATCAACGCCCTGTGGGGCCCGCTGCACGGTGGCGCCAACCAGGCCGTGCTCGAGATGCTCGAGGACATCAAGGCCTCCGGTGGCGACACCAAGGCGTTCATGACCAAGGTCAAGAACAAGGAAGACGGCGTGAAGCTCATGGGCTTCGGGCACCGCGTCTACAAGAACTACGATCCGCGTGCGGCCATCGTCAAGAAGACCGCCGACAAGATCCTCGAGTCGCTGGGCGTGCAGGACGACCTGCTCGACATCGCCAAGGGACTCGAAGAGGTCGCACTCAGCGACGACTACTTCATCGAGCGCAAGCTGTACCCGAACGTCGACTTCTACACCGGCGTCATCTACCGGGCGATGGGCTTCCCGACCCGCATGTTCACCGTGCTGTTCGCCCTCGGCCGCCTGCCGGGCTGGATCGCGCACTGGCGTGAGATGAACGCCGATCCCACCACCAAGATCGGTCGCCCGCGCCAGCTGTACACCGGCTACACCGAGCGCGACTACATCGGCCTCGGCGAGCGCTGAGCGTTCCCGGCGCACTCGAACCCGACTCAAAGGAGAGTCCCGTGAGCAGTACCAAGCCCGAGGTCGAATTCCCCGAGGGCCCGGCCCCGGTCGAGCTCGAAGTGACCGATCTGGTCGTCGGTGCCGGCGATCAGGCGCAGCGTGGTGATGTCGTCGACGTGCACTACGTCGGCGTCGACTTCGAATCCGGCGAGGAGTTCGACTCCTCCTGGGACCGTGGTCAGTCCGCCCGTTTCCCGCTGGAGCGGCTGATCCCGGGATGGCAGGAGGGGATCCCCGGCATGAAGGTCGGTGGCCGCCGCCGGCTGACCGTGCCGCCGGAGCTCGCCTACGGTCCGGCCGGTGGTGGACACCGTCTGTCCGGTCGCACGCTGGTGTTCGTCATCGACCTGCTCGGCGTCGGATAGCCCATCTCGACCCATCCCGACGACGTCGGTGCCGCAGATATGGCGGCACCGGCGTTGTTGTGGTTTCGGCGGGACCTACGCCTCGGCGATCTGCCTCCGCTGGCCGCGGCCATCGGCGACGGCCGGCCGGTGGTGGGCTGCTTCGTCCTCGATCCCCGGCTCGAACAGTCGGCTGGCGATCGACGCCTCGCCTTCCTCTATGACTCGTTGCGGTACCTCGACGACGCGCTGGACGGGCGACTCCTGGTGGTCCGGGGGCGCCCGGAGGCCGAGATCCCACGGTTGGTCCGCACCGTCGGCGCAGGTGCGGTGTACGCCGGACAGGATCCGTCGCCATTCGGTCGGCGCCGGGACGCCGCCGTGGCCGCGGCGCTGACGACGCCCGCCGGTGCCGGTGCCCCGGGAGGCGTCGTCCTGGAACAGGTCGGCTCGCCGTACCTGGTGTCACCCGGGCGGATTCGCAAATCCGACGGGGATCCGTACAAGGTGTTCACGCCGTACTTCCGGCAGTGGCAGGCGCACGGGTGGAGACGTCCGGCGGAGACCTCGATCGAGCGGGCCCGGATCATCGACCCGGATGACCTGGCGGTGTCGGAACGTGTGACCATCCCGCCTGCGCCGGTGGAATCGCCGCTTCCCGCCGGTGAGGTCGCGGCCACCGAACGGTGGCGGGACTTCGTGGAATCCGGGCTCGCCGGCTACGCCGAGGATCGTGATCGACCGGATCTCGATGCGAGCAGCCGGATGTCGGCATATCTGAAGTTCGGCAACATCCATCCGCGCACGATGGCGCTCGACCTGACGGGCCATGATCCCGCCGGCTCCGATTCTGCCGGTTCCGCAGCGTATCTGCGGGAGCTGGCCTTTCGGGACTTCTATGCCGACGTGTTGTTCTGTTGGCCGGAGTCGGCCTGGCACAACTGGAATCGGGGCTTCGACGGGATCGACCTCGACACCGACGCCGCCGCACATGCGCGGTTCGACGCCTGGCGGGCGGGTGAGACGGGGTTCCCGCTGGTCGACGCGGGTATGCGCGAACTGGCCCAGACCGGGTTCATGCACAACCGGGTGCGGATGCTCACGGCGTCGTTCCTGGTCAAGGATCTGCACCTGCCGTGGTGGTGGGGTGCCCGGTGGTTTCTCGACCAGCTCGTCGACGGCGACATCGCCTCCAATCAACACGGCTGGCAGTGGGCAGCAGGCACGGGAACCGATGCCGCGCCGTACTTTCGCGTGTTCAACCCCACTCTCCAGGCGAAGAAATTCGATCCGCAGGGTGACTACGTGGCGCGGTGGGTGCCGGAGTTCGGGACCGATCGGTATCCGGAACCGATCGTCGACCACAAGGCCGAGCGCGCGGAGGCCCTGCGCCGGTTCGGTGAGCTCTGACCCGATTGTGGGATGGCCGGTGGTGGGCGTCGGCGGGTCCGTCGTAGGCTGGGGTCGTCACCGACGCTCTCGGTGACGACAGATCGTTCGTATGCCCCTCTCACACAGCAGGAGCGTCCGGTGGGCGCTCCTGCTGCATGCGATTCGGCAGCGAGATCACCGCGCCATGCTCAGCGCCTCCCGGAACGACACCCGTGTTCCGGTGCGCAGGATCGAGCGCTGGTAGATGCGGGCCGAGACCCACGTGGCGAGCACACACGCCGCGATCATCACCATGATGGTGACGATCACCTGCAGGACGTCGGTGTCGCCGGTGGCGATTCGGATCGGCATCAGGACCGCGCTGAACGGTGGAATCCAGCTGAGCACGGTGATGAACGTGGAATCGAGCGCCTGGATCCCGAACACCCCCGAGTAGAGCACCGCCAGGGAGAGCACGGTCAGCGGCGCGATCGCCGAGTTCAGCTCCTCCTGCCGCGACACCAGGGCGCCGGTGGCGGCATAGAGGATCGCGAAGAACAGGAAACCGAGGACGAACCACACGAGGACCGCCGCGAACATGCCGATCGCGGTGCCGGCGATGGTGAGCAGTCCGGTGGCGGTGCCGGCGATCAGCGCGGTGGCGCCGAGCACCACCACCTGCACCAGGGCGATCAGGCCGATGCCCAGGATCTTGCCCCACAGCAGGTGCAGCGGTTTGACGGTTGCGAGCAGGATCTCCACGATGCGGGAGGTCTTCTCCTCGACCACACCCACCGCCACCATCGCGCCGCCGGTCATGATCGCCATCATCAGCAGGATGGACCCGACCAGGGCCACCGCGATTCGTTGTCCCTCATCGGGTTTGGTCGGCGAGGTCTCCTCGGTGCGGATGGTGGCGCGAGGGAGAGACGCCGGGTCGACCCCGTGTCCGGCGAGGCCCGCGGCGAGCACCGACTGATCGATAGAGGCGTGCACGATCCCGGCCAGGGAGTCGTCGATGCCGGACTTGCCGATCAGTACGAACTCGTCGGGCGGGCCTGCGACGATCGCGGCGTCGAGATCTCCGGAGGAGACGTCGTCGCGGGCCTGTTGCGCCGACGCCACGCTCACCACGTCGACCGGGGTGCCGGTGGCCGTCCCGGATGCCTCGAGGGTGGCCGACAGGCCCGGCGCGTCGCCCACGAGCCCGACCCGCTCGGTGCTCGGGCCACCGCCGGACACCGCCGACCAGATGATCGCGCCCACCACGATCACCAGCATCAGGGCGACGGTGCTGATCACGAAGGACCGGGTCTTGGCGCGGGTGATGATCTCGCGGCGGGCGATCAGCCAGATCGCCGAGGACACGGACGGTGCACTCATGCGGTGACCACCTCTCGGAACAGGTCGGTGAGCGACGGGGTGGACGTGGTGAACCGGTGGACCGGTCCGGCGGCGAGCGCGGCGGCCAGGACCTGCTGGTCGTCGACGACGGACGGGTCGACGACCAGGGCCGTGGTGGGGCCGTAGTCGGCGGTCAGGACGCCGGGCACGCCGTCGGCCCAGCACCTGTCGGAGTCGGGGCCGGTCACCTCGAGGGTGACCCCGCCGCGGGCCCGGAGATCGTCGACGGCGCCGATCGCGCGCATCTCGCCGCGGGCGATGATCCCCACCCGATCACACAGCCGCTGCACGAGGTCGAGCTGATGCGAGGAGAAGACCACCGGGATCCCCTCGGCCGCCTTCTCCTCGAGTACCTCGCTCATCACGTCGACGGCCACCGGGTCGAGTCCGGAGAACGGTTCGTCGAGTACGAGGACGGTGGGATCGTGGATCAGCGCGGCGGCCAGCTGCACGCGCTGCTGGTTGCCGAGTGACAGGTCGCCCACGTTGTCGTCGAATCGTGATGCGACACCGAGTCGTTCGGTCCAGTGACGAGCACTGGCGAGGGCGTCGCCTGCGTTCAGTCCGTGTAGCCGGGCCAGGAACTGCAGCTGCTCACCGACTTTCATCTTGGGATACAGGCCGCGTTCCTCGGGCATGTAACCGATCCGGCGGCGGGTGACCAGGTCGATCGGTCGGTCGCCCAGGCGCACCTCACCGGTGTCGGCGGCGAGCACGCCCAGCACGATCCGCATGGTGGTGGACTTGCCCGCCCCGTTGCTGCCGACGAACCCGAAGATCTCGCCGGGTCGGACGTCGAAGGTCATGTCGCGCAGGGCGATCACATCCCCGAATCGTTTGTGCAGGCCGTCGACGGCCAGTGTGCCGGTCATCGGTGGGTTCCCTTCTGGTCGGCGGGTACGGGGTGTGCGGGTTCGGGATGTGTGGGACCGGCGTGGGATGTGCCGGGGTGGGCGGGGATCACGTCGTCGTCAGGGTCGGGGTCGGTCATCCACCAGGCGATGAGCATGGACGGCAGCACCCCGGCGGACAGCAGCAACGACACCAGGAGGATCGCGACCCCGTACACCGTCTGTCCGGCCACCTCGTCCTGCACCGACAGCCCGATCAGGACGAGGTACGGGATGAACATCAGAGTGAACAGGACGATGAATGCCAGTGATCGCGCCGAATTGCGCTGTGCCAGTTGGATCTCGTCGAGGGCGGTGACTGGTGCGTCGCCGATCGAGCCGGTGATGATGCGCAGGATTCGCTGCCAGACGAGGGTGGCCAGGGCGCCCCCGACGAAGGGGATGACAAACCAGGTCTTGTCGAAGAACGCCGGGACGGTGCCGAGCAACATCACCAGAACGCTGGTCATCTGGGCGATCACGACCCGGCGGTAGGTGCGCCGGTTGCGCCAGCTGCGTAGCCGGCCGGCGTTGCGCGCGGTGAATCGTTGATGCCGTTCGCCGCGCCAGGCGTCGAAGCGGCGCCAGAACACCGGTTGTGCTTCCTCGGGTATCGCCGAGTTGGGGTCATACATCGTGCACCTCCACCAGGGACGGTTGCTCGTGGACTGGGTTCTGATCCGCCTCAGGTGGGCGTACCGGCGTCGGGGACCGGTCGCCGATACAGTTCGGCCGACATCGCCCCGAACTCCGACCGGCTGAAGACGGCCTCGACCGGCAGGTCGAATACGTCGCAGATCCGGAAGGCCAGATCCAGGCTGGGGTAGTGATCACCCCGCTCCAGCGCTCCGACGGTCTGGACGTTGACACCGACCAGTTCGGCCAGCTGAGCCCGGCTCATCCGACGCTCGGCGCGCAGAACGCCGAGTCGGTTGAAGATGGGGAGCTTCTCGCCCCGCCTGACCGGACTCACCCATCCGATTGTTGGGAAAACCCAACAGAATGTCAAACAGTCTGGACCTCGAGCAGGTCGGCGACGGTGCGGGCGGCCTCGCGGCCCGCCCGGTTGGCGCCGATCGTCGACGCCGACGGGCCATACCCGAGCAGCTGGATGCGCGGGTCGTCGGCGACGACGGTGGCCAGCCGCCCGGTCATGGTGATCCCGCCGCCGGGCCCGCGCAGCCGCAACGGTGCGAGATGGTCCAGTGAGCTGCGGAAGCCGGTGTTCCAGAAGATGACGTCGACATCCAGTTCGGTCCTGCCGGTGCCGTTCGAGCCCGCACCGCCGCAGTCCCAGCACACGCCGGTCTCGGTGATCCGGGTGAACATCGGACGCCAGGTGAGGATGCCGTCCCTGCGCGCGGCGTCGATCGCCGGCGTCAGGGCCAGCCCGGTCACCGACACCACCGACGTCGGCGGCAGCCCCGCGCGCACGCGTTCGTCGACGCGGGCGACGGCCACGCGACCCTTCTCCGGGGTGAACGGCGTCGGATCGAAGGACGGTTCGCGGCGCGAGCACCAGAAGGTCTGCACGTTCGGTGCGTTCCGGGCGATCTCGATCAGCAGCTGGACGGCGGAGATGCCCGCTCCCACCACCAGGACGCGCTTGCCCGCGAACTCCTCGGGGCCGGTGTAGTCGTGTGTGTGCAGCTGCCTGCCACCGAAGTCCTCGATCCCGGGAATGTGCGGGATGAACGGGCGATCCCAGGTACCGGTGGCGTTGATCAGGGCGCCGGTGGTGATCTCGGTGGGCCTCTCGCCGGCGGGATGGGGCCGCAGGTGGACGCGGAAGCCGTCCCCGTCGCGGGTGACCGACCGGACGTGTACCGGCCGTTCCACGTGCAACCCGAACCGCTTCTCGTACTGCCCGAAGTAGTCGGGGACGGCCGTCGATGCCGGATAGGCGTCGCAGTCGCCGCCGAGTGCCTCGACGAGCCCGAATCCGGGCAGGTCGTGTACCCGGTTGGCCGCGGCGAGGGTCAGCGTCGGCCAACGGAACTGCCAGGCACCGCCGGGGCCGGGGGCGTGGTCGAGCAGTTGGTAGCGATCGCCGAGTCCGAATCGATGCAGGAAGTAGGCCGCCGACAGGCCGGCCTGGCCGCCGCCGATGATCAGCACGTCGGTGTGGGTACGCACCCGGCCAGCCTGTCACGGACCGGTCCACGGCACGAGCGGGCCCGCCGTGACCGCGCCACGCCGCTCACGCCGGGCACGCCTGCGCGGTCCCGGGTGGGTAGGCTCTGGGGCCATGATTGCCAGCAGTGTCGACGGTGCCGTCACGACCATCACGCTCGATCGTCCCGACAAGCGCAATGCCCTCAACGACGATGTCCTCGCGGGCATCGGCGACGCCTTCACCGCCGCGGTCGACGGCGGATCGCGGGTCATCGTGCTCACCGGCGCCGGAACGGTGTTCAGCGCCGGTGCCGACCTGTCGGGTCCGGTGTACGAGCCCGGATTCCTCGACAAGCTCGTCGCCACGCTCCAGCGGATCGAGGCCACCCCGGTCCCGGTGATCGCCGCGCTCAACGGCGCCGCCCTCGGTGCCGGCCTGCAGCTGGCCATGGCCGCCGATCTGCGGGTCATGGCCCCGGATGCGATCGCCGGTATCCCGGCCGCGAAACTCGGTGTTGCCGTGGATGAGTGGACGATCCGTCGGCTGGTCTCGCTGGTCGGTGCGGGACAGGCGAGCGGGATGCTGATCGGCTGTGAGCCGATCTCGGCCGACCGGGCGCACACCCTCGGCTTCGCCAACCGCATCGGTGACCTCGCGGATGCCCAGCACTGGGCCGCGTCGATCGCCGAGCTGGCGCCCTTGACGCTGCAGCACTACAAGATGGTGCTCAACGGGGACGGCGCCCGCAACGATCCGCCCGCCGACCGCCAGGCGGCCATGCTCAAGGCTTGGCAGAGTGAGGATCTCGCCGAGGGGCGGGCCGCACGCACCGAGAAGCGCAAGCCCCACTTCTCGGGAAAGTAACTCCACCACAGCGCATTTCGGACATTCCGGACGCCGGACCGATCGAAGTCCCGATCGGCCCGGCGTTACGCGTCGGCAACACGACGGGAAGCCGTGTGTAACCCCACCTTTCTAGCGTTGGCCCAATCCGTGACCGGAAGGGGAAGACGTGTCAAAGGATCACCATGGGGTGGACGAATTCACCGCTGAGATCGGCGAGATCGAGAACGCCGAACACGGCATCATCGCCACCGGCGCCCAGGCGGCCGCCGCACGCGAATCACTCGAGGACTACACGCTGCGGTTCGCACCCCGCAGCTACCGCAAGTGGGGGCCGGGCGTCGTCGCCATCTCCGCCCTCGGCGGCATCGCCTACCTGGCCGACTTCGCCATCGGCGCCAACATCGGCATCGCCAACGGAACGGGGAATGCCCTGTGGGGCATCCTGTTCTTCGCGGTCGTCATCGTGCTCACCGGCTACCCGCTGGCCTACTATGCCGCTCGCTACAACATCGACCTCGACCTGATCACCCGGGGCAGCGGATTCGGTTACTACGGTTCGGTTCTCACCAACGTCATCTTCGCATCGTTCACGTTCATCTTCTTCGCCCTCGAGGGATCGATCATGGCGCAGGGTCTGCTCCTGGGCCTGAAGATCCCGCTCTGGGTGGGCTATCTGCTGTCGTCGGTGCTGATCATCCCGCTGGTCATCTACGGCATGAACACCCTGGCCAAACTTCAGGTGTGGACCACCCCGCTGTGGCTGGTCATGATGGTCCTGCCGTTCGCATACCTGGTGATCAAGCATCCGTCGGCGATCGGTGACTTCTTCGCGTTCAGCGGCGTCGACTCCGACGGCAACCCGGCAGGCAAGGGCGTGAGCTTCGCCGGGACGATGCTCGCCGCCGGTGTGTGCCTGTCGCTGATCGCGCAGATCGCCGAACAGATCGACTACCTGCGGTTCATGCCGCCGCGCACCCCCGACAACACACGCAAATGGTGGATCGCCACCCTCACCGCCGGACCGGGCTGGGTGTTCTTCGGTGCGCTCAAACAGATCGTCGGACTCTTCCTGGCGGTGTACCTGATCGGTATCTCCGTCGACAACGCCGGCATCGCCAATCAGCCGGTGCATCAGTTCGTCGAGATCTATCAGGACTTCCTGCCACACTGGCTGGCACTGACCCTCGCGGTGATCCTGGTGGTCATCTCGCAGGTGAAGATCAATGTCACCAATGCCTATTCGGGTTCGCTCGCGTGGACCAACGCGTTCACCCGCGTCACCAAGACCTACCCCGGCCGGCTGGTGTTCCTGTTCTTCAACGTGATCATCGCCATCGTGCTGATGGAGGCCGACATGTTCAGCTTCCTGAACAACCTTTTGAACTTCTACGCCAACTGCGGTATCGCGTGGATTGCCGTCGTTGCCTCCGACATCGCGATCAACAAGTACCTGCTCGGCATCTCGCCCAAGCAGCCGGAGTTCCGGCGCGGCATGCTCTACAACGTCAACCCCGTCGGCTTCGGGTCCTTGATCGTCGCCGCCGGTGCGTCGATCCTGGTGTACTTCAGCGTCTTCGGGGACTCGATCCAGCCGTACTCGCCGCTGGTCGCGTTGATCCTCGCCGTGGTGCTGCCCCCTGTGCTGGCACTGGCGACCGGCGGCCGCTACTACCTGCGGCGCACCGACGACGGCATCGATCTGCCGATGTACGACGAGCACGGCAACCCCAGTGACGCGAAGCTCATGTGCTGCGTCACCGGCATCGAGTTCGAGCGTCCCGACATGATCGCGTCCGCGGTCCCGGGCCCGAACGGCGAGAAGCAGTACATCAGCTCCCTCGCGCTGAGCTGTGACCGATCCGGCCAACACGTCCTGCCCGCGCAGCCGGTGACGTCGTCGACCACCGACCTCACCGCCGTCGCATCCGGACCAGACTCGGGGACGATCGATGACAAGCCCGTCGACGAGGAGGGCGCCTCAGCGGTGGATGGGTCCTGAGGTCTGATGCAATGGCGTGGCGGTGCGACCGTGTCGTTCGGCGATCAGTTGCGCGGCGATCGACACGGCCACCTCCGCCGGCGCGTGCGCCCCGAGGTCGAGCCCGAGAGGGGAACGGATCCGCCCCAACTGATCGGGGTCGGTCCCGTTCTCCCGCAGTCGTTCCCGGCGGTCGGCGACGGTCCGTCGGGAACCCAGCGCACCGATGAAGGCGATGTCGGGGGAAGCGAGCGCCACCTGTAGGGTGGGGACGTCGAACTTGGCATCGTGGGTCATCACGCACACACACGTCCGGTGATCGACCCGCCCGGCCGAGATCTCCTGCGCCAGATAGCGGTCCGGCCACATCATGATCACCTCGTCGACATCCGGGAAGCGTGCCCGGGTGGCGAACACCGGTCGCGCATCCACCACGGTGACCCGATATCCCACTGTGGTGCCCAGTGATCCGAGTGCACGGACGAAGTCGTTGGCGCCCACCAGGATCAACCGCGACCCGGGCGCAAAGGTGTGCACAAAGGTCCGAGGTCGCAGCATCGAGTCGGCCTCGGCTGTCTCACAGTCGTCCATCCCCACGATGCCGCTGCGCCCGTTGCGCAGCAGGTCGTCGATGTCATGGCCGAGACCGGGAGACGACGACGGCGTCCGCGTGCTGGTCAGCTGCCAGCGGGGTGACTCCCCGAGCGTGGTGGTCCAGGCGATCGGGATACCCGCATCGAGCGCTTCGGCGAGTTCGGTCAGCTCGGGCAGTTGCCGGTCGGTCACCCGCTCGGTGAACACCTCGAGTTCCCCACCGCAGGTCAGGCCGATCCCGATACCATCCGGCTCGGCGATGCCGAAGTGCTCGATCACCGCCACACCATCGGCGAGGACCTGCTCGGCGGTACACACCACCGCCGACTCGACGCAGCCACCCGACACCGATCCGATCACCTCGCCCGACGCCGTGACGAGCATCGATGCTCCGACGCCGCGAGGGGATGCCCCGGTCGTCGTGATCACCCGGGCAAGCGCCACCGGGCCGTAGGCCAGACGGTCGATCAGGGCGGGCAGGACATCACGCATGCTCTCAGTGTCCGCCCGTGCATGTGAGATTGCGAATCGAAAGGGAAATCGTGGTGTCCGTGCCGGCCCCGGATCAATGCGTTCTGTCCAACCGGCAACTGACAGTTGTTGGTTTCCTGGACGAGGTGCGGAGTGACGAGGTGTCGACGTGGTTGTTTTGCGGTGTCGGGTTGCGGGGATTTCGACTCGGGTCCTCGCTTCGCTCGGTCCCGGCTCGATCAGCAACGCCCGGTTGGTGGTTTCAGTGTCACTCTTGTGGAGCCACCAAGTTGGTGGTTGTGTTCAGTCCACCGGGCATCTGGCTCTGAATCCCCCGGGGTTTCGTGCCGCTTCCTTTTGAGTCAGGAAGGATGAGCACATGCCGAAAAACATTGATCCCGAGGTCAAGGCTCGTGCGTT
>NZ_JBSFRM010000039.1:0-43581 GCF_053589235.1 Gordonia sp. NPDC003376 | reverse complement strand
ACCCGTGTCGAAACCTCGGTAGGTCACCGCGGACGGTGACCACCTCTAACATGGGCTGCGTTCCGAGCTCGGCCGGCAGAGGTTTCGACTCGACTCGTCGCTACGCTCCTCGTCGGCTCAACCACCAATGGGTACAACCCCATTCGCTGGTCCACTCGGGTCAACGGTGATGCTCGCGCCGGCGAGTTCGGCCGGCGGGGGGTTTCGACTCGACTTGTCGCTGCGCTCCTCGTCGGCTCAACTATCAACGGGTGCACCCATATTGGGTGGTTGAGTCGGGGTCAACGGTGATGCTCGCGCCGGCGAATTCGGCCGGCGGGGGTTTCGACTTGACTTGTCGCTGCGCTCCTCGTCGGCTCAACCACCAATGGGTACAACCACATTCGGTGGTTGAGCCGGGACCGAGCATCGCGAGGACCCGTGTCGAAGCCCGGTGACCCGACGGTGTCGGCGACCATCGTCAGGGGTGGCTGCGTTCGGAGCCAGGCCGGCGGGGGTTTCGACTCGTCTCGTCGCTGCGCTCCTCGTCGGCTCAACCACCAAGTGGCACATCTTGACTCGAGTTCCTGCGCTCCTCGGGGAATCAACCGTCAACTCGACTAGCCGACCACTTGTTCGTCGGCGACGGTGACGGAGCCGCCGATTTCGGCGGTTCCGAGTACACGGGCTCGTTCTTCGACCCGTGCCCGACCGCTCACCGAGGCCGAACCGGAGACGCGGGCATGTCCGGAGACGTGGGCGTCGTCGGTGATCGTCGCGTGCTCGGACACGATGGCGTAGTCGGTGATCTGTGCGCGTCCGGCCACCCGGGACCCGCCGCAGATCCGGGCGTTGTCGGTGGCTCTCGCCGAGTCGGCGAGGACGGCCTCCTCGTACACCCAGGCGCTACCGGAGACTGTTGCAGAGTCCTTGATCTCGGCCATGCCGGACACTCGGGTGTTGCCGGCGACGTGTGCGTCGCCGAAGACCGACGAATCGCCGTCGACGCGGGCGGTACCGGCCACCCCGGCGCGATCGCCCACGAAGGCGTTCTCCCGGACGGACGCGTTCTCCCTGACCCGCGCATCCCCGACAACCCACGCCTCTTCGCCCACCCACGCCTGATCGGCGAGGTTGGCCTGCGATTCGAGCCATCCGCCGACGTCGCCGGCCTGCACCCGATGCTGTGGGAGATCGCGCCGTGCGCGGATGCGCCGCAGGCGGACGGTGTGTGACCGGCCGTCGACACTGTAGGTGAATTCCTGTGCCTCCCCGACGAAGTCGAAGTGGTCGGGTGCGGGGGTAGGCGGCTGCAGGGTGGCGGGTGCGTGGTGGGCGACGACGGTATCGGCGTTCTGGGCCGAGATGTCCTGCTGTGCAGTCGGTTCGATGATGGTTCCGGTGGCCTGGCCCAGCGTCGCCGACAGCGCGGCCACGAACTCGGTGCATGTGCGGTACCTGTCGTCGCGACGTTTGGCCATGCCGCGGGCGATCACGGCGTCGACGGCCACGGGCAGTCCGGGGCGCATTGCGGAGATGGAGGGTGGGGGATCGGCGAGATGCTGCTTCATCACGGTGGCGGCGGTGGGACCGCGGAACGGTTTGCAGCCGGTGAGCAGGTGTGCGGCCATGCACGCGAGGCTGTACTGGTCGGCGCGACCGTCGAGGTCGTCGTCGGAGAGCTGCTCGGGGGAGCAGTAGTCGAACGTTCCGATGAACGTCCCGGCGGCGGTGAGTCCGTCGTCGGCGCCGATCTGGCGGGCGATCCCGAAGTCGCCGAGCAGGATCTGGTCGACCTCGGTGTCGATCAGGATGTTCGCGGGCTTCACATCACGATGGACGACGCCGCGGCGGTGACCGAAGTCGAGGGCGCGGGCGATGTCGGTGAGGATCTCCATCGCGACCCCGATGTCCATGCCCTGCGGGGCGCGGGCGATGAGTGCCCCGGCCGTGGTACCACGCACTAGTCGCATGCTCAGCCAGAGGTGGCCGTCGTCGTCACCGCAGTCGTAGATGGGGACGATGTGCGGGTGTTCGAGCCCGGCGGCGAGCTGACCTTCACGCTGGAATCGCAGCCGGAACGTCGGGTCGGTGGAGACCGATGCGTTGAGGACCTTGAGTGCCACCATGCGCGGCAGACGGGGATGATGCGCCGCGTAGACGGTGCCCATGCCGCCCTGACCGAGGATCTCGGCGAGCCGGTGTCCGGCGATCTGTCCTCCGCCGAACGATTGCATGTGGCGAACCTAGCACTTCGACGCCGCGTCGGCCTCGTGGCTCCATCGCTGGAATGACACACCGGGACTCCGGATCTCAGCGCGGTCCGGCGGGCCCATACGAGCGGGTCACCGTCGCCACACGGACCTGGTAGTCGGCGTACCAGGTGCTCCGTCCTCGTTGCTGGGCGATCTCGTGCTCGGCGACGTGCTTCCACGCCTGCGCGGCGGCCTCGTCGATCCAGTACGAGACGGTGATGCCGAGCTCCTCGCGGGCCGATTCGATCCCGAGACAGCCGGGCCGCGTACGTGCCAACTCGTCCATCCGGGCCGACATCACGGCGTATCCGTTGTCGCCGGGCGTGCGGATCGACGTGAAGATCACCGCGACGTAGGGCGGAGTCGGGGTGTTCGCGAACGGGTCGTCGACCATGAGCACAGGGTATCGCCGCACGGACCGGGAGAATCCGGTGCCGACACGGCGACGCCGCCCGCGCACGGATGCGGGGCGGCGTCGGCTGGATGGGGCGGTTGTGTCGATCAGCTCTCGGCTGCGCCGTCGGCAGGGGTCTCGGTGGTGTCGGTCGACGCGGCGGTCTCCGTCGAGATCGTGATCTGACGTGCCTGGGCGGGTCCGGCCTTGGGCAGGCCGAGCTTGAGGACACCGTCGGTGAGGGTGGCCTCGACCTTGTCCGCGTCCACCTCGCCCGGGAGCGCGAGACGGTAGTCGAACTTGCCGGTACGGCGCGTCTGGTGTCGTACCTCGCCGGTGCGCTCGACCGCGGTGGTCTCGCCGTGGACGTGCAGGACGTTGTCGTCGAGTTCGACGCTGATGTCCTCGCGCTTGATGCCGGGCAGTTCGGCCTCGACGAGGTAGCTCTGCTCGGTCTCCTCGACGGTGACCGCCGGGGTCCAGGCCGCGGTCGCGATGCGGGCAGGCTCGAGCCCGGCGAACGCGGCGTCGAACAGGTCGAGCAGATGGCGGTTGTCGTCGAACACCCGGAACGGTGCGAAGAAGGGGGCGCCGACGCGGCGGGCGGGAACGAGGCGTCCGGTGGTTGCCATGGTGCGTGTCCTTTCTCAGCGAACGCTTGCTCTGTCGAAGCATTCTTATGTCAAGTTGAGCGCTGGGCAGTCAACTTTTATTCCGGGGTGATCGGTCTCCGGTTCCGTCTCGCGGGCCAGGGCACGGGAAAGTATATGCATAAGGTATATAAATGAGGTATGTTATTTGAGTGTCCTCGTACAGCGATCTCCTCTGCAGCCTCGTCCTCGCAGGCCAACGCCTGACGCGGGTGGCTGTCCGGGAGACCGCCGAGAAGGTCTCGCCGAACGTCTACCTGACGTTGGCGACGCTGACCGATCACGGTCCGCTGCGCACCGGCGAGCTCGCCGTCCACGTTCGGCTCACCCAGCCGGCGATGACGCGGCTACTCGCCACCATGGCCGACGACGGCTGGGTGCGGCGCGTGGCCGATTCGGACGCCCGGGCCGCGCGCTTCGCCATCACCGACGAAGGGACCGCGCTCCAGGCCGACTGGCATCGCCGCATCGGTGAGGCACTGGAACCGTACTTCCGTGATCTGCCCGACGACGATGTCGCGGCGATCGCACGCACGGTGACACTCCTCGACGCCGCACCGCTCGACGGTCCGCCGCCGCGCTGACCCGAGGATCTCATTCACACCAAGCACCGCCACGGTTGACGCCGGCGGTCGCGGGCTGCTGCCTGCGCCGACGCCACCGCGGGGTCGCCTCGTGCTGCCCGGCGCCGGCCGGTAGTACCCGCACGGAAAGGAATTCATCCGCTCATGACCCGAACCCGAGACGCACAGTCCCCGTCGGTCGGCGCCGTCGATCCCGGTGATCACGTCAGCCAGAAGCCGTCACTGCTGAGGCAACCTCCCGCCGTCTGGGCCGTCGCCTTCGCCTCGATGGTCGCCTTCATGGGCATCGGTCTCGTCGGGCCGATCCTCCCCACGATCTCCGAAGACCTCGGCGCCACACCGACACAGACCTCGTTGCTGTTCACCAGCTACCTCGTGATCACCGCGGTGGTCATGTTCTTCACCAGTTGGATCTCGTCGCGCATCGGCACCCGCACCACCATGCTGCTCGGCCTCGCCGTCATCGTCGTCGCCGCCATCGGATGTGCGCTGTCCACCGACATCAACGGCATCATCGCCTTCCGCGCTCTGTGGGGTCTGGGCAATGCGCTGTTCCTGTCCACCGCGCTGGCATCGATCATCTCCGCCTCGGGGGGACCTGCCGGTCACGCGGTGATCCTGTACGAGGCCGCGCTCGGTATCGGGCTCGCCGTCGGGCCGCTGGTCGGTGGCATGCTCGGCGAGTTCTCCTGGTCGGTGCCGTTCTGGGGGACCGCCACCCTGATGGCCGTCGGCTTCGTCGCGATCGTCACCATCGTGCGCACCCCCAAGCCCACCGCGACCCAGAAGGCGTCGACGGTGCACACGCCGATCTCCGCTCCGTTCACGGCACTTCGGATCCGCCCCGTCCTGATCCTGAGCATCGTGGCCTTCTTCTACAACGCCTCGTTCTTCGTCACGCTCGCCTATGCGCCGTACCCGTTGGGTCTGTCGGCCATCGGGATCGGCATGGTCATGACCGGCTTCGGCATCGGCATCGCCTTCATGAGTGTGGTCGTGGCTCCCCGTCTGACACACCGCTTCTCGCCGCTGCGCACGTTGTGGGCGGCACTGATCGTGTTCGCGTTGACGATGGTCGCGACCGCCCTGTCGACGAGCAGTCTTCCCGTCCTGATCGTCTGCACCATCCTGCTCGGCTTCGAGATCGGTCTGCTCAACACCGTTCTGACCGAAGCGGTGATGGAGTCCAGCGTTCTCCCGCGGCCGGTGGCCTCCTCGGCCTACTCCGGTGTGCGGTTCCTCGGTGGTGCCATCGGCGCCCCGGTCGGCACCTCCCTGGCCGGCTACACCGACGGATCTCCCTTCCTGTTCGCAGGAGCAACGGCCTTGGTGGGCGCACTGATCGTGATCGTCTGCCAACGCGTGATCGCCCGCGCCGATCAACCGGTCCACGAGACCCTGATCGACGAGGCCGAGGCGATCACGGTCGCCGACGACTGACGTCCGGCGCGCACAAGGCCCCGGCTCGACGTGAGCGAGTCGGGGCCTTTGTCGTCCTTCGGGGATGGGACGGTGCGAGAGCGTGATCAGATGAGCGGACTCATCCCACCCCGACCGGTGTCGTCTTCTCCCGATCATGTGCATCGGTCAACGACTTGACCTCGCCGATCAACGCCCGCAACAGTTCTCGGTGCTCCGCGTCGACCAGCTCCGGCTCACCCGTGCGCGGCTGCAACTCGCCGGCCCCGCCGATGGTGAGGACCTCGATGCCCAGCTTGTAGTACTCGAGGTAGGCCCGGGCCACCGATTCCGGTGAACCCACCAGTGACGGACCATGATTGGTCAGTGCGCCCAGCCTGCCGTAGAACGCGTCCTCGGGGGAGTCGGTGCGGCTGCGCAGATCCAGCTCGCGATCGGCGTCGTCGACGAGGCCGGTCATCCTCGTCTGGTCCGGTCGGTATCCGGTGCGTTCCTGGTAGTCGAGCACCTCGCGGGTGATGCCCTCGGCCTTCGCCCATGCCTGCTCGACGGTCGGCGCGAGGATCACGTTGAATCCACCCAGCCAGAAGCCGATCTCGCGACCCTTCGCAGCGGCGGCGTCGACGACCCGGCGGATCAGCGCCGGGGTGTCCGACAGCGGGACCGTGGGTAGGGCGTAGATGTCGGAATGCGTCGCCGCGAGCTCGATCCCGGCATCGGATGCCCCGGCCGACGAGATCAGCGGACGCGGTGTGCGGATCGGCAGCGTGGCCGAGCGGGCGCCGGCGATCCGGTAGAACTCGCCCGAGTAGTCGAACGGCTCGGTGGCGGTCAGTTCCTGCTTGAAGACATCGAGGTACTCATGGGACCGGCGGTACCGCTCCTCCTTCGGCAGCCAGTCGCCCTCGCGTTGCATGTCCTCGTCACTGGAACCCTGGATGATGTGGATGGTCGTGCGGCCACCGGACAGCCGGTCGAGCGTGGCGAGCGTACGGGCCGCCACCGTCGGTGACTGCAGTCCCACCCGATGTGCTGCGGCCACGGTGATCGTGTCGGTATGTGCCAGAATCCATCCGGCGGTGGCCCACACATCCGGTCGGTCGGAGAACTGGTTCACCAGGATGCTGGTGAACCCGTCCCGCTCGGCCTCGCGGCCACCACGTTCGACGATGGAGGCATCGGTCTCGGGCGGGGCCGATTCGGCGATGAAGAACGATGCGGGGCCACCGTACGGGGAGTCGGAGGTCTTGCGTTTCCCGTGGAACGAATTGCGGGTTCGGAGGTCGACGGGCATGGACTTCTCCTTCTGGTCGGCAGGGAGGTGCGGGTGGGCGTCAGGACTTGGGCGGGCCGAAGATCGCCTGCCACCGAGCAGCATCCTGGTTCAGCAGCGGGGCGAATTCAGTCGCCGGAACGGTGCGCAGCGTGTAGTCGGCGATGCTCGGGAATCCCTTCGGCGCAGGTGATCCCGGAACCGTTCCGTAGTTGTAGGCGTAGGCGGCGATGGCCTGCTGACCGGGTGCGGTGAACAGCCAGGCCTCGAGCAGTTTGGTGGCATCGAGGGCGTCGGTGTTCTTGACGATCCCGAAACCCGGGCCGTTGAGCACCCGCGCATCGGTCAGGTTGCCCACCGCGATCGGTGCGCCCTTCTCCCGCTGGATCGCGGCCACCTGGCTCGGACCCCAGAAGGCGATCGAATATCGGCCTTGCGCAACGTCGTTGACGGCGTCGACGACACTTGCGTTGCGATCCGACAGCGGGATCTGGGCGTTGATGCGTTGCAGGGTCGCATCCGAGATCGCGTTGTTGTAGGCGAGGGTGCTCAACGCGAAACTCGTCGGTGACGTCCCGACCGGCTGGCCGAAGGTGACCTGGCCCTTGTACTTGTCCGACAACACCTCGTCGAGCGTGGTCGGTGCCTCGCCCTCCTTGATCTTGGTGGTGTTGTAGACCAGGCCGAAGAGACTCTGGAACGGCACCACGTAGCGGTTGTCGGGGTCGCGGAGGTCGGCGGGGACGTCGGCCGCGGTCGGGGGTGCGTAGGGTTCGAGGGCGTTTTTCTCGATGAAGTACCCGACGTCGCTCGGGCCGCTCAGCACGGCGTCGACATCCTGCTTGCCGCTGGCGATCTCGCCGTCGACCCGGGTGAACAGCTGCGCCCCCGAGTACAGCGATTCCTTCACCGTGATCCCGGGGTAGGCCGCCTCGAACTCGCGCAGGACCTTGCCGAACCCTTCGGTGGGGCTCGACGACGCGTACGCGGTGTAGAGCGTGACGGTGGTGTCGCCGGATTTCTTCGCGGCCTGGTACAACTCGTCGAGACTCGCCGTGGCGGCAGGGTCGAGGGCGACCGACGAGGTGGGCGTCCCGTCCGCGCTGTTCGCATCCGAGCTGCATCCGGTGGCCGCGGCCAGGACGGCGGCGCTGAGCAGGGCCAGGCCCAGGGGGCGCCACTTGATGATCTTCACTTGTTCTCCTGTTCAGGGGGTGGTTGCGACGAGTACTGCTGCGTCGGGATCGACTTCGAGCCAGATGTGCTGGCCGACTTCGGGAACGGACTGGTGGCGGGTGGCGGAGACGTCGGCGCGCAGGGTGCGTCCGTTGACCGACACGAGACACTCCAACCGGTCGGCGAGCCGTACGGCGTCGACGACGACGCCGGGCAGCGTCGGACCGTGGGCCAGGTCGGGGCGTGCATGCAATGTCACACTGCTGCTGCGGAATGCGACTGCCGCGACGTCCCCACCCGCGATATCCGAGGTGCCGGAGAGGGCCCGGAACTCGACGGGGTCGGTCGCGGTGTCGTTCAGACGCACGGTGGCGTGACCGTCGTGCACTCGGGACACCGAAGCGGGGACGATGTTGTCGTAGCCGACGAACCCGGCGATCTGCTCGTCCTTGGGTGAGCCGAAGACCTCGGTGGGCGAACCGGTTTGGATCACCGCACCGTCGACCATCACGACGACCCGGTCGGCGAGGGTCTGGGCTTCGATCCGGTCGTGCGTGACGTAGACGGTGGTGCGCGGCACCTCCCGCTGGATCCGACGGAACTCGCTGCGCAGCGTGGTGCGCAGTTCGGCGTCGAGATTGGACAGCGGCTCGTCCAGCAGCAGCGCCGTCGGATTGCTGACCAGGGCGCGGGCCAGGGCGACTCGCTGTTGCTGCCCACCCGAGAGCGACGACACCGAGCGACTCTCGAAGCCACCCAGGCCGACCAGTTCCAGTGCGGCGGAAACCGATGCGCGGATCGTCCGGCGTGGGGCCCGTTGTGAGCGCAGGGGGTAGCCCACGTTGCCGCCCACGCTCATGTGTGGCCACAGCGCGTAACTCTGGAAGACCATGCCGATGTCGCGCCGATGTGCCTGGGACATGAAGCCTGCGGGCCGGGTCGTCGACGGACCGGCCGTCGATGACGACCGTTCCGCTGTCGGGGCTCTCGAGGCCGGCGATCGTCCGCAAGGTGGTGGTCTTGCCACATCCGGACGGTCCCAGCAACGCCACGAACTCGCCCTCGGCGATGGAGATCGTGACCTCGTCGAGCACGGTCTTGCCGTTGAACGCCTTGGTGACGTCGATGATGTCGATGCCGCTCATTCGATGCCGAGACTTTCTGCGGGTGGGGTTGCAGGTGAGGAGAGGGACCGGTCTGCCGACACGATGGCCGGCCGCCGTAACTGCGCGACGGTGATCCGGTGCAGCGCACCGATGACCAGACCGGCAACCAGCAGTCCGGCGATCAGCAGGGTGAGCAACGCCGCCGCCTGACCCTGGTTCTGGTTGCTGAACATCTGATAGGTGAGGGTCGAGAGGGTCTGGGTGTCCTGGTCGGACAGGATCAGCGGTGCATCGAGGTTGCCCGAGATCAGGACCGCCGAGATCAGCCACGAGCCGATCAAGCTGGGCAGGATGAGCGGAAGGGTCACGGTGAGCAGGGTCCGCAGTGGGCCCGCCCCCGACATCCGGGCAGCCTCCTCGAGGTCACCACCGAGCTGGGCGGTGGCCCCCGCGGCGATCTGTACGGTGACCGGTAGCACCGCCACGGTGACGGCGATGACCATCAGCCAGATGGTTCCGTAGAGGGCGCGCAGACCGGGGACCGCGGCATAGGCCCAGCTCACGGCGATCGCGGCGACGATGCCGGGCATGGCGAGCGGGATGATGGTGACTGCACGGAGCCCGTCCGCCGCCCACCGGGAGATCCGGGGGACGAGCGTCGCGATCGTCACCGCGAGAACGGTCGCGACCGCACCACCCACAGCGGAGATGACGATCGTGTTGGTCACCGCGGGCCCGACGTTGGGGTTGTCCCCGAGCAGTTCGTAGTTGCGTAGCGAGAGTCCCTGCCACACACCGGGAAAGGGCTGGAACGAGGTGAGGACGAGGGCCAGGAAGGGCAGCGCCACCGCGAGGATCGCGTAGAGGCCGATCGCGACCCCACCGACACCGCGTGCACCACGCAGGTCCCAGTGTGCGCCCTGGAAGTTCTTTCCGGTCACCGAGACAAAGGTGCGGTGTCGCAGGATCCGGGTCTGGACGGCGGTGAGGGCCAGCAGGGCGACCAGCACGACCACGGCGATCGCCCCGGCCTGCGCGTAGAGCGGCGGGTTGTGGTCGTTGATCAACGACCACATGCGGGTGCCGAGGAAACTCAGGTCGGCGGGTCCGCCCAGGATCAGCGGCCCGTCGAACGACTGCAGGCCCGAGACCAACCCGACGAGTGTGGCCGACAACAGGATCGGGGTGAGCAGCGGGGCGGTGATCGTGCGCAGCGTCCGCCACTGCCCGGCGCCGCTCATCGCGGCCGCCTCCTCGTAGGTGGCGTTGAGTTTGGCGACCGGACCGACGAGAAACAGGTAGACGAACGCCGATGCGTGGAGCGAGTCGACGAGGATGAGTCCGTACCAGGATTCGATGTCGATCACGGGCCCGTGCCCGGTGAGGTCCCTGATCCACACGTTGAGCAGGCCCGTGTAGCCGTTCGCGAGCTGGGAGTAGCCCATCGCGTAGAACATCGCCGAGGTGCTCACCGAGATGAGGACCAGCGGACGGATGAGGACGCGACCCCGGGAGTTGGTGCGTTCGAGCAGCGCCAGACCCAGTGCGAGCCCCACGCCGAGAATCGTGGTGGCGACGGCCAGCGCGATCGAGTTCAGCAGGGCGCCACCGCGTCCGAGGTTCTCGCCGAGGGCGGAGAACCCGCTGAGGGTCCAGCTCGCGGCCTCCAGCGGGGTGCCCGACCGGAATGCGCTGACGAGGAGCATGACCAGCGGCCAGAGGATGCCCAGGAACAGCACGACCCCGAGAATGCCTGCGAGCAGCGGGGTCCCACTTCGGGGCCGGCGGAACCGGCGGACGGTGGACGGCGGGGGTGGGGGCGTGTGTGCGGCGTCGGGGTCGCGCCGGGTGTCGTCGGTGATCAGGGTGGTCATGTCACTGCTCGCTGCGGCTTTCGCGTTCGGGGCTCTCGAGCTTCTTCTCGATGTCGTCGAGGCGCGCACTGATCCGGGCCAGTTCGCGGCTCACGGTGGCGGGGTTCTGTCGGGTGTGGCGGCCGTAGGAATAGCCGATCTCGATCAGTCCGAGGACACGGTGGTCGACGGCGGCGTTGAGTCCCACCGCCTCCAGCACCTCGCGGCTGTCACCGTGTTCGGTGGTCATCAACGCCCACAGGAGGTTTCCGCCGTTGACGATGCCGGTGCGCATGGCCTCGGCATCGGCGCGTGCGATGGCCAGGACGTCGAGTGCCGACGGTCCCAGCGTCGTGGTGTCGGACCCGGGTGGTGTGCCGGTCACAACGATCTTGTCGAGCTGTTCCTGGATGAGTGCGCGGGAGAACCCGAGATGCTCGATTCCCTTGAGCACCAGGCTCTCCTCCTCGTCGAGGAGACCTTGCAGGAGATCCTCGGACGCGACCGCATCCGATCCCCGCCGGGTGGCTGCCGCGTACGACAGGCTGAGCGTGGATGCCACGTGCGGGCTCAGCGGGATCTCTTCTGCGGTGCGGTCCGTCGGTTCCGCGTTGACCTCGTCGAGTGCGGCCCGCAGCGCCCGCTGGCACAGCGCCGAGACGGGCAGTGACGCCTGCTTGATCTCGAGGGCGAGGTCGTCGGGCAGGTACACGTTGATCTTGGGCATTCAGGCCACCACCGGACGCTGGGCGGTGTCGACGCAATCCCGGACGACCTCGGCGAGCAACGGTATGAAATGGTCTCGTGCCGAGGCCTTTCCGCTGAGCAGACCGGCGTCGGCGAACAGCTGGGTGTGCCGGTCCTGCTGGCAGATGAAGGCGTCGTCGATCGGTGCGACCGCCCACGGCATCCGCCGGAAGATCTGCAGCCAGGTGCGGGTGTCGCCTCCCCAGGTCGCGGCGTCGTAGCGGGTTTCGGCGGCGCGCCGACTCGCGGCCTCCTCGGGATGGTCCAGCACCCAGCGGCAGGCCAGTTCCATCGACGTGAGGATCTCGCGCAGCACGGTCTCCCGCTCGGTGGCGAAGCCGCGGGTGGTGGTGAACAGATGACGGTTGCAGACGGCGCTGTCCGTGGGCACCAGTCGGCGGACCAGACCGGTCTCCTCTGCCTGGATCAGGCGCGGGCCGATGATCGTCGCGGCAGAGATATTGCCGGACAACAGATCTACGAGATCCTGGTCCCCACCGGGTTCGACCGCGATCACGTCGTCGAGTCGCAGGCCGCCCTGCGCCAGGGCGCCGGCGACCAGCTGCGCGGTCCATGCCGAGGCGTGGTAGACCACCTTCTCGCCGGCGAGATCGGCCGGTGTGTGGATCGGTCCGTCGGCGCGGACGAGCAAAGCGCCCTGGCGCGGACGATTCGGCGACGACGCGACGTACACCGCATCCACGCCGTCGTCGTGGGCGAACAGCATCGGGGTCTGACCGCATCCGACGAAGTCGAGAGAATCGCCCAGCAGCCACGGTGCCCGCGGTCCCGGTGAGTAGGCGACCCAGTCGACCTCTTCGCCGATCGCGGCGAGACGATCCTCGAGGATGCCCAGTGTCGAGAGCAGGTAGAGCACCGGATCGTGGCCGTTGAGCCCGACGCGGATGGCCATGGAGTGTCCCTTCGGAGTCCGTGAATACAGACGCCACCGCGGTGCACGCGAGGGGTGCACGGTGAAGCGGTGATCGGATAACCCCATGTAACCCCATCGCTCGGTGGAGGTCGACATGTGAAGGATGCGCCGCCGACAACGGTGCAGGTCACGGGTTTAACCCGGGTGCGCCATTAAAGCGCGACGGGTTTCGGCGATGTCGGGCGCCCAGATCGGGCGCCGGCCCCGCACCGGGATCGACGACCTGGTAGGTCTGGAACCGATCACATCCGAATGAAGGAGCCGGCATGAAACTGTCCATCCGCAACCAACTCGCGGGCGAGGTCGTCTCGGTGACCCTCGGCGCCGTCAACGCGACGGTGAAGATCCGCATCGACGGCGGCGAGCAGATCATCACCTCGTCGATCACCAAGGAGGCCGCCGAAGAACTCGGTCTCGCCGAGGGCACGCGCGTCGTCGCACTGGTCAAGGCATCGGAAGTGAGTGTCGGCGTGCCGGAGTAGCGGTCGACCGGCACGCCTGCCCACTCAGATCACCGGCGACAACCCGCCGTCGACATTCACCGCGGTACCCGTCAGATACGACGACCGCGGCGACAGGAAGTACCCGATCGCCTCCGCGACCTCCGACGATGTGCCCGATCGCCCCATCGGGATACCGAGTTCGGCGACCATCCGGCGCTCGTGCTCGGCGACGCTGATGCCCTGCGACTGCGCGGATCGGACCCACTGATCGCTGTCGGCGAATCCGATCAGGACCCCGTTGACCCGCACCGACGTCGACGCGAGTTCCTTCGCCGCACCGTTGGTCATCGCCAGCCCGGCCGCGCGGAAGACCGAGCTCGGCATCGAACCCTCCGGCTGGAAACGGGCGAAGATGCTCAGCACGTTGACGATCGACCCCCCGCCGGCGCGCCCGATCAACGGCGCGGCCAGTCGGATGGCCCGGATCGCTGCCAGCAGCTTCAGCTCGAAATCGGCCTGCCACTGCTCATCGGTGGTCGTCATGAACCGTCCACCGGTGTGCACTCCGGCATTGTTGACCAGGCCGGTGATGCCACCCCAGGCCTCGTCGACGCCACGAATCCAGCCGGACAGCGCCTCGGGATCGGTGACGTCGACCGCGTGTCCGAGCACGGTGGTGCCGTGGGTGCCGAGCTGTCTCACCGCGTCGTCGAGGCGGTCGGGGTCGCGCCCGCAGATCGCCACGGCCGCGCCTCGCGATGCGAGGAGGTCCGCGGTGGCCAGCCCCACCCCGGCCGATCCGCCGGTGATCAGTACCCGCATCCCGTCGTATTCATCGGTCATGATGTGCAGATCCCGTCTCGTCGTGGGTGGCGGTGAAGGTCACCTCGACCTCAGCGAGGCCGGTGAAGGTCGCGCGGTGCGTGCCCGGTCGGGCGCGCAGGGGTGTGGTGAAGGTGCCGGTCGAGATGACCGTACCCACCGCCAGGTCCCGGCCGTGTGCTCGGACCTTGCCGAGCAGCCAGACCACCGCCCGTAGCGGTGAGCCACACACTGCCGTCGCCGATCCGGTGTGCGCGTCCCCGCTCGGTGTGTGGACCGTGACCGTCATCGAGTCGATCTCGGCGGCGGTGCACCGTCGCCAGGTGGTCCCACAGACCACGAACCCGGCGACCGCGTTGTCGGCGATCAGCGAACCGAGCGTGTGCGCGGGAGGTCTCCCTTCCGGCCACCAGCCGCCGAACCGGGACATCGGGATCTCCCATCCGCCTGCGACCTCGACATGATCGGCCAACGCCGACACCGAGATCCCGTCCGGGATGGCGCGTACGACCCTCATCAGCAGTTCTGGTTCGGCGAGGGGGTCGTTGGCGCCGGAGAGGCCGACACGTGCGCCGGAATCGAGCAGGTGCGCCCCGGTGAGGGTGCCGTACACCGGTTCTTGCGCGTGGATCAGGGCCCGGTCGGCCGCTCCGGTACAGCTGATCTTGTATCCGCACACCGAAGTGCCCCAACCGCTGACCATCCGATCGATCACCGCATGCTGCACGCGGTAGGCACGCGCGGGGTCCAGAGCGGTCAGCGCCGGTGGAAGCGGTTGGAGGCCGGTCGCATTCGGCGACCGTCGTCCGGGGCCGGCGGGGACACCCTGGTATGCGTCGACGATCCGCGCGGTGTGGATCTCGTCGGGATGGATCTCGTCGGGATGGATCTCGTCGGTGGGGGTGTCGGGGGTGAGCTCGGTGGTCAGCATCGGTGCACTGCCTTCGCGACGAGGGATACGAGATCCGAATCGGGCAGTGTCGCACCGACTTCGGTCACCAGCAGGGTGCGGTCCTCGAGATACCGGACCAGACCGGCGAGTTTGACCTCCTCGTAGCCACGGACCTGCGACGGCGAGGCGAGGGCCCGGCACACCACATCGTAGCGGTCCGGCGACATCCGTACGACGAGTGCATCGATCAGTGCGAGGTAGTCGGTGACCAGTTCCCGCTCGATCCGACGCATCAGGGTGTAGCCGAACGGATCCAGCTTGGTACCCCGGAGCGACCGGGCCGATGCCAGGCCGGCGAATGCCACCGAGAACCATGGTCCCACTGTGATCTTCCGATTCATACCCAGCGACTTCAGTACCGGCGGGTGCAGCGACCACGACACCTTCGCGCCCTTGCCGAACTCCCGCTCGACGGCCTCCCGCGCCGAGGACAACCGGTGCAGGCGCGCGACCTCGTACTCGTCCTTGTAGGCCATCAACCGGTGCAGCTGTTCGGCGACGGTCGTCGTCAGTTCCCATGAGGTGTTCGGGATCTGCCGATCCCGCTCGGCGATCCGGCCGATCACGCCCAGGTATTCGGTGGCGTACACCCGGCTCTGGTAGTCCGCCAGATCCGTGTACCGGGTGGCCACCGTCGCGGTGAGCGCGGAGGGCAGTCCGAGCCGAGCCACCTCGGGGTGGATCGGTGTGGTCGGCGTCTGCGAACCCGGGGTGGAGTCGACCAGGGAACGGTCGTGCGCGATCGCCCGACCCCACGCGAACGCATCCAGGGTCTGACGTACCGCCACACCCTGGTGTTCGATTGCACTGCACACCGATTCGGGACGCAGTGGCAGCGCGCCGGTCTGGACGGCCACACCGAGGAGAAGGGCATTGCCCGCCATGTGATTTCCGGTCAGTTCCTCGGCAAGTCGCTGCGCATCGAGATAACGGTTGTCGGCCGCCCGGCTGGTGGCGTCCAGGGCCGAGCACAGCGTATCCGACGACGGGTAGCCCACCGCCGGATCGATCGCCATCTGTGCGGTCGGGACGACGCTGGTACTACCCACCACGATGGTCCGATCGGGTGCCATGGTCGCGAGGTTCTCCGGCGTCACCGTGGTCAGGAGGTCGAAGGCCAACACCAGATCGGCGCAGCCGGCATCGATGGCCGCGGTCGGTTCGGGTGTCCCCGCCGGATAGATCTGCACCTGGGTGGTGACCGGTCCGGCCTTGATCGTCGACCCGGTGAGATCCAATGTCCGGGAACGTTTTCCCTCGTGGGTGGCGGCCTGTGCGACGATCGCGCCCACCGAGACCACGCCGGTCCCGCCGATCCCGGTCATGTGCACGGCGAACCTGTCGACGTCGGCCGTCGCGGGTGCCGGGACGGTCGGTGGCCGCCGGCTCTCGAGAGGGGGACGTTCGGCCTTGCTGGTGTCGACCACCAGGAACGACGGACAGTTGCCGTCCAGACAGGAATAGTCGACGTTGCAGGAGGACTGGTGGATCGTCGTCTTGCGTCCGAACTCGGTGTCCTTCGGCTGCACGCTCAGACATTGCGACGTGGCATTACAGTCGCCGCATCCCTCGCAGACCCGGTCGTTGATGGCGACCCGCTTGGTGGTCTGCGCACCCGACTCCTTGAGTCGGCGGCGCTTGTCGGCGGCGCACTGCTGATCGTGGATGAGGACGCTCACCCCGTCGACGGTGGCGAGATGGCGCTGTATCTCGACGATCTCGCGTCGGGGTCGTACCTGCACGCCGCGGGCGAGCCGGATCTTCCGGTACCGGCTCGGATCGTCGGTCGTGATCACGATCGTCTCGACCCCCTCGGACCGCAGGTTCCGCACCAGATCGGGAACACCCATCCCGCCGGACACATCCTGACCCCCGGTCATCCCGACGGTGCCGTTGTAGAGGATCTTGAACGTCATGTGGGCGCCGGATGCCACGGCCCACCGGATCGACAGGCTCGCCGAATGGTGGAAGGTGCCGTCGCCCACGTTCTGGATGAGATGGCCGGTGGACACGAACGGTTCCATCCCGATCCATTGCGCCCCTTCACCTCCCATCTGGGTGTAGCCGTCGATGTCACCGTACTCGTCGCGGTCGACGAGCAGGCCGAGCAGGTGACAGCCGATGCCGGCGCCCACCTTCGCCTCTTCCGGGGCCTTGAGTCCGGTGCTGTGTGGGCATCCGCTGCAGAAGAAGCCCGTACGAGAGGTGCTCAGCGGCAACAGGGTCGGGGTGTGGCTGCGGGGCATGGGGGTGCGCTCGGGGCAGACCACGCCGAGATCGGCGAACACCTGCCGCAGTCCCGAGGCGATCGTCCGGGCGGTCAGTTCGCCGTGTCCGGGGACCACCGCGGCCGCGGTGCCGGACTTCCCGATGATCCGGGGTGCATCGGGCCGACCGTAGAGGGCGTCCTTGAGCGCGGCCTCGAGGAACGGTCGCTTCTCCTCGATGACGATGATCGACTCGAGACCGTCGGCGAACTCGATCCACTCGGCCGGCGAGATCGGATACAGCATGGCGACCTTCTTGACCCGGATGCCCTCGGCACCCAACGCCGCGTCGTCGAGACCCAGCCGGCCGAATGCGCTCCGGAGATCGTGAAATGTCTTGCCGGGAGCCACGATCCCGATCCGGTCTGCTGGCGAGCCGACGACAATCGGGTTCAGCCCGTTGACTCGCGCGTACTCGGCGGCCACGGCATGGCGTGCCGCCATGTCGCGTTCTGCCTCGACCAGGCCGATCCCCGCCTCGTTGCGCCGCAACGTGGGAACGAAGGGGGCGCCGTCGAACTCGACGGTCGGGACCACGGCGTCGTCGGTATCGGAGTCGACGACCACACCGGAACCGTCGGCGACCGCTGTCACCATCTTGAGGCAGGTCCACAGCCCGCTGGCGCGGGAGATCGCATAGGCGTGCAGACCGAGGTCGACGACCTCCTGGGCGGTGCCGGGGAACAGGATGGGCACACCCCAACTCGCCAGCGTCGGGATCGAGTCGCTGGGATACACGGTCGCATTGGGTTTGGGATCGTCACCGGCGACGAGAACCACACCGCCGTGGCGGGACGATCCCCGGATGTTGCCATGGTGCAGGGCATCCGCTGCCCGGTCGACGCCGGGAGCCTTGCCGTACCACAGCGCGAAGACGCCGTCGACCAGTGCGTCGTCGGCCCCGCCCACGGTCTGACTTCCCCATACGGCGGTGGCGGCGAGCTCTTCGTTCAGGCCGGGGCGGTGGTGGATGCCGAGGTCGGCGAGGGTGTCCTTCTTCTTCTCCAGGAGATCGTGCAGTTTGGCGACCGGGGAACCGGGATAGCCGGATGCGAAGCCCCCGGTGCGCAATCCCCGGCGGCGGTCGGCCCGGGACTGCTCGACGAGCACCTGTACGAGGGCTTCCATGCCGGTCAGACGGCGTGGCTCGGCGGAGATGTCGGGGATGGTCGGTGCGGTGGTGGCCCGGTCATCGATCTGGGTCATCGCATGCCTTTCGAAACGTGTGTGGCGGGTCAGCGGGTGACCGAATGGATGTGCGGCGCGGCCGAGCTCGGGTCGGCGGGAACCGGCTCGGCCGGCTCCGGACCGAGATCGTCGTCGCGCACGGTCTCTCGTGCGGTGAGGGTGCACAGCAGGGAGATCACACCGAGGACGACCAGGGTCGCGGCGATCGGCCATGAGCCGTGGCCGGTCTCGAGCAGGAGGACGGCGACCATCGGTGCGGTGCCACCGACGAGTGCGACGCAGATCTGGTAGGCGAGATTGACTCCGGTGCAACGGACCTCGGGCGGGAACAACTCGGCCAGCCATGCGGCCTCGGTCTGGTTGCACAGGTACTGGGAGGTGAGACCGATCAGCAGACCCACGGTCACCAGCGCAGATGTGCCGGTGTCGACCAGCCAGAACATCGGGAAGGCGCCGACGATCAGCAGGACGCAGCCCGCAGTGAACACCCGGCGTCGGCCGAACCGGTCGGCGAGCAGCCCGAAGGTCCATCCGGTGGCCAGGATGATGATGTACGCGACGGCGATACAGCCCATCATCGCGTTGGTGGTCATGTCGAGTTGCAGGACCGCGTACGACAGCATGAAGGTCGCGACGATCTGTGCGACGGCGGCGGTGCCGGCGCGCATGCCGATGATGCGCAGCACGGTGCGCCATTGATCACGCAGGGTGGCCAGCAACGGCAGGTCGGTCGCCACGTCGGCGTCGGCGACCTTCTCGAACACCGACGTCTCGTCCACTCGGGTACGCAGATAGAGGGCGATGCCGACCAGGATGACGCTGGCGATGAACGGTACCCGCCAACCCCAGGCGAGGAATTCCTCCGGGGACAACGCCGAGCGCAGGGCCAGGGTGAACCCGAGGCCGGTGAGGAAGCCGATCCCCGATGCGTAGGCGACGAAGCTGGCGTAGAACGCTCGGCGCCCCTTCGGGGCATGTTCGAGGATGAGGGTGGTGGCGCCCGACCATTCGCCGCCGAGCGCGATTCCCTGCACGATGCGCAGTGCGACAAGCAGGATCGGGGCGGCCGCGCCGACGGTCGCATAGGTGGGCAGCAGGCCGATGAGCAGGGTGGCGGCGCCCATGATCACCATCGATGCGACCAGCATCGGCCGGCGGCCGTGACGGTCACCGAAGTGTCCGAGGATGACCCCGCCGATCGGGCGGGCGAGGAAGCCCGCGGCAAAGGTGCCCAGCGACGCGATCATCGCGGGCATCGGGTCGAGGTTGCTGAAGAACAGTGTGTTGAAGACGGTCGACGCCATCAGGGCGAAGACCATGAAGTCGAACCATTCGATGACCGTGCCGATCATCCCGGTGATGGTCGCGCGTCGGATCATCGCGAGGTCGGGTCGGTCACCTGCCGGGCTCTGGGTCACCACGGGGATACCTCCTGTGCGGGCTGTTGTACAGTGCCGTCCACGGGCACTGTGTGTTGTACCTCACACAGCATTCCAAGAGAATGGGGTATGACGGAATGCCGAAACCCGAGAGAAACGAGTGTGGAGTTCGTGGATTTCACGAAGGACCGGGATCCGGCGGTCACCCGGCTGTGGGAGGACCTCTATGCCGATCTCGACGCCCTGACCGACACCGTGGTGGCGGCGATCCGTCGTGAGGCCCCGTCGTATCAGGCATTTCCGTTCGACCGGCATCGGGCCGACAGTGCCCAGGGCATCCGGATGATCGTCTCCGGGATGCGTGATCGGCGGTCGCCCACCGAGGAAGGGGCTCGCCATGCCGCCGAGCTCGGTCGTGATCGGGCGCGGTTCGGGATATCGCTGCTCGATGCGATCGAGGGCTATCACGTCGTCTATCGCGAACTGTGGAACAGCGTCCTGACCCGCGCGGTCCGGCAGGGGCCCGATGTGACCGCCGCGCTGTCGACCGAGGTGGGTCTGCTGTGGGTCTGGGTGCACCGGGCCAGCTCGTCGTTTGCGGCGGCGCATGCCGCGCAGACCGCGCAGGCGCGAGTGTCTCTGCAGGAGATGCGCACCCGGCTCATCTCGCTGCTGCTCGCCGACGATGCGGGGGAACGCACCGTGAACTCGGTCGCCGAGCAGCTCGGCCTCGTCGTCGACGGCGTGTACGCGGTGGTCTGTGCGGCGTCGGCGACGACCCTCGACGCCGACGCGATCAACGAACGGTTCTCCGGGGACGACGCGGTCGTCGTGCATTGTGCCCTGGATGCCCAGGAACGGGCGATCGTGATCGCGCAGGGAATCGACGCCGTCGAGCTCGCGGGCGTCGTCGGTGAGATCGTCGGCGGGACGGTCGGTGTCGGATCACCAGGGGTGGGTGCGGGCGGCGCCGCACGGGGTGTGCGGACGGCACTGGACGCCCTCGCCGCCGCGAGCACCGCACGTCCCGTCGTGGACTTCGACACGCATTGGCCCGCGGCTCTGCTGCACGTCCAGCGCGATCGCTTCGCCCATGTCATCGCCGAGGGCGTCGGGGTGGCCCGGACCAACCCCCATCTCGCCGAAACGGTGGTGGCCTTTGCCGATTCCCGGTTCTCGGTGTCCGGGGCGGCGGGGAGGCTGCAGGTCCATGCGAACTCCGCGAAGTACCGTCTCGATCGCTGGGCTCGTCTGACCGGGTGGGATGTGTTCACCGCAGACGGGTTGTCGGCGTCGTTGATCGCCATCGATTGCGCACGCGAGGTGGGTGGGCTCCCGCCCGACGAGTGAGGACCGATACGCAGGTTCCGGCTCAATCATCGAGTGGTTGCGGGGATTTCGACTCGGGTCCTCGCGATGCTCGGTCCCGGCTCGATCAGCAACGCCAAGTTGGTGGTTGAGCCGGTGAGGAGCGGAGCGACGAGGCGTGTCGAAACCTCGGGTGGCCGATGTTGCCAGCGTGAGCACCTCTGACGTGGTTACCGCCCGAGCGCGGGCTGCGGGGATTTCGACTCGGGTCCTCGCGATGCTCGGTCCCGGCTCAATCAGCGGTGGGGGCTCGGTCCCGGCTCGATCAGCAACGCCAAGTTGGTGGTTGAGCCGGTGAGGAGCGGAGCGACGAGGCGTGTCGAAACCTCGGGTGGCCGATGTCGCCAGCGTGAGCACCTCTGACGTGGTTATCGCCCGAGCGCGGGCTGCGGGGATTTCGACTCGGGTCCTCGCGATGCTCGGTCCCGGCTCAATCAGCGGTGGGGGCTCGGTCCCGGCTCAATCAGCGGTGGGGGCTCGATCGCCAACGGTATCACCGACGTCCGATGAATCCCTGCCGGATTCGGGCCTGCTGATCATGGGCGAGATGTTCACGCATCAACTTCTGTGCGAGGTCGGGGTTGCGGTCGGCGATCGCGTCGACCACGGCCTCGTGCTCGTCGAGTCGTTCGGTGACCGGCCGGGACTCCACCGACCCGTCGGGCTTCCACGGTGCCCCGAGTTTCACGTGTGCATCCAGCCTGTGCAGCAGGGCGCTGATCGTCGCATTGTGGGCGGCGGCGCGGACCGCGTCGTGCCAGTCGTTGAGCAGGCGGCGCAGATCGGTGACGTCGGTGACCTCACGGCAACGCGTCGACACATCCTGCAGCCGAAGGAGGTCGGCCTCGGTACGACGATCGGCGGCAGCTGCCGCAGCCGACGAGTCGAGGATGGCGCGCACCTCGAAGATCTCGAGCACCCCTTCCTCGGATCGCACCCACGGTACGAATCCGCGGGAGGTGCTGCGCAGCAGGCCGTCGCGTTCCAACAGGCCCAGCGCCTCCCGGACCGGCGTGCGGGACACCTCGAACTCGGTGCTGAGCGTGCCCGGGATGAGCGTGGCGTCGGCGTCGTAGAAACCGGTGGTCAACCGGGTGCGGATGATGTCGTAGACGTCGTCCCGGGAGCTCATGAGGCCGTTTGCGCCAGTGGCCGTTCCAGACTCGCACGCCACTCCGACAGTGACCCGTCGTAGACCCGGACGGCGGTGACACCGATCTCGTGCAGTGCCAGGGCCACACCGGCCGCGTTGACCGCACCGCCGCAGTACAGGATGGGGGCCGGTCCGCCGCCGCCGATCCCGGCCTCGTCGGCGAGGGCCCGGGTGTTCGCTGCGCTGTGCCGCCCGGCGTCGTCCAGGGTCTGCGCATACGGCAGGCTCACCGATCCCGGGATGTGCCCCGACCGCGGGTCGGCGGGGTCGCCGTCGAACTCCTCACGCCGCAACCCGCACACCAGCAGACCGGTCGTCGCGGCCACCTCGTCGAGACGGGCGACCAGATCCGGATGATCCCGCACCGCAGGTGCGGTCACCGGGGAAACCCGCCGGGACGGACCCGACTCGGTGGGCAGCCCGGCGGAGACCCACGCGGTCAATCCGCCGTCGAGGACACGCACATGGATGCCGAACGACCGCAGCACCCACCACAGCCGTGCCGCCCACGCGCCGGTCAGCCGGTCGTACACCACTACTTCGGTTCCATCGGTGATGCCCTGGCGCGCGAGCGCATCGGCGACCCGCGCTGCCGACGGCCGCATGAACGGCAGGGGATCGTGCGGGTCGGAGAAGTCGTCGAACAGATCGGCGAAGCGTGCTCCCGGGATGTGTATGTCCTCGAAATCGGTCCGGCCGGAGGAGAATGCGGGTTCGTCCTCACCGTCGCCGCGTCGAATCGACGCATCCAGGATCACCACCGACGCCGCGTTCTGGGACAACCACGCGACGTCGACCAGGGCGGACGGCGCATTCACGAGCCCACCACCACCGGAGCCGTCGATGCGGCCCGGTTGCGCCACTCACCGCGTTCCGGGCGGCGCAGGCCCAGGCGGTCGCGCAACGTGGGGCCGGCGGGTTCATCGGCCAGCAGACCGCGCGTGCGCAGTTCCGGAACCACCTCAGACGCGAAGTCCTCGAACGCTTCCGGGACGTGTGTCGCCTGCACCATGAAACCGTCGGCCGCACCGGAATCCAGCCAGGTCTCCATGGTGTCGGCGATCTGGGCGGCCGAACCGACCATGTCGCCCTCGGTGCGTGCGCCGTACCAGCGGCCGATCTCCCGGATGGTCAGCTTCTCGCGTTCGGCGAACTCCACGATCTCACGATAGTGGCCCTCCACACCGACTTCCTCCAACGACGGCAGGGGGCCGTCGAGGTCGTAGCGGGTGAGGTCGACGTTGACGTGATAGGCCATGCGCGACAGCCCGGCCTCGGGGGTGACCAGCTCGACGAACGCCTCGTGCTTGGCGCGGGCCTCCGCGGCGTCGGCGCCGACCACCGTGGTTGCCGCCGGGAGTATCTTGACCTGCTGCGGATCCCGGCCGCGTGCGGCGACGCGCTGCTTGATGTCATGGTAGAAGTCGATCGCGGAATCCAGCGATTCGTGGCTGCAGAAGATCACGTCTGCCCAGCGCGCGGCGAAGTCGCGACCGGCGGGGGAGGCACCGGCCTGGATGATGACCGGATAGCCCTGTGGTGGGCGCGGCACGCCGAGCGGTCCCTGGACGGCGAGATGACGGCCCCGGAAGTCCACGGCCTCGACCTCTTCGGGCCGGCCGAACACGCCGGTCGCCTTGTCCGGGACGAGCGCGTCATCGGACCAGCTGTCCCACAACCGGGTGGTGGCCTCGAGGAACTCCTCGGCGCGCTCGTATCGGGTGGCCCGATCGGGGAGCCGTTCTTGCCCAAAGTTCTGGGCCTCGGCGTCCTGGAAACTGGTGACCACGTTCCAACCGGAGCGTCCGTCGGTGAGGTGATCGAGGGTGCCGAAGGTACGTGCCACGTTGTACGGCTCGAGGTAGCCCGTCGACGCGGTGGCCGCGATACCGAGGTGGGTGGTGGCCGCGGCCATGATGGTGGCCACCGGGATCGGGTCCAGACGCGGTGTGCCGGTGCCCCAGCGCACCGCCGGGTCGAAGGAATTGCCCAGGCTGCGCGGCACGGCCAGGGAGTCCGGGATGAACGCGAGGTCGAAGCCGGCCTCCTCCAGGACACGGGCGATCTTCGTGTAGTGGGCGGCGGAGAGGAAGCCGTCGCCGGCGCGTGGGTGGCGCCAGCCGACGGTGCCCTGCGGTCCGGCGTTCAGAAAAGCGGCGAGATGCATCGCGGAGTACCTCAGTTCGCCAGTGCGTACAGTCCGTCGACCAGCGCCACGGCGAACGAGCCGCTGCCCCCGGTGGGTCCGACCTGCGCGGCGGCGAGCTCGGCGGCCCGGGCATAGGCGGCATGCGCGGTGACCGCGGCGAGGAAGGCGTCGTCGATCACCGCGGCGGCGCCGGCGGTGAGGGCGCCCAGGCTGCAGCCCGCGCCGGTGACCTTGGTCAGGCGGGCGTCACCGCCCGGGACGGCGACGGTGCGCGTGCCGTCGGTGACGTAGTCGGTGGCGCCGCTCACCGCCACCACGGCGCCGGAGTCGCGGGCGAGCCGCTCGATGTGCTCGACCGCGTCGTCGGAACCGGCGGTGGTCTCCACGCCCTTGCCGGTGGTGGCGCCCCCGGCCAGCGAGATCAGCTCGCTGGCGTTGCCGCGGATGACCGCCGGCCGCAACTCCACCAGGGACTTCACCACGCCGTCGTACTCGGCGGCGCCGGCGCCGTGGGCGACCGGGTCGAGCACCCACGGGGTGCCGGCCTCGCCGGCCACCGTCGCGACGGTGCGCAGCACCTCGGCCGGATTGCTCATCACCGCGGCGGTGTTGATCCACACACCCGACGCGCCCGCCGGGAACACCGCCGGCCAGTCCGCGCCCGCGCCGATCGCCGGGCCGGCGCCGGCCGCGAGCAGGACGTTGGCGCTCAGGTTGGCGGCGATGTAGTTGGTCAGGCCGTAGACGAACGGCGACTTCTCGCCGATGGCCAGGTATGTCTGCTGGACGAGCGGGTCGTCAAAAGTGATCTCGGACAAGGGTATTGCTCCTCGCGGATGTCGTCCCTCGGATGGGTCCCTTTCTGTATACAGCTGTATGCAGACCGGCGGACGGGTTGTTCTCACGCAGATTTCAACCCTGCACAACAGGTCTCGGTATGGTCTCGGGGTGGCGTCGGAGGATGAGAGGATGGCCCCTATGCCGATCGCCCCCGAGCCGCTCGCCGAACTGTTACCCGCCCAGTGGCCCGGTCGTCCCACCCTCGCCGACGTGCTGCCGTGGACCGCCCGCAGCCTGGGTGAATCCTGGGGTGGAGGTGCCGGGCTGCCGGAGGTGGACGCACGTGACGTGGTGGTGTTCCTGGTCGACGGCCTGGGGGATCGGCTGCTCGAGCGGTACGCCGACGACGCACCCACACTGACCGCGCTGCGGGCGACGACGCTGCGCGCCGGTTTCCCGTCCACGACCGCGGCCAGTATCACCAGCCTGGCCGACGGCGTCCCGTGCGGCATCCACGGCATCATCGGCTACAGCTTCCGTCCCGACGCCGACTCCCGCGTCGAGGGGCCGCCCAGACTGCTCAACGCACTGCGCTGGACCCTCGACCGCTCCGACGGCGAGTCGGCCACGGCGGTCTATCCGCCCGACCGGGTCGCGCCGTTGGTCGGGGCGCTCGGTGACCTGGCCGACGCGGGCGTGGCCGTCACCTACGTGATGCCCGGCGAGTTCCGCGGGACCGGTCTGACGCGGTCGGCGTTTCGCGCTGCCGGCACGCACATCCCGGCCGCCACCGTGGACGAGGTTCGCGTCGGGATCGCCGCCGCCCTGGCCGATCGGTCGGCGGGACGCCGCTTCGTCTACGCCTACTACCCGAAGCTCGACGGCGCCGGACACCTCGACGGCCCGGGGTCGGTGTCGTGGCGCAGGGTGCTGCGCAACATCGACGCGCTGGTCGCCGACATCGCGTCGGATCTGCCGCCGGGCGCGATGCTCGCAGTGACCGGTGATCACGGGATGATCGCCGCGGGCCGTCGGATCGACCTCGACACCGAGCAGGCCCTGACCGACGGGGTCGTCACGATCGGTGGTGAACCCCGGGTGCGCCACCTCTATCTCTCCGACCCCGCCTCGGCTCCCGACCTCGTCGCGGCCTGGCAGGCGCGCGTCGGTGCCGACGCCCGCGTGGCCACCCGCACCCAGACCCTCGACGAACGGTGGTTCGGGCCCGAGGTGGCCCCGGCCGTCGTGCCGCGGATCGGGGATGTGGTGGCCGTCGCCAGGGATCGGACGGTGCTCGTGCGCAGCGTCGGCGAACCGTTCGAGGCGACGATGATCGGACATCACGGCTCGTGGACGGCCGACGAACAGCTGGTGCCCTTGGTGGTCGCGAAGGGGTGAGGCGCCCGCATGGGCGTGGGTCGTGGGACGGACGTCATATCCGACCTTGCACTCGGCATGGTCGAGTGCTAAAACGGACGTTGGCACTCACGCACTGCGAGTGCCAGGTCGGGACGGTGAGATCGGTACCCACATGACACACCGGTCGTCCGTCGCGGGCACCGAGTCCGGCCGTACACCTGGTGTCACCCCTTTACCGGAGGATCACTTACCCATGGCCAAGCAAATCGCGTTCGACGAAGAGGCCCGCCGCGGCCTCGAGCGGGGCCTCAACAGCCTCGCCGACGCCGTCAAGGTGACCTTGGGGCCGAAGGGCCGCAACGTCGTCCTGGAGAAGAAGTGGGGCGCCCCCACCATCACCAACGATGGTGTCTCCATCGCCAAGGAAATCGAGCTCGAGGATCCGTACGAGAAGATCGGCGCCGAGCTCGTCAAGGAAGTTGCCAAGAAGACCGACGACGTTGCTGGCGACGGCACCACCACCGCCACCGTCCTCGCTCAGGCGCTCGTCCGTGAGGGCCTGCGCAACGTTGCTGCCGGCGCCAACCCGCTGGGTCTGAAGCGCGGCATCGAGAAGGCCGTCGAGGCCGTCACCGACTCCCTGCTGAAGAGCGCCAAGGAGGTCGAGACCAAGGAGCAGATCGCTGCCACCGCTGGCATCTCGGCCGGCGACTCATCGATCGGCGAGCTGATCGCCGAGGCGATGGACAAGGTGGGCAAGGAAGGTGTCATCACCGTCGAGGAGTCCAACACCTTCGGGCTGCAGTTGGAGCTCACCGAGGGCATGCGCTTCGACAAGGGCTACATCTCGGGCTACTTCGTGACCGACGCCGATCGTCAGGAAGCCGTCCTCGAGGACCCCTACATCCTGCTGGTCTCGGGCAAGGTCTCGACCGTCAAGGACCTGCTGCCGCTGCTGGAGAAGGTCATCCAGGCCGGCAAGCCGCTGCTGATCATCGCCGAGGACGTCGAGGGCGAGGCCCTGTCGACCCTGGTCGTGAACAAGATCCGCGGCACCTTCAAGTCCGTCGCCGTGAAGGCCCCGGGCTTCGGTGACCGTCGCAAGGCCATGCTGGCCGACATCGCCATCCTCACCGGTGGCGAGGTCATCAGCGAAGAGGTCGGCCTGTCCCTCGAGGGCGCCGGCATCGAGCTGCTCGGCACCGCCCGCAAGATCGTCGTGACCAAGGACGAGACCACCATCGTCGACGGCGCCGGCGATGCCGACGCGATCGCCGGCCGTGTGGCCCAGATCCGCGGCGAGATCGAGAACAGCGACTCCGACTACGACCGTGAGAAGCTGCAGGAGCGCCTGGCCAAGCTGGCCGGCGGCGTGGCCGTCATCAAGGCCGGTGCTGCCACCGAGGTCGAGCTCAAGGAGCGCAAGCACCGCATCGAGGACGCCGTCCGCAACGCGAAGGCTGCCGTCGAAGAGGGCATCGTCGCCGGCGGTGGCGTGGCCCTGCTGCAGTCCGAGCCCGCCATCGACGACCTGTCGCTCGAGGGTGACGAGGCCACCGGCGCCAACATCGTCAAGGTTGCGCTGTCGGCTCCGGCCAAGCAGATCGCCGTCAACGCCGGTCTCGAGCCGGGCGTCGTCGCCGACAAGGTCCTGAACTCGCCGAAGGGCACCGGCCTCAACGCCGCCACCGGCGTGTACGAGGACCTGCTGGCCGCCGGCATCAACGACCCGGTGAAGGTCACCCGCTCGGCGCTGCAGAACGCTGCGTCGATCGCGGCTCTGTTCCTCACCACCGAGGCCGTCGTCGCCGACAAGCCCGAGAAGAACGCCGCTCCGGCCATGCCGGGTGGCGACGAGATGGGCGGCATGGGCTTCTGATCTGATCAGAACCCGACGCGCACTTCGCGTTTCGACGCCAAAGCCGGTCGCCCCACGGGGTGGCCGGCTTTCGGCGTCTGTGGTGTCGGCCGGTTGCCGAGAGCGCGGGGTGGGCGCGTGCGTGTCCGTCGGCCCGCTGGTGACGTGCCGGCGTGCTGGAGTGGCGGCTGCGTGCCGACGTGCTTGCTTCCGGTGTGCGTGCTTGCGTTCCGGTGTGCGTGCTGAAACCAGGGGAAGGTGACTTTCCCCTAGGTGCGTCGCCTTCCCCTGGTTGTAACCCGGGGAGCGTTGTGAAGGTGGGGGAAGGATGACTTTCCCCTGGTTTCGGGGGCCGGGCCGGGAGCAGAGCCGGGGGCCGGGCCGGGAGCAGAGCCGGGGGCCGGGCCGGGAGCAGAGCCGGGGGCAGACCCGGATCGGACCCGACGGAATCCGACGCACCGCCGGGGCGTTGACCCGTCCATGAGTCCGATCTCCGTCGACATCTGGTCCGACATCGCCTGCCCGTGGTGCTACATCGGCAAACGGAAATTCGAGGCGGGGCTCGCCGAATCCGGCCTCGCCGACGACGTCACCGTGACCTATCACAGCTATGAGCTGGCACCGGATACGCCGGTCGACTTCGAGGGCTCGGAGGTGGATTTCCTCGCCGCGCACAAGGGTATGCCGCCGGCGCAGGTCCACCAGATGCTCACCCAGATGACCGGCATCGCCGCAGAGGTGGGCCTCGACTACGACTTCGGCGCGCTGCGTCACACCAAGACCCTCAAGGCCCATGAGTTGCTTCATCACGCCAAGGCGCAGGGTCGTCAGATCGAGATGGCCGAGCGACTGTTCAGGGCCTACTTCACCGAGGGACGCCACGTCGGCCGCGTCGACGACCTCGCGGAGCTGGCCGGCGAGATCGGCCTCGACGCCGACGCCGCGCGGGCGAGCCTGGAGTCGGGGGAGTACGCCGACGCCGTGGAGGCCGATCTCGCGCAGGCACGTGCCTACGGCATCAGTGGCGTGCCGTTCTTCGTCCTCGACGGCCGCTACGGGGTGTCCGGCGCCCAGTCGCCGGAGGTCTTCGCCGGTGCCCTGCGCAAGATCGCCGCGGAGCGCGCCGATGTCTGATCCGGATACGGGTCAGACGACGCCGGGCTTGTCGATGCTGGGTGAGCCGGGCGCCGTCTGCGTCGACGGTGTGTGCGCGCTACCCGCGTCCGTCGCGGACCATCCAGAAGTCGAGCTCGAGGTCGTCGTCGGAGTCGGCCGTCCGGTACTGGGCGAAGTCGGTGACGCCCTCGGCGGTGAGCACCTCGTCGTCGATGAGGGTCTGGCCGGTGATGGTGGCGGGGTCCTTGGACAGCACGGCGAAGGCGGCGTCGGCCATGATCTGCGGACTCCGGCTGCGCGACACCAGTTCTGACCCGAGAACGTTGCGGACGGCGGCGGTGCTGATCATGGTGCGCGGCCACAGCGCATTGGATGCCACACCGTCGGCGGCGAGTTCGCGGGCCAGGCCGAGGGCGACGAGGGTCATCGAGAACTTCGACACCGTGTAGGCGGTGCCGATCGAGTCGAACCAGTGCGGCTCCAGGCTGATCGGCGGCGAGAGGGTCAGTACGTGCGCGTGATCGGACTTGCGCAGGTGCGGGATGGCGGCGCGGGCGAGGGAGAAGGCGCCGCGTGCGTTGATGTCCTGCATGAGGTCGTACTTCTTCATGCTGAGCTGCTCGGTCGGCGAGATGTCCAGGGCGCTGGCGTTGTTGATGACCAGGTCCACTCCGCCGAAGCGCTCGACGGTCTGCGCGACCGCGTCGGCGACGTGGTCGTCGTCGCGCACGTCGCCGACGACCGGCAGGGCCTGCCCGCCCGCCGCCTCGATGGCCTCGGCGGCGGTGTAGATCGTGCCGGGCAGCTTGGGGTGCGGTTCGGTGGTCTTGGCGAGCAGGGTGATGTTCGCGCCGGCCTGTGCCAGCCGTAGCGCGATGGCCTCGCCGATGCCGCGACTTCCGCCGGAGATGATGGCGGTGCGTCCGCGCAACGGATCGGGGGCTGAACTCATGGACACTCCTCAAGCAGAACGATCGATCGGTTCTGTCAGCGTGCCTGGCCGATCCCGCTGTGTCAATGTCCTTGACCGGCAGCCGGGATGGGCGGAGGGCTGCAGACCCGCCGGCCGACATGTTCGGGATATCCGAACAGTTGGTGGTGGGTCACGGTGCCGACGGGTGATAACCGACGAGGCCGAGCGCGTAATCGGTGTACAGGGTGGCGACCTCGTGTGGGGTGTCGGGTCCGGTGGGGTCGAACCACTCGGAGACGCTCATGCACAGGCCGACGACGGCGCGCGCGGCCTCGCGGGGCCGCGGGGTGGTGAACCGCCGATCCGCGCAGCCGTGTTCGATCACCGCGTCGAACTGGCGCTGGAGCGCCACGCGGCGATCGGCGACCCGCCGATGGTCGGGCTCGGCGAGTCCGCGCATCTCCGCATGTCCGCAGAACGCCAGCCCGGGACGGCAACAGTGGTACAGCGCAAGGCTTTCCACCATCAGTGCCAGCTCCCGTGCCGGGTCGGCGGCACCGTCGGCGCGCGCTGCGGTCACCCGGTCGAGCAGCTCGTCCATCGTATGGTCGAACAGCGTCACCAGCATCGCCTGCTTGCTCGGGTAGTGGTGATAGAGCGCGCTCACCGACATCCCGGCCTGTCCGGCGATGTCCCGGATGGTGCAACCGTGGTATCCGCGTTCGACGATGCACCGCAGGGCGGCGGCGAGTACCGGGTCGGTCACGTCGGGGCCCTCGTAGATCCGCCATCGGCCGCCGGGGGACGTCGTCGTCGGGATCGGGGAAGCGGGGCGGCGCGGTCCGGCGGTCGCATGGGTGCCCTCGAGCAGTGCCGTCGGTTCGATGCGGAGTTCGGCGGCGATGGTCTCGAAGCGATCGACGGTGATGCCGGTCTGGCCGTTCTCCATCGCGCTGAGGGTGGCCGGACTGAGACCGAGTCGGCGGGCCAACTCCCGCAACGAGATTCCCGACGACAGTCGTGCTGCCCGGATTCGGTCGCCGGCAGTGGGGCGGGAGGTCGGCGCAGCGGGTGGCTCGAGCATGTGTTCAGGATATCCGAACACGGGCGTGATTCTGTGCCGCGTGACGGTTCGAATCGTGACGCGGCCACCCGGTCGCCCGGGGTCGTTCGGACACCCCGTCCGATCCTGGTGAGAATGGAAGCATGACCTCGACTCCAGGTGCTCCCAGTCCGATCGCGACCCTGCCCAACCTGCGTGACCTCGGTGGCTGGCGGGCCGCCGACGGCAAGTCCGTCCGGCCGGGCGTGTTGTTCCGTTCCACCGACTTCTCGTCGCTCACCGACGCCGACGTCGCCCCGTTCGAGTCGCTCGGCGTCCGCACCATCTACGATCTGCGCTCGAGTGCCGAGCGGGAGGCGCTGCCGGATCCGACGCTGCCCGACGTCACCGACATCCACCTCGACGTGCTCGCCGACGCCGCGACGGCCGTGCCCGCCAACCTCGGCAAGATCCTGGCCGATCCGAAGACGGTCGCGATGGCGACCAAGGAGCTGTCCGGCGGCAAGGCCAGAGAACTGATCGCCGAGACCTACCAGGGCATCGTCTCGCTGCCGAGCGCGCTGCGCTCCTACCAGTCCTTCTACCGCGGTCTGCTCGGCGATCATCCGCACCCGTCGCTGTTCCACTGCACCACCGGCAAGGACCGGACGGGCTGGGCAGCCGCGTCGTTCCTGACCCTGATGGGTGTCGCCGAGGACGACGTCTTCCACGACTACCTGTTGACCAACGATCGTCTGGTCCCGGCGCTGAAGCCGATCTTCGACGAGTTCGCCGGGGCCGGTGGCGATCCCGACGTGCTGCTGCCGGTGCTCGGTGTGGACCGATCCTATCTCGAGACCGCGCTCACCGAGGTCGACAACCGTTACGGCGGTATCGAAGGCTATTTCACCCAGGGGCTCGGCATCGACGAGGGCGCGCAGAACAAGCTGCGCGACCTGTACCTGGTCTGACCGTCGGCCCGGGTCGGGCTACCGGAACACGATGCATGTGGTGGTGCCGTGCGCGACCAGCTTGCCGTCGGCGGAGAACACCTTGCCCTCGGCGGTCGCGGTACGGCCACCCACGTGGATCACCGTGCCGACGCCGGTGAGTTCGTCGGCGTCGAGTGCCACCGGCCGGATGTAGTTCACCTTGAGTTCGAGGGTGGTGTAACCGACGCCGGCGGGCAGGGTCGTGTGCACCGCGCAGCCCATCACCGAGTCGAGCAGGGTCGCGCAGATCCCGCCGTGCACGGTCCCGAGCGGATTGGAGAAGTCGGGCTTCGGGGTCACCACGAAGCGCACCTCGCCCTCGTCGATGCTCGCCGGGCGCATCCCCAGGAGTCGGCCGATGCCGGGCTGGTCGTGGTGGGGATCGGCCTGCCATGCCCGGAGCAGCTCCAGGCCGGACATCGTGGTGGGATCACCGATCGGTTCGGTCGAGGTCGTCATGGTTATGTATGGTTGCATAGACCCGCCCGATTATGAAGGTCGACATAGGAGGTGGCGGCGATGTCCGACGACGATTCCGGCGATATCGGCACGTCCCGCGTGGGGGAAGACGGTCCGCGCGAACGGATGATCGTGCACGCCGCCGACCTGATCGGTCGCGACGGCGTGGCGGCCACCTCGATCGGCGACGTCATCTCCGCCAGCGGGGCGCCCCGCGGTTCCATCTACCATCATTTCCCGGGGGGGAAGACGCAGCTGGTCACCGAGGCCGTGCGGTATGCCGGCGACTTCATCACCCGACGCATCGGTCGTCAGCACCCCGGCTCGCCATCGGAGGCGGTCTTCGGGATCGGTGACGTCTGGCGTCGCATGCTGGTCAACACCGACTATCAGTTCGGGTGCCCCGTGCTCGCCGGTGGACTGGCCCGGCGCGCCGAGCCCGAGGTCGCCGACGAATCGCAGCGCATCTTCGACGACTGGTTACGACTGATCGCGACCCGTCTGATCGCCGAGGGGGTCGACCCCGACCGCGCCGACTCGCTGGCCAACCTCACGGTCTCGGCGATCGAGGGGGCGGTGGGGATGTGCCAGACCCGGCGAAGTGTCGACCCGCTCGATCGCGTCATCGCCGAGCTCGCGCGGCTGTGTGACGAGGCCGCCCGGGTCTGAGATCCGCCCGACCGGGCGCCCGGCGCCCGGAACGGGTCGCTTCGGGTATGTCACTGTGAGCCGGAACATAGTAGGTTCGTCCGGAACAGTGACGAGCGAGGTGATCAATGACGCCGGTATACCGACAGATGCTCGGGTCGGACTTCGATCGGCTCCACCCCAACGTGGCCTGGCGGTACAGCATCGACTCGACGTCGAATGTGGCCCAGATGGGCACCGGCATGCTCGAGTCGGTCTACATCAGTTCGGCTCTGCCGCCCCCGTTCTTCTGGTACTACGGCAAACGCAACGCGCTGCCGTCCAAGACCAGCAGGATGGTCCCGTTCACGCAGGGGCACTACTGCTACCGCGACGAGATCGGCCGCGAATGCCTGGCGGTGCTGCGCTCGTTCGACTACACCACCGGTCCGCGCAAGCTGAACTCCGTCCTCGTCTCCGGACGGAGCGGGCTGGTCGACTACTTCGGTGACGGCCCGGAACTGCTCTACCCGATCGAGCCGTCGGTGACCCCGGCCGGCGAGTTGCTGCTCGAGAGCGGTCCGCTGAGGTGGCTCGGCCGGGGACCGAAGATAGGGATGAAGGGTCCGTTCGCCACCCAGATGAAGTACATCGAGGGATGGGACGAGGAACACGACCGGTTCCGCTGCGACGCGACGGTACGCAATCCGATGGTCGGTGAGATCCTGCATTTCCGAGGCTGGTTCACCGTCGCCGACGTCGCCTGTGAACTGCGCGACATCCCCGACGAGGCGTGGCCGCTAAACCTCGTCGACCGGGAGGCCTGAGACGCCTCGCGCACTCGCGTGGTTCGTCGCCTGCCGGTGATGGGCAAAGGGTAGGTTGCTCGCATGGCTGTCACTGCGAAAACCGAATTCGATGTCGCCGCGCCCCCGTCGGTCGTGATGGAGGTGCTGATGGATGTGGAGTCCCTGCCGGACTGGTCGTCGGCCCACAAGGCTGCGAAGATCGTCTCCGAGCACGAGGACGGCACGCCCGACCGGGTTTCGATGACCGTCTCGGCGGTCGGCGTCAACGACGACCAGACCGTCTCCTACGTCTGGACCGACAACACCTGTACCTGGGACCTGGTGGAGTCCAAGATGCTCGCCTCGCAGCACGGGGTCTACACCGTCACCCCCGACGGCGACGGATCGCACGTGGTCTTCGAGCTGGAGCTCGATCTGAAGGTGAAGCTCCCCGGCCTGCTGGTCAAGCGTGGCCAGAAGATGGCCGTGGAGACCGCCAAGAAGGGACTCACCGCGGAGAGTGAGCGTCGCGCCGAGCTGTGATCATGTTTCGCTGAATCCGTAACGGGGACTATTGATTTCACTGTCGATGGTCCCCGTCGGCGGTTCCGGTGGCAAACGTTGTGGATCCGTGACCTCGCCTGCCTCCCGACGGCGGATTCGTCGGATTCCACAGGAGTACGCTGTGCCGGGTACCTCTCGGTAACCCACTCTCTCTTCCATCCGCCAAGGAGGCCGACCACATTGCGAAACCACAGGTTTGCGGTACGAGCACTGGTGCTCGCGATCGGCGGCGCCGGTGCGGCATGGGGTCTGGGGCTCGGCGCCGCCGATGCCCAGGCGAACACCTGCACCGCCTCGAACGGTCATGAGGTGCAACGGATTCAGGGACTGAGTGGTTGTGGGGCACGCGCCGGTGCGGGGAGTACGGCGAGGGCGGAGGAGACCGGCGGCGGGACCGCCGTGGCGGTCTCGGACAAGGGTGGCCACGCGAATGCGATCAACCAGCAGCCCGGTTCGTCGGCGCTCTCGGGTGCCACGACCGGCGGTACCTCGTACGCCATCACCACCGGCCCCAAGTCGCTCGCAGTCGCGCAGGCGCGGGCCGGCGGGTACTCGGTGTCGGTGGGCGGCTGGGGCGGCCAGGCCTACTCCGGTGGTCCCGGTGTCCGGTGCGCGGGCGGGTTCGCCGCGGCGGCCGACACCACCACCGGCAAGGCATGCCTGAAGTACGGATCGATCAACCTGGGGAACTGATCGTCGGGTTCCGTCGCCTCACCGTCGCCGCGAGAACCGGCGAAGATCACCAAACGGTCACACTCCGGTTCACCGAGGGGCCACGCGGCGTTCGCGCGCACGGCATATCGTGGGAGCGTGACCGAGTTACATGATCTCGAAACCCTGGGGCCCGACTTCAGCAAGCTGAACGGTCGTGAGGCCCTGCAACACCTCGTCGATCTGCACGACACCACCCAGTTCGAGGTGAATGACGACGATGACGACGATCCCGTCCTGCTGACGCTGCCCGAGCGCAACGTCGTCGACACCTGGCGGGAGGACTACCCGTACGACGAGCGGATGAGTCGCCGCGAGTACGAGGTGACCAAGCGTCGCCTGCAGATCGAGCTGCTCAAGTTGCAGAAGTGGTCCAAGCAGACCGGTCAGCGGCATCTTCTGGTGTTCGAGGGACGCGATGCGGCCGGTAAGGGTGGCACGATCAAGCGCTTCAACGAGCACCTCAATCCCCGCGGTGCCCGCGTCGTCGCCTTGGAGAAGCCGTCCGAGCGCGAGGCCACCGAGTGGTACTTCCAGCGCTACGTGCAGCATCTCCCGGCAGCAGGCGAGATGGTCTTCTTCGACCGATCCTGGTACAACCGTGCCGGCGTCGAGCGGGTGATGGGATTCTGCACCCCCGATCAGTACGACCAGTTCATGGTGCAGGTGCCCGCCTTCGAGAAGATGCTCGTCGACGACGGCATCAACCTGGTGAAGTTCTGGTTCTCGGTGAGCCCGCTCGAGCAGCGCACCCGCTTTGCGATCCGCCAGATCGACCCGGTGCGGCAGTGGAAGCTCTCGCCGATGGACCTCGCCTCGCTGGACAAGTGGGACTCCTACGGTGCGGCCAAGGAGGCGATGTTCGCCAACACCGACACCGACATCGCACCGTGGACCGTGGTGAAGTCCAACGACAAGAAGCGGGCCCGGCTCAACGCGATGCGGCACGTCCTGTCCCTGTTCGACTACAAGGGCAAGAACGAGGACTTCGTCGGCGCCCCCGACCCGCTGATCCTGGGACGTGCCCGCGACGTCGTCGGTGAGTGATCGCCGGTAGCCTCGTCGCGTGCGGACGTTTCTGAGTGCCATCCTGACCCTGGTCGCGATGGGCGCGATCATCGTTGCCCTCCCGTCGATGTGGGTCACCCAACGGGTCACCGACACCGAGGGATTCGTGTCGGTGATCGCGCCGCTCGCCCACGACGGGCAGGTCCAGGACTTCATCGCCGACGAGATCACCGAGGAGGTGGCGGCCCGGACCGAGTTCCCCGGTGCGGGTGCCGTCGTCCGGCCGCTGGCGGTGGGCTACGTCCAGGGTGATTCGTTCCCGGCCGACTTCCGCGATCTCGTCGGGCAGCAGCACGCATGGCTGTTCGACGAGGCTCCGGCGGGCAGCTCCGCCCAGACGATGGAGCTCGACATCACCCCGATGATCAACCGGGCGCTGGCGAATCAGAACCTGCCGTTCGCGCTCACCGTCAGCGGTCCGGTCCTGGTCCCGATGTCCGAGCACGGGAATCTCGAGGCCGGCCGATACCACAAGGTGAGCGGGCAGATCGAGACCATCGCCTACAGCGCATCGGTGATCGCGGCGGCCACCGCGATCCTCGCGCTGCTGTTCGCGCACTGGCGTGGCACCGTGCTCGCCTGGATCGGGATCGGTGGCCTGCTCGCGGCCGGACTGTGCTGGGTGGTGGCCCTCAACGCCACCACGATCATCGATCGGCAGGTCTCCACCGAGGGCTCGGGCCATACCGTGACGAACCTGGCGATCGACGCGATGGCCGACGACCTCACCCGGTGGGCGATGATCGCCGCGGTGGCCGGTGCGGTCGTCACCGTGGTCGGAATCGCCACGCGGTTGATCGGCGGTCGGAGCCGGTAAGAGACCCCGGTCGACGACAACTCGGGCAGTTCGAACACTTCGGACGCGAACCCGACCACGAAACCTCAACTCGGGGCACACTTTCGGTGTGGGAATGAAGTCTCGGTTCCGGTGGGTGAGGGCGGCGGGCGAAGCAGTGTGGCGATATGTCCGCAGTGCACCGTTCACGTTCGCGTGGCTGGCGGTGCTGTTCGTCACCACCGCGATCCAGCGGTCACTGACCCCTGCCGAACTGGACGACGCGCTCGGTCAACGCTCCACCAACATCGCCAACCTCACCCACGACCCCTTCCGGGTGCTGGTCACCAGCCTGTTCTGGATCGACGGCGAGGTGTGGCTGCCGTACCTCGTCCTGTTCTGCATCTTCCACGTTCCGGCCGAGCGCTGGCTGGGACCGGTGCGCTGGTTCGTCGTCGGGTTCAGCGCGCACGTCATCGCCACGTATCTGAGCCAAGGAGCGCTCGAATACGCGATCCGGCAGGGCGTGACCAGCCCCTCGATGGTCGACGTCCGCGACATCGGGGTCAGCTACTTCCTCGCCGCGATCGGTGGCGTACTGACCTATCACATCGCCCGCCCGTGGCGCTGGCCCTATCTGGCCGGGGTGGTCGTGGTCTTCGGGGTACCGCTCCTCACGCAGGTCACCTTCACCGGGATCGGACATGCGCTGTCGGCGTTGATCGGCCTGGCGTGGTACCCGATAACCCGTGGTTGTCCTGCACCGCAATGGAATCCGTCAGAGATACCCGGCCGGCTGCGGACCCGGCTCCGGCGGGTGGGACGCGCGTGACCCACGGCGTTTCCCGGTCCTCATCCAGCAACCACGCCATTCCTGGCGGTCACGGTTCGCCCGGATTCCGGGACCATGATCGGGGCCGGTTCTATGAAGCGGCAGGTGCGCACGGCCACGACAACGCTCACCCGATCACCCATGCGTGTGTTGCCGCGGAGACCGAGGTGGGGCGGTCGCCATCGATCCCGCAGAGTTCGGTGAGCTTCCCGATCTGACGCGGTTCGATGCGGGGGTGATCGCGCATGACCATTTCGATCATGCCGACGTGGAGGCGATCGGTCAGGCGGTGCGCCGTGGCCCCGTCCTGCTCGTCATCTGGCCGTCCGGGGGCGATCCCCCTTTCCATATTCCCGGCGTCCACGGCGCCGACGGACGCATCCTGCACCCGGACGCCGGCGCAACCTCCCTCGCCCTCGTGGCGGAGAAGCCGTCGTCCTCTGCCCCCCGGCTACTTACGTCCGGCGCGCCAGTTCAGGCCCCAGCCGTAGGCCTCGTCGACCTTGGACTGCGAGCCGCGGATGTATCGGACCTCCCGGTTGACGACGAGCTCACCACCGCGGTTCTCGATCGTGGCGATGGCACACGAGATGGCGCCCTGGTCGTGCTCGTCGAGACGGACCTCGATCTCCGGGCCGTTCGCCGGGAACAGTGTGACCACGCCGTTGGCACTCGCCCAGTTGGGGGTTCCCTCGTAGATGTAGGCGAAGATCAGGATGCGGCGGATCATCGCCGACGCCGACAGGTCGATGTACATGTTCTCGCCGCCGGTGTTGGAGCCGGAGCGGTCGTCGCCGTCGAGGTAGATGATCGGTCGGCCCTCGTACGGTGCCTGGAACGAATTTCCCAGGGCCTGCACGATCCCCTTGTCGCCGTTGCTGAACTCCCACAGGCACGCGAGATCGAGGTCGACTCCCGACGACCGGCGGAAGAGGCCGCCCTTGGCGCCGGAGGTCCAGTTGAGATTCACCCGGATCTGGCCGGTGGCCGATCCCTGCTTGGTCAGCGACACGCTGGGTGCCGATTTGGTGAGCGTGACCTTGGACAACGACACCGGCGCGGCCGGCGACTGCTGTGGCTGGGCCGGGTACCCCGGGGTGGGCTGGGCCGGATATCCCGGGGTGGGCTGGGCCGGATATCCCGGGGCGGGCTGGGCGGATGGCGGCGTGGGCTGTGCCTTCGGACGCTTGGTGTAGTCGATTCCCATGATGTCGCGTTCTCTGCCTTCGTCGTCGGGGGTCAGGGTTCTGGAGTATCTGGGTGTCGGGATTGCGAAGTTCTTCGCACGGATCACGACCAGCCTAGCCATGGCGGCGGCGCGGGCGGGACCACCGCTTCAGAGGTGTGCATATGCCTCTGGGCCGAATTCGCCGGCCACCTCGAGCCGGCCCCGGGAGTCGCGCCGGCAGGACGCCACCGCGACGTGCCCCTGACGTGCGGCGGAGTCGGGGATCGGCACGCCGCCGTCGATCTCGTAGCGTGTGTTGGTCACCTTGGTGGAGGTGGCGTGCGGGTCGGCGGGATGCTCCGGTCTGGCATCCGAACGAATGACGACGACCGCCTCGGTGATACCGGCCGGCCAGTCGAACAGCAGGCGGTCACCGCTGACCGCGACCCCGGTGATCGGTGGCAGATCGGGGCCGGGCGACGACGGCGGGGTGGGTGCCTGTCGAGTCGGTGCCTGTCGAGGGGATGCCGCTGACGTGACCGCGGCGGGTGTCGATGCGGGTTCGGATGTGGCCGGTGCCGGTGCCGGCACCGGTGTCGGTGTCGATGTCGATGTGGCGCTGCGGCGATCCACTTCGTCGGCGACGGCATCGATCTGGCGTCGCGCGGCGGGGTCGTCCCCGGCCGCCGCACGTGCGCGTGCGCAGTGGTCGCGGGCGGCGTCGACGCGATCGGATCGCAACGCCTTACGCGCGGACCGCAGCGCGGCCTGCCACTCTCCGGGTGTCTCCGCGGTGTGCGGTGGTGCCGGTGCAGGCGGTGGTGCTGGTGGATTCTGCACGGTCGCACCGTATTCCGCGGCGATCCGGGTGATCAGCGCCCGGGCGTCGCGCGTGCTGAGGTCGCGATCGCGGGCCTGCTCGAGGAGGTACTGGTGGTCGGCCGGATGCAGTCGGTCCTCCACGAGCACGGCCGCCCGGATCTGCGGTCGCAGGGCGGCGTCGACGCCGTCGAGGATCGATCGGAGGTAGGCGCCGGCGTTCGGCGGCGGACCGAGCAGGAGGTTCTCGACGTGGATCAGCAACTCGTCCACGAGCGCTCGCATCCGACCCGCAGGCAATGCCCGCGCCTGCTCACGGAGTATCCCCGCGGACCGTGTGATGGTGTCGCGATCGGTGATCGCGTCGGTGTCCAGACGGAGGAACCCGAGCAGTGTGTACACCGGTGGGGCATCACGTCGTCGGCTGAACTCGGCGAGCAACTCGGCGACCTGGGTCAGTCGCTGATCACTCAGAGTCGTTGTGGGCGATGTGGTCTCGGCCTTCGGCTCGACGACGTCGGCGTCGTCGATGATCCGGTAGCGACGCAACCGCACCGTCACCTCGTCGGTGGTCAGGCCGCCCATCGCCCCGATCTCGTCGAGGCCCGCACGTTTGCTTGCCGGGATGCCGCTGTAGCGGTCCATCAGGCGCTCGATCGCGTTGTCCAGCAACTCGTATCGGTCACGGTCCCGTTGCTGCCGGGTGGCGACCACGGCCCTGGCCTCCGCGGCCCGCGAATCGTGCTGCCGCAGTGGGGCACTGCGGTTCGGATGCTCGGCGACGAGCCGTTCAACGAGCACCCGGTACTTGGGATGATCCCGGTGGCGTTGCCAGAACCCCCACACCTCGTCGATCCGGGCGTTCACCTCGTCGTCGGTGAGGTGGTCGGACTCCTCGAGTGGGATGTCGTAGAGCTCGAAGGAATCCGAGGAGTCGGCGCCACCGCGGCGCTCGATGGCGGCGAGTACACGCTTGCGATAGTCGTTCGGGCTGAAGGGCAGCATGCCTCACCCGTCCCGACGGCGGTTGCGCTGCACTTGTTCGAGTTCACGGGCCACCTCCGACTGGGACAGCGTGGCACCGGTTTTGGCGGTCAGCGTCAGCGGCAGGCCGGCAGCCACATGGAAGGCGGTGACATGCAAGACGCCGTCGAAGCCCATCTCGAAACTGATCTGGACCTCGCTGTTCTCGTCGAATCCGGGTGGGATGCCGTCGATCGCCCCCTCGATCAGCACCTTGGTGTCCTCCGGCCGCGGTGACAGATCCTGCCCGGCCTGTTCGACGACGGTCAGCTCGATGCGTTCCTGGTCGGCGCGCATGGTGCCGAAGGATCGGCGCACCTTGATCGGTAGGGGCTGATTGCGCTCCACCAGCCAACTCACCTGCAGTGCAGCGGTCTGGGGGCTGACCGCGAGGATGCCGAAGCCCCGCGACACCACGGTGTCGACCCGGATCTCGAGCATTCGGCGCACACCGGACACGGGCAGACCGAAGGCCTCGGCGACGCGTCCGCAGGCTGCATGGAGGTCGCCCGGGTCGGCGTCGAGCAGCCCACCGATGCCGGGCAACCGGCCGCGGGACTGCAGGTCGGCGTGTACGAGACGCTCGATCTCCAGCTTGTCGCCGTAGATCGCTGCGCCGCGGGCCACGGCGAGGTCGGGATCGTCGAGTTCGGGGACCAGTGCGAACCGTGCGGTGAGTTCCCTTGCGACGGCGGGCATGCGGGAGGAACCGCCGACGAGGAGTATCCGATCCACCTGGTGCACGCCGCGTTCGGCGGCGTCGGCCAGACACGATGCGGTGAGATCGAGGGTGCGGGTGAGCAATCCGGCGGTGAGGTCCTCGAGTTCGGCCCGGGTCACCGTGATCACCGAGCGCTGTCCGTCGTGGGTCACGATCACCGACGCGGACTCGGCTTCGGACAGTTCGTGTTTGATGCGCTCGGCGGCCAGGATCAGCGACTGTGCTCCGGCGGAGTCGTCGAGCGGGTCCTCGGCGTCGGGGTGTTCGGTGCAGAACGTGCGGGACAGATGCAGCGCGAGCCGTTCGTCCCAGTCGGCACCACCGAGCTGATGATCGCCGTCGACGGCGAGTACGGAGATGCGGCGGTCGGCGAGTTCGATGACCGTCGCGTCGAAGGTACCGCCGCCGAGGTCGTAGACCAGCACGGTCTCGTCCGGGGTGGCCGTGGCGAGGGGGTCGGTGAGGCGGCTGAATCCGTACGAGAGTGCCGCCGCGATCGGCTCGGAGAGAACCCCGGCGACGTCGAGACCGGCGTAGGTGCCGGCCTGGATCGTGGCGCGGCGTTCCTCGTCGCCGAAGTACGCGGGAACGGTGATCACCGCTCGCTCGACCTTCTCCCCGGCGAATTCGGCGTCGGACATCAGTGACTTGAGGATGAGCGCCGAGACCGCCGGTGCCGACCAGCTTCGCCCGTGGGCGACGTAGCGCCAGTCGACCTCGCCCATGCGGCGTTTGACCAGCGTGCACACATGATCTGGGTCGAGCCGAGCCTGACGTCGCGCACCCTCGCCGACGACGTGGTCGTGCGCCGAGGGGAACAGCACCACCGACGGAGTGGTCGGCGCACCACTCCAGTCCTTGATCACCTCGGGCCTTCCGTCGCGGTCGATCGCGGCGATGGCCGAGTTGGTCGTGCCCAGGTCGATCCCGTAAACACCCACGGTTCGCGAGAATAACGTGAAATCGTCGACGACCGGTGTCGCCGGGCTTGTCGGCCGGTCGGTTTACGCTACCGAGATGACCGAGACCGGGAAGTCCGCCGACGCCGATCCGATCGACCGCCTCGAGGAACGGATCGGCGATCTGGGCCGCATCCTGGCCCGGCAGACACTGTCGCTGGACCGGCTGGTCGACGCCGACCGCCAGCGGGAGGCCGCCGCACGCGCCGGTGCCGACCTTCCGCTGCTCGTCGAGTTGTCGGAGCTCTACGCCGACGCATCCGCGTGTGCGTCGACCGCGGCCACCGAGGCCGACCGTGCGGCATTCGCCGCGCTCCGCGACGGACTGGACCGCCTCATCGCCGGGCGCGGTGGGTCGGTGATCGACCCGCACCCCGGAGCGGGCTTCGACGTCGCGACGATGGACGCCGTCGACGTCATTCCCTTGACCGACGACGACGACGCCGCGGTCGGTCGCACCGTGGTCCGTGTGGTCCGCCCAGGCCTGCAGGTCGGCGATCGCGCCGTCCGCCCGGCGTTGGTGGTCGTGTACTCGTGAGCGGTGGCATCTGTGTGCGGCCAGGCCGGTTGTGCCGGGACCGGGTAGTGCGAGGACCCGCGTGTCCGTTGGTAGTTGAGCCGGGACCGGGTATCGCGTGCACCCGTGTGCCCGTTGATGGTTGAGCCGGGACCGAGCATCGCGACGACCCCCCGAACGCTGATTGAGCCGGGACCGAGCGAAGCGAGGACCCCCGAACGCTGATTGAGCCGGGACCGAGCGAAGCGAGGACCCCCGAACGATGATCGAGCCGGGACCGAGCGAAGCGATGCCCCCCGAACGATGATTGAGCCGGGACCGAGCGAAGCGAGGACCCGTGTCGAAATCTCCGCAGCCTACGTCGGATGCGTGACCACCTGCGAAGTGGTCACGCCGGCG
>NZ_JBSFRM010000038.1:8874-44192 GCF_053589235.1 Gordonia sp. NPDC003376 | reverse complement strand
GGAACGGTCAACCACCAACAGAGCCAGATGCCCGGTGGACTGAACACAACCACCAACTTGGTGGCTCCACAAGAGTGACACTGAAATCACCAACGGCGGTCCCGGCTCGACCATCGATGATGGGTGTGGCGTGCCAGCTCAATCTCCGATGACAGCCGTCGCCCCGGCTCCGATACCTACGGCGTCGTCCACCGTAGTCCGGGCCACAGGCCGATGAGCGCGTCGATGACGCTGCGACGGAGGTATCCCATGTCGAGTTCCGCGGTTACGCCGCCCTCACGCAATGCGTACTTCGCGTCGGCGTACAGGACCACCTCCGACGAGGTCTGACGAAGGATGAAGTAATACCGTGTGTCGGGGTCGCTGTCGATCCACCGTCCGATCACCCGACCGGGCGTCCCCAACACCGACTTCGAGCTGGGGTTGCCCCGCTTGGTGGTCGTGCGGATCGGAAGGATGTGGACACCTTCGGAATACAGCGGCTCGAGCCCGGAGTCGACGTTCTGCCGGAACACCTCGACGGTGAGACCGGACCCATCGTCGACTCCCAGCTCCATGGCCAGGACTTCGGCATGGTCGATGGCGTCATCGGGTATCTCGAGGTTCGCGCGGACGGCGGCCAGGTACACGCGCTGTGGCCGCTGGTAGGCGATGCTGCCGGCATCCGACGGCTCGGCCACCGTGGATGTGACGCCAACCTGCTCCGGGTCGATCGAGTCATCGCCGGTCGACGCAGCACCGACCTTTTCTGTGTCGGCGGACTCGTCCTCTGTCGCGGTGGCGTCGGCCGGGTCCGTGTTCACGGTCTCGGAGGCATCGGCGGCAGCAGTGAGGTCATTGTCGTCAGCGATGGCCGTCGAATCGTCATCGGCGTCGGCCTCCACCGGCACCGAGGTGCCGTCGTACCGCGCGCACAGCCGGGTGAGTGCCGCCGATCCCACCTTGGTCGCCGACGACTTCCACTCCGCGAAGGTCGTGCGGGCCTGCTCGACGAGTTCGGTGGAGTCGGTGACGAGGGCGGCCTCGTGCAGAATGCTCGCGGAGTGTTGGGTGGCATCCGCGGAACCGACGACCAGGAACGGTTCCTGGCCCGAATCGCTCTCGGCCAGAAGCATCTTGGCGTGGAGGTGGGGGAGAGAGTAGATGCTCACTCCGGCGCGGTACCACCGCAGCAAGGTGTGCGGGTTGGTCATGTGGGCGTCGACGGCATGCTCGGACGCATCGACGATCAGTGTCGAGCCGGCGGTCAACGGCAACTGCACGTCGCCGGTGTACCCCACGTAGGCGACGGCCGCGGTCACCCGACCCGGCCACTTCTGAAGGACAGGAGTCAACGACTCCCATACCGAATCGGTTACCAGGCTTACCGTGCGTTCCGACGTCAGGCCGAGGGTGTCGAGCGTTCTCACCGGCGGAATACTATCGGTTTCAACTATCGCCGCCCACAGGTACCACCCGACAATTCGGCAACAGGTGTGCGAACAGCCGTCTCACACCGTTGCCCGCGCAGCATGTGCGACGGCCGTCACATCGAAGGGGCCCGGTCCCAGCGCTTCCCGACATGCGGCGCGCAGTTGCTCACGTTCGGCCGGCGTGAGCGCGGCCACGGCCTCGCCGATCGGGCCGACCGCATGCAAGTACGGGTTCCACCAGTCGTCGAAGGTGTTGTGCCGCACCCTGACCACCAGTTCTGTTCCCGTGACGTCGGACAGTCCGATGTCGTGGAGCATCGTCACCATCTCCCCGCCGGCACCTCCGGGCATGTGCGTCTCGTCCACCAGGGGGAGGCCCAGCGTCTCGAACGCCGTCCACACCGCCGCCATGGGTGCACGACCACCGGCGAGGTCCCAGACCGTCGCCGCGATCCGACCGCCGGGCCGGGTCACGCGAGCCATCTCGGTCAGGCCGGCGTGGGGGTTCGGCATGAAGCTGACGACGAGGTTCGCTCCGACCACGTCGAAGGTGTCGTCGGCATAGGGAAGTGCGTCGGCCCTCGCCTGGCGGACGTCGACGTCGGGGAGCGCGGCACGACACGCGGCGACGAACAACGACGATGGATCGATGGCGCTGACATTCTTGGGGCCGAGCCGCCTGGCCAGTACTGCGGCCCACGCGCCGGGGCCGCACCCGACATCGAGGGCCCGGTGCCCAGAGCTGATCGGCAACCAGTCGGTGAAGGCTTCCGCCAACGGCTGCGAGTACCGCCCCATGAAGTTGTCGTAGGCGTCGCCTGCGACGTCAAAGCTCACGGATCCGAGGCTACGCCGACCCCATCCAGTCCACGTACCGATTCGCTGTGTTCATCAGGTCGTCAGGCGGGCACCACCACGGCCCGGCCGCGCAATTCGTTGGCGGCGAGCTTGCGGTATGCCTCGAGGCCGTCGTCCAACGTGAACTTCTCGGTCGCGATCTCTATCCGACCGTCACGGGCGAGGTCGATCACCTCGATGAGTTCATCGCGGGTACCCCAGTACGGTGTGCGTACCGACACCTCATAGGGCTGGGCGAAGAACCCCACCTTGGCCGCGGCCACGCCGTCACCGATCCCGACGATGACGACGTCACCCATGGTGCCCACGATTCCCATCGCGGTGTCGATGGTCGGCTGGTAGCCGACAAAGTCGAAGACGGCGGTGGCGCCGGCGTCTCCGGTGATCTTCCGGACATTGGCGACGGCGTCGGCGTCACTCAGAACGGTGTCGTGGGCTCCGACCTCGCGGGCGAACCCCAGCTTCTCCTCGTTCACGTCGAGTGCGATCACCCGTGAGGGCGTCAGGTGTCGGAGCAACTGGATGCCGACGTGTCCCAGGCCACCGGCACCGATGACGACTGCGGTGGTACCGCCGACCAGTTTGGGCAGTGACGACTTGATGGCGTGGTAGGGGGTGAGTCCGGCGTCGGTGAGCGGTACGGCGTGAACGGGGTCGAGGTCACCGAGCGGGACCAGGTGCCGTGCGTCGTCGACGATCATGTACTCGGCCATCGCGCCCTCGTTCCCGAGGCCGGGCGGTGCGATGCCGAGTTGTGCTGCGCGGCTACAGTAGTTCTCGAAACCCCGCGAGCAGAAATGGCAGACGCCACAACCCCACGGGCCGTACACCGCCACCGACGTCCCCTCGGACACGCTCGTCACGCCACGGCCGAGTTCGGCGACCACACCCACGCCCTCGTGGCCGAGCGTCATGGGCAGGGGATAGGGAAACCCTTCGGCCGGCATGTTGAGCACGAAGTCGTCGGAGTGGCACGCACCGGCAGCGGTGATCTTCAACAGCACCTGTCCGGGACCCGGCGTGGGCTTGTCCACCTCGCGCAGCTCGGGCGGAGAACCTGGCTTGACGATCTGAATGGCCTTCATGCCTCACATCTTTCGGTCGGCGACAGTTGACCCCCACTCAGGTCTACTCGCCTGAGCGCGATTCCGCAGACGCCGTCGACGAATGCGGCGTGAACTCTGGGGACCGTCCAATCGCTCCTGGGTCCACCCAGGCATTGCCGACCCCGCTCCTTCGGTCGCGCCCAGACAGCCATACCCGTTGTGCAACAGGGCTTTGTGCACCGCTCTCACGGTGGCCACCGCCAACTGTTCCATCCGGGGAGCGACAGGGTAGCCGAGTACTCCTGCCGCTCACCGATCGGTGCGTCATGATCGATAGGGGCCGCTTTCGCATGTGCGGACCGGAAGTGCCGGGGTTCCGGCCGGGCCGCTCCAGGAGGCCGCCATGACCAGTTCCGACGTCACCGACGAAGAGACCCTGCGAGTGACGAACTGCGACGTCTGCATCGTCGGCGCGGGTATCGCCGGCCTCAACGCACTGTTCGTTGCCAGCCGATATCTGTCACAGGATCAGAAGATCGTCTTGATCGACCGTCGGGAACGTGTCGGTGGCATGTGGATCGACGCATATCCCTACCTGCGGCTCCACCAACCACACCAGCTCTTCACCGCCGGGAACATCCCATGGACACTCGGTCGGGACCGCTCGTACCTTGCCACCAACGGCGAGGTGCTCGACCACCTCGCCCATTGCCTGTCCGTGATCGAGCAACGAGCACATGTCGAGGCCCTGTTCGACCACGACATGGAGTCCGCCGACGAGGTCGACGGCGTCGTCCGCGTCGCCTGTCGGTCGACCGACGGCCGGCGGCAGCTCGTGCAGGCGAAACGATTGATCAAGGCATATGGACTACGAGTCACGCCGATGGATCCCTTGGAGCTGTCCAGCACGCGTGTCCGGTCGGTGTCGCCCAACTCGTGCGATCTCCTCGGCGACGAGGTTCGAGCCGACGACGCCCCGGTGTGGATCATCGGCGGGGGAAAGACCGCGATGGACACCGCACACCTGCTGATCACCGCGAACCCCGGACGTGAGGTCAACCTGGTGGCGGGTTCGGGCACCATGTTCGGCAACCGGGACATACTGTTCCCGACAGGCAGTCGACGATGGTGGGGCGGCTCGCTGGTCAGCAGCCTCGCGCTGGAGTCGACACGACGTTTCGACGGCACCAACGAGACCGAGATCTGGAACTGGATTCGTTCGACATACGGCACCGCGGTGACCCCGACCACCGGCAACTTCCTGTTCGCCAACCTGTCCGAATCGGAGCGGACGACGATCATCGGCGGCCTGACCGACGTGATCATGGACCGCCTCGTCGACGTGGTCGACCGGGGCGGCACCACCGAGCTCGTTCTCCGGAACGGATCGACGATCGCGATCGGACCGGGTAGCTGGATCGTCAACTGCACGGGGTATCTGTTGCGCGAGGACCATCCCTACGAGCCGTACGTGTCCGCCGGTGGCAAGGTGATCTCGATCCAACCGCGGTCGGCCACCCTGCACCTGACCTCGTTCATGGGCTATTTCCTTTCGCACCTGCTGTTCTCGGACAAGATCAGCGAGGTACCCCTGTACGAGCTCGACCTTCCGGACCTCCAGGCGAAGTCGAAGATCGCGTTGCCGGTCACGATGTTCACACTCGCACAGCACAATCTGGGACTCATCGCCGACAACGTCCCGGTCAAGGTCTTTGCCGACTGCGGTCTCGACTTCGATCGGTGGTACCCCCTGCCACGCCGCATGATCGCCGCCGCACGGTTCATGCTCACCCACCGCCACGATCGCGAGCATTTCCGCACCACCCTCGACACCGTGCGCGAACGATTCGATGTTCGGTGCGGCCCGCTGAGTTTCGTCTGATCTCGTCCCGCGGCCGCCGCGTCCGCTCGTGGGTCGATAGCCGCCGCACATGTCTCGTCAGGCGACCGACTCCTATGTCGTGACCCAGTGCAGGTCCGACCACAAGGTCAAGACGGCATCTATCACCGAGTTCCGCAGGTAACAGATATCACGATCCACCGACTCTCCGAACTCACTGAAACGCATCCTTCAGATCCGAGAAGAGGACGGCGTCTTCAGATGTCTACCGAAGCAGGAAGTAGTAGCGCGTCGTGGATCCGGGGCTGGCCCATCGGCTGAGGAACAATGCCGGCGTCGACAACACGGACTGGAGGCTGGGTTTTCCCGACGTTGTCGTCGTGTAGATGGGGATCACATGGACACCTTCGGCGTACAGCAGCGCATCCTCCGACTCCACGTCGTGCCTCCTCGCTACCGTGAGTCTCATCCTCCGATGCTCCCGCGTCGGTCGAGTCATCGTAAATCGCGCACAACCTGGCCAGCGCTTCGGCACCCAGCTTCGTCGACGTTGCCTTCCATATCGTCAGGGCTTCACGCGCCTGACCGATGAGCTCGATGGAGTCGGTCACCAGTGCGGCCTCCTCGAGTACGTTCGCGGAATGCTGAGACGCGTTCGCGGAACCAACAACAAGGAAAGGGGCTGCGCCGCCGAGTGATTCGGCCAAGATCATCTTGGCGTGCAGGTGTGGACGCGAGTAGAGGCTGACCCCTGCTCGATGGCACCGCAACAGCGTGTGTGGATTGGTCATATGCCCGGCAACGGCGTGCTCGGAGGCGTCCACGATGAGCGAGCATCCCTGGGACAACGGCAATTGCACATCACCTGTACTGCCGACATATGCGATGGCGGCGGTGATCGAACCCTTCCACTTCTCGATCACGGGAGTCGGTGACTCTCACACCGAATCGGTCAACAGGCTGACGGTGCGGTCCGATGTCAGCCCGAGCTCATCGAGAATCTCCCCCCACAGATCCCTTCATCATCGAGGCGGCAGCGACTCATTCCACCACAACTTCAGTCGGCAATCGATACTCGAACTGCAACGGCGTCAATGCGTTTCGTTCAGGAACCCACAGGTCCCACCGCCGCACTTCACCGCCGGTGCAGTTGTAGCCGTCCTCTGTGATGGCGACCTCGATCTGATCAACCACGACAAGGGAGGTCGTGTGGTCGTCGGCGTGAATGACCTCGTTGCGCGTGAGGATTACCGTATCGATGGCCTGCGAGGAACCCTTGACTTCGATGTGTAGCTCGTCGTGGCCGCCGCCGGTTGCGCGGAGGTCGTAGGGCTTCCCGATCCGCTCGATCTCGGTGAAACCTTCCGAATCGAGCAGAGCTATCGCCATGTCCTCTGCATGCAGTTCGATCGCGCGTCGCAGTCTGGGATCGGCAGGTCCTCGTCCTTGCGGTCCCCGAACGGCCTCACGTAACTCGGGTAGATCTTCCTGCTCTGAGGCCAGGACCGCCGACACATACTGCGCAGACAGGAGGGGCACCGCTGGGATCAGCTCCGGTGGAACCGCAGACAGGTAGGTGACCGACGCGCCGTGCAGTGTGGGCTCGGAGGACGACGGATGATCGATCTGGAACGGGAACTGCTGGTATCGCCGGACCGAGCGGGTCTGGTGGTAGACGTCGACGATTCTCGCAGTGTGATCCCGCAACAGGACGAGGGTGACCGGCTCGGGAAACAACACGAAGTCGCGCAATTGCACCCTGACGTCGTCGCCGTCCACCTGCGGTGCACTGTCGACCACCGACATCCCACGGATCGCATGTCGCCAGTAGTGGAGTACGTGGTCGTCCGGTTGTAGTTGCTCCACCCGGGCGAAAGCCGGCCTGGCGCTGCCGTTCTCGCGGTAACAGTAGGAGTACAGCCATTCGCCGAATCCGTCGGTGTTGTCGTCTCGCCGGACCTCCATCCACACGCGTGACACTTTCGCCGAGGAGTCGAGGTCTACGGGGGCGACCGAGGTCTCGTCGACCGGCGGCACGTCACCGAGGTTGCCCCGTGGGCCGCCGGCACGCGCCGCGTCGTACTTGGCCGCCTGACCCGGGCGGGCGACACGGATGTCGTCAAGCTGCGACTTTCTCGCGACGAATACGATTCGCCACCCGGCGCCGTCGTCCGACCCGATCACAGGGGACCTCCCATACCCTGCAGTGTTGTCGCGCAGATGCGCCTCGATACGGTCGAGCTCGCTACTGACTGCCACCGGCGCCGACTCGGGCACACAGAAATGCTCGAACGTCCGCCACCATCCGTACTGCGTCGCCATCATGTCCTCCCGCTGGTTTCGCGACGGACGTAGCCGACAAGTCCGACAAACCCGGTTGCCAAGCGCACAGGAAGCCGAAATACCGTCGACCGAACTACCCTCGACCACTTCGGCGCGGCGCATTGATAGCCTCGGAGGTCGCAGATCGTGACGAGTTCAGCAGGCGGGTGACATGGTGGCAGACGACCGGTGGATCGAGGTCTCCAAGTCGGCATATGCCCATGAAGCCGACGGCTTGAAGCAGCTTCGTGACATCGTCCCGCCCGCACCGCCGTACCGAGCGTGGACCAACTTCGAGTTCATGGACAACCACGGCGGCTGGAACGAGATCGATGCGTTGATCCTGGGTCGCCGTCGACTCCACATGGTGGAACTCAAGAGTTGGAACGGCGTCCTTTCTGGCAATGAGAAGAACTGGGTACTCACCGGCCGTAGCCGCAAGTCCCACACGCAGCGATCTGCTCTGCTCACCACCCGCCACAAGGCACAGAAGCTGGCCTCCCGCCTCAAAGACGAGGTTCGTAAGGTCGCACTCGAGAACCAACTCGACGTCGACAAGGTGATGCGGCACTTCCCCTTCATCCAGGAGGAAGTGTTCTTCCACGGTGACGAGTTCACTGTGAACCTGTCCGACCTCGCGAAGTCCAACCTGTTCGGCATCGACGGCCGCGAAGCCGAGACCGGATTGCCCGGGATCACCGGACGCCTACTGGAGCCGCCGGTCGACGGTCGCGACAACTACGGCGAAGACATGAGCGTGATCCTCGCACTTGCCTTGCGGGAACTGGGCGCATCGCGCCGCCTGGAACGTGATGCCGGCTCGTGGACGATCACCGGCAACACCCTCGACAGCGGCGACGACTGGCAGGATTTCGACGTCGTTCACAAGGTGACCGGCGTTCACGGTCGCGGCCGGATCGTCACCAGCCGCCGCGGTGCCCCGGCGCAGGCGCGGGCGGCCGCACGACGACGGATCCAGCGCGAATACGAGCTCATCCGCTCGTTCCGGCAGGAGTCGATCGTCCCGCCGCTCGACCTGGCCCAGGACGACGACGGTAACGCCGTCCTCGTCTACGAGAAGCTGGACGACTTCCAGCCACTCGATCTGGCATTGCTCACACGCGAGGTCAGCGTGGAACAGCAGATCGAGATCCTCACCCAGGTCGCCGATGCGCTCGCCTACGCGCACCGCAACCAGGTGTCCAACCGGGGACTGTCCCCGAGCACGGTGCTGATCAACACCGCTCGCCTCGACGACGGTGGTGACGTGCAGATCCGACTGGCGGATTGGTCGTGGGCCGGTCGCATCCATCGATCCACCTCGGCGTCAGCGACCGTCGCCGGCTCCGCGATTGCCGGCTCCACTGGAGATGAGGATGTCTACCAGGCCCCGGAGGATCGGTGGTCGCCGACGGCAGACCGGATCGCCGTCGACGTCTTTTCGCTGGGTGCGTTGGCGTACTTCGTGTTCACCGGGGAAGCACCGGCACGCGATCGCACCGATCTGCGGGCACGGCTGCGCATCCAGAACGGTCTCGATCTCGCCGCATCCGGTGGCCGGTTCGTCGACGAGTCGCTACGCGCTGTGGTTCTGCAGGCGACCCGACCGTCGGTGTCGGATCGGGTGAGGCTCGACGTGAAGTCTCAGCAACCACACTTCGGCGCAGCCGAGTTCCGGACCGAGTTGCAGCAATACACCGTCGCTCGCGGTGTCCGAGTGGAGCCCGAACCAGATCCGCTCAATCCGTTGCCCGACGACGAGCTCGCCGACGGCCGGTTCACCGTGGTCAAGTTGCTCGGGGCGGGCTCGACGGCACGGGGCGTGCTGGTCCTCGACAATTCCGCCGCCGGTGAGCGTCGAGTCCTCAAGGTGGGCCTCGACGACTCCAAGACCGCACGCCTGTATGACGAGGCCGAGGTGTTGGCCAAACTCGGTCAGCAGCAACCCACGATCCCCGGAGTGGTGGAACTTCTCGAGCCGCCGCTGCATCTCGGCGGACGAACCGCGTTGTTGCTCAGCGACTGTGGTGAGCAGACGCTCTCCGACATCGTCCGACACATGGCGGTCAGTGAAGCACAGTTGAAGCTGTGGGGCACGCAATTGCTCGACACCGTTGTCGCCCTCGATGCCGCCGGGATCGTCCATCGCGACATCAAGCCATCCAACCTCGGGATGGCGAAGACCCCGGGGACCGGAAAGACCAAGCGCCCCAAGACCAGCCTTGCCCTGTTCGATTTCTCGTTGTCGCGCGCGGGGGTCACCGAGACCGATGCCGGTACCCCGACCTACCGTGACCCGTTTCTGGGCATGGGCAAGCGGACGGCGTTCGATTCTGCGGCCGAACGGTATTCGGCGGCCGTGGTGCTCTACGAGATGGCAACGGGGTCCACTCCGGTGTACGGCGACGGTCGCTCGGATCCGACGGCACTCACCGATGACGTCACCATCGATGTGGAGGCGTTCACCGACGCGGGCCTGAGTCAGGTGCGCGCGGATGCGCTCGCCGGCTTCTTCCGGACCGCGTTGGCCCGCGACGCACGCAAGCGCCATGACACTGCCACGGCGATGCTCACCGCGTGGAAGTCCGTCTTCACCGCCCGTGCCGACGAGGCGGCCTCGACCGAGGCATCACGCCGGGGCGGGAACGGACCGAGTTTCCATCCAACGCCGGTGATCGTCATGGACCAGCGGTCGGACGTGTCCCCGACGCTTCCGCCGTATACGTCCTTGCCCGAGTTCGTCCGCACCCTCACCGATCTCGCCGGTCGACGGCCGACGGTGATGCGCCGCCAGGTCCTCGAGCTGCTGCTCGGTACACACGCGGAGTCCCCGGCCGACCCGTTCGTGACCTACAACGATCTCGCCGTCCGTGTGCACGTCACGCCGGGCCGGGTGGCGCAGATCTTCGGTGAGTTCTCCTCGCTGCTGCACACCGATGACCCGGTCAAGTCGTTCCCCACCCAGCGCACCAAGGCCACGATCGACGACCTCTATCAGCGTGCGCTCTCGTTGATCACCACCTCCGGTGGTGTGTCCACACCCGAGCTGTTGGCTCGGGAGTTGGTGGGCGACATGCAGATCGGTGACCTCCCCGACATCCAACGGGTCGCGCTGGGCGTGCTGCGTGTGGTTCTGGCGTGCGCGCCGAAGCCGGCCACCAAAGACACCGCAGACAGCGCAGACACCGCCCATGTCGGAATCGAGATGGTGCGTCGCCACGGCGCAGGCACGGTGGCCATGCTCGCCACCTCGACCACCCATCGACGGCTCCCTGCCGTGCTGGCCGACGCGGCCAACGATCTCGTGTCCGGGGCGACCGGTCAGGGCACCGCTCTGGTCACCTCCGACGACTCAGCGCTCACGATTCGCACCAAGACCGCGTCGGTACTGGGCCTGGCCTCGCCGACGGAGGTGGAGGTTCCGCTGCACGTGCTGCTGGGGATCGCGGTCACCTCATCGACGGAGGTCGGCCTCACCTCCCTGAACGAACTCCACGCGTCGAACCTCCCGGTGGATACCGCTCTTCATGTTGTGCTGCAAGGACTTTCCACCACGGATACTTTCGGGCGCGCCGAGCTCGAGACCCGGCTACTGGCCCGCTTCCCGATGCTGAAGGGCACTCTGCCGCGTCGCCCTGCGCTCGACGATCTGGTGGCGCGCGTGGCACCCGGCATGGCGTGGGATGACGCCCGCGCCCGCTACCGGTTCCCGGTCGAGGAGGAGCCGAAGGGGTCGACCGTCCCCACCTACCGCACCCTGGTTCCCTCACTTGTGGTGTCCGGCGGTACCCGGTCACAAGTGCTGCATGCGCTCGGCGCGGGGGAACGGCGGTTCCGTGCGCTCGGAATTCCGCTGGGCCACAGCGACGCGGTCGCCGACATCCTCTGCGAACATTTCGGAGCGACCCGCATCAACGTGACCGATGTGATCCTGGCGACGATGCGTGAGCGTGCCGCGGAGGTCGGTCTCGACTGGTCGATGATCCTCGCCGCCGACGCCGGCGCCGCCGCCGATCAGGAAGGGCTGCGAGGTTTCGTCGCCCAAGCCGTTCCGTCGATCGTCGACGCGGTGGCCGCAGTCGACGGACCGGTGGTGCTCACCGACCTGTCCACGCTGGCCGCCTACGGTCAGCTCGGGATCGTGCGCACGTGGACCGACCTGACCGACCCACCGCCACATTCGGTCTGGGCGACTATTCCACAGCCGCACACCAGCGGGCAGGCAGGTCCACTGGTCGACGGGGTGGCACTGCCGCTCAACAGCCCCGAGCAGTTCATCCCGCTGACCGACGACGACGTGACAGCGCTGGTCATCATCACCACCACCGCCACCGTCGTACCGTGACGACCCCACCACCCCTCGACAGCGATCTATCCCAGGAGCTGCACCCATGACTCTCGCCACCATCGCCGGATCGCAGTTGACGGCAGATCTCAAGCCGCAGCTGGCGTTGCTGGTCGAGGACATGCGTGGTGAGCTCGACGCGGATGCCGAGCTCACCGCCTCGTGGAAGGCCGAGCACGCCGAGGCACGCGAGCAGAAGCGCACAGCTGCCGCATGGACGGACTTCGTCGAGGATCGGCTGGTCCAGGCTGCCGTGGGCTGGCTTCTGACATCCGTCTTCGTTCGGTTCTGCGAAGACAACCTGCTGCTGGGACCCGACAAGGTCTGGATCAGTGGTCCGACCCCTGCCCTGCGTCAGCGTGCCCTCGACGCCGAGGACCAGTTCTACCGCGAAGAGCGCGGCGCAGAGCAGGGCAGCCGCTCCTATCGCGAATGGCTGGAACAGTCCTTCGCGGCACTACGCGCCAACCCCGGTACCGCATCACTCGTCGACGATCACGCGGCGATCGAACTGATCGCACCGACGTCGTTCGCCGTGGAGCAACTCCTCGCGTACTGGCGACGCACCGACGAGAACGGTGACCTGGTATGGCATTTCCATGATCCCGAGCTCTCCACACGTTTCCTCGGTGACCTGTACCAAGACCTCTCCGACTACGCCAAGAAGAAGTACGCTCTTCTCCAGACGCCGGAGTTCGTGGAGGAGTTCATCCTCGACCGCACCATGGAACCGGCTCTCAAGGATCGACCACTCGAAGGCTTCACGCTCATCGATCCGACCTGCGGTTCCGGGCACTTTCTCCTGGGTGCCTACGCCCGACTCGTCCGACACTGGGAAGAAGCCGCTCCCGGCATGGAACGCAGGACTCGCGCCAACAAGGCGCTGGCCTCGATTCACGGAGTGGACCTCAATCCCTTCGCCGTGGCCATCGCCAAGTTCCGACTCATCGTGGCGGCGATGAAGGCATCCGGCGACACCGATCTCGTGCACGTGCCCAACTACACCCTCAATCTCGCCACCGGCGACTCGCTCCTTCACGGCCCTGAGCGCGACGGTGCGGTTGCGCTCGACCTGGGTGACCAGAAGTTCGACAAAGACGCTGTGGCCAGTAGTTTCGCCTATTCCACCGAAGACGCCGCAAAACTCCGTGGGCTCCTGACACTCGGCCAGTACGACGTGGTGGTGGGTAATCCTCCGTACATCACGGTCAGCGACAAGGCGCTCAATGCGCGATATCGGGAGCGATTCACCTACTGCAAGGGCACCTACGCGCTCACCGTGCCCTTCATGGAACGGTTCTTCACCCTCGCCAAACGCGGCGACCGCCCCGGCTGGGTCGGGCAGATCACCTCCAACTCCTTCATGAAGCGCGAGTTCGGGGTTCCGCTGATCGAGAAGTTCTTGGCGACCAAGGATCTGAGACTCGTCGCCGATACGTCCGGCGCCTACATCCCGGGACACGGCACCCCGACCATTATTCTCGTCGGCCGTAACCGTGAGTCCAACGACGATGTGCGGGCCGTGCTGGGTATTCAGGGTGAACCGGGCGCTCCCGAGGACCCGGCCAAGGGCAAAGTGTGGACTTCGATTGTGGAACACGTCGACGAACCAGGCTTCGAGGATCAATGGATCTCGGTAGTGGACTTACCACGGGCGAATCTTGCTGCGCATCCGTGGAGTCTCTCCGGCGGCGGCACTATGGAAGTTCTTTCGAAGATCGAGTCCAATGCAGATGACCAACTTGGGCACCAGATCGATGCAATCGGGAGGACCACGCACACTGGCTTAGACGATGCTTTCTACATGAGTCGTCATGCTGCGGAAACTCTCAACCTACGAAACGACACTGTCCCAATTGTCCTGGGCGAGGATATCCGAGACTTTGCGATTCACCCAGCGTCCGTCACCATTTTTCCATACGACGAGTCAGGGATTGCTCGGGAAGTTGACGCCGATGCGCTCCGCGTAATGTGGCTTAATCGAACAGCACTCAGTCGGCGTGTCGATTTTCAAAAGACCCTTGGTGAGCGTGGACTACGTTGGATCGATCATTCGATGTTCTTTCCCAGACGCTATCGCAATCCCCTGAGCATCGCCTTCGCCTTTGTCGCCACGCACAATCACTTCGTCCTGGACCGCGGAGGGAAGGTATTCAACCGTTCTGCGCCAGTTATCAAACTGCCGGACGGCGCGACCGAGGACGATCACCTACGGCTCCTCGGCGTACTCAACAGCTCCACTGCCTGCTTCTGGCTGAAGCAGAACAGCCATGACAAGGGTAACGGTGGAATCGGCGGCGGGATCGGAGACGAAAAATGGGAGCCCCGATACGAATTCACCGGAACGACCCTTCAAGATTTTCCGCTTTCGACGCAGCTTCCAGTAGACCGTGCCCGGACTTTGGACACCCTTGCAGGACGAGCAGCCAAAGCAGAACCATCTGCGCTACTCAGCACACACAAGCCCACGAGCTCAGCTCTGAACGATGCAATGAGCGCCAGCCACAACCTTCGCGCGATAATGATCTCCGAACAGGAGAACCTCGACTGGGAGGTCTACAACCTCTACGGGCTGACCGTGGAGAATCTGAATCTCCCGGAGGGTGCGTCGAGTCCTGGTCTCTCACTTGGTGAGCGCGCATTCGAAATCACTCTGGCACGCAGGATGGCGGCGGGTGAGGGAGAAACCGAATGGTTCAACCGGCACAATTCCATTCCGATCACCGAGATTCCCGCAGACTGGCCGCAGGAGTACCGCGATCTGGTGCAGCGGCGGCTCGACGAGATCGAGAGCAATCCATATATTCGCCTTCTCGAGCGTCCGGAGTACAAACGGCGCTGGGCGGGGGAGTCGTGGGATACCAAACTTCAACGCGCTCTGCGGGATTGGCTACTCGACAGAATCGAGAATCCGCAGCTGTGGGTCAACCCGCAAGGGTTGCCGCAGCCGCAGTCGGTGGGTGAGCTCGCCGGCGTGTTGGGCCGGGACCAGGAATTCATCGATGCACTCGATCTGTGGGCCGGACACAAGGACGCCCCCGTCACCGAGACGCTCGTCAAGCTGCTTTCCGATCAAGCCGTTCCCTACCTTGCTGCCCACCGCTACAAGGATTCGGGCCTGCGGAAGCGAGCCGAGTGGGAGCGCGTGTGGGATATGCAGCGCGATGAGGATGCGGGACTGATCGCCGCAACCGACATCCCGGTGCCGCCCAAATACACCACCGCCGACTTCCGCAAGAACTCCTACTGGTCGCATCGCGGAAAGCTCGACGTGCCCAAGGAGCGGTTCATCCTGTACCCCGATGCCGGTCGGGAGACCGACCCCACACCGCTGTTGGGTTGGGCCGGATGGGATCACGCACAGCAGGGGCTGGCGCTCGCAACCATCTATGCGATGCGTGAATCCGAAGGTGTGGAGAGCGCGACGCTCGTGCCGGTCGTCGCCGGTATCGCCGAGGTGCTGCCCTGGGTCAAACAGTGGCACAGCGGAGCAGACCCGAATCTCGGTGTCGACCTGTACGAATACCTCAACGGTCAGTTGCAGGAGAAGTCGCAGCAGGTGGGCGTGCCGGTGAGTGAACTCGCACAGTGGCGGCCTGCAGCACCCACGCGCGGACGGAAGAAGAAGAAGAAGAAGGCGGGTAACTGATGTTTCCGGGAATGGCCTCTGGCCCCGCGCACACACTGCGCGAGGTCTTCGACATCACCGAGTCGGCGGGACGCAATGACTACGTCCTCAAACTGTCCGACTCGGTCGGTGACGCGCAGCTGACCCAGACCATCGACTCCTACGTCGTGACCCCTGCATTGGCCGAGGCATTCGACGTCGCTCTCGGCGTCGTCGACGAGGGGTTGCGCACCGGTGAGAACAAGGCCGCCTTTCTCGACGGCTCCTTCGGTTCCGGTAAGTCGCACTTCATGGCGGTCCTGTACGCGATCCTCGGCCACGCACCGCAGGCACTCGCGGTTCCCGAGTTGCAGCCCATCATCGCCAAGCACACGGCCATCGAGCAGAAGAAGCTGCTGCGGCTGACCTTCCACTTCCTGGGCGCAGATTCCGTCGAGGCCTCGCTGTTCGACCAGTACCTGCACCAGATCAGGGAGTTGCATCCCGACTCGGCACCACCGGTGCTCCATTCGGCCGGCAACCTGTTCACCGACGCCGCCAACCGTCGGACCGCCGACGGAGACGAAAAGTTCTTCGCCACCCTCAACGGATCGGCCGGCTCCTCCGGGACCACCGTCGACTGGGGCAAGGCCGATGTGGCGGTGGGCGATTGGAACGCCACCAGCTATGCCGGGGCCACCGCCGCAGACGCCGACCCCGCCCTGCGTTCACGCCTGCAGCAGGCCCTGATCGCCACCTACTTCACCAGCTACTCCCGCAACACCGATTGGCTGCCACTCGAAGACGGCCTCGCGGTGATCGCATCACACGCCAAATCGTTGGGCTATGCGGGTGTGGTGCTGCTCCTCGACGAGCTGATGCTCTGGTTGTCGTTCATCATCTCCGAGCGCGAACGCTTCAACGCCGAGGTGCAGAAGCTCACCAAGCTCGTCGAGACCAGTCGTGGACGACTCGCGCTCCCCGTGATCTCCTTTGTGGCACGGCAGTTCGATCTGACCAGGTGGGTGGCGACGGGCTCCGACTCGGGAGCCACCCAGCAGGCGGCCGAACAAGCCATCCGGCATCAGGCCGGGCGGTTCGCGAATGTGGTTCTGGGCGACGAGAATCTGCCGTACATCGCACACAAGCGCCTGCTCCGGGTGCGCGATCCCGAGGCCCAGCAGTGGCTCGAGAGTGCCTTCGCCGCGATCGACCGCAACCCCAAGGTGTGGGACGTTCTGCTCGACGGCATCAACACCGACGATCAGCATCGCGGATCCGACTCGGATGCCTTCACACTCACCTACCCGTTCTCGCCGGCGCTCATCGCGACGCTGCGCAGTCTGTCGGGGGTGATGCAGCGTGAACGCACCGCGCTCAAGGTGATGAAGCAGATGCTCGAGGACAACGCCGACCGTCTCACCGTGGAGAACGTGATCCCGGTGGGGGAGGCGTTCGACTACATCATCGACAGCGCGGGTAACACCCCCATCAACGATGCCGTGGCCCAGACCTTCAAGACCGCACGCACCCTGTGGTTCGACAAGCTCCGCCCGCTGCTCTTCCACCAGGTCAACGTCGATCCGGACACCTCCGATGCCGACGTGCCGGCCGGGTTGCGCGCCGACATCCGGATCGCCAAGACCCTGCTGATGTCGGCGTTGGCACCGAATGTGCCCGCGCTCAAGCAGATCGACGCGTCACGTCTGGCATCGCTCAACCATGGCAGCGTGGTCAGCCTGATCCCGGGTGACCAGGTCGGCCAGATCGTCGCCAAGGTGCGCCGCTGGGCCGCCGACGTCCCCGAGATCACCGTCTCCGGTGACGCCAACCCGATCTTCTCGGTGACCCTGGAATCGGTGGACTACGAGCGGATCATCGAACGCGGCCGTGAGAACGACACCGATGGCGAACGCCGAAAACTCATGCGCGAGTTGCTCAGCGAGTTCTTCGGTGTCGGCAACGCGCAGCAGGCCGTCGACGGAGCGTACTTGCGGACCGCCATCTGGCGCGCCACCGAACGTGACGTCGAAGTGGTCTTCGGCAACATCCGTGATCATGGCTACCTGTCCGATGACGCGTTCCGCCCCTCTCGTGATGGTGTCTTCCGCATGATCGTCGACCTGCCGTTCGACGAGGCAGGACACACCACCGCCGAGGATCATGATCGCCTGGATGCGCTGATGCGCACCGCCACCGACCGGTTCACCGTCTGTTGGACCCCGGCGTTCTTCCCGGAGAAGATCACCCGGCAGCTCGGTCGCCTGGTGATCCTCAACTATGTCCTCGCCGGCGACCGGTGGGCCGGCTTCGCCAACGAACTCGCCGAGTCCGATCGGGCCGCAGCGAGATCGATTCTGCAGCAGCAGCAATCACAGCTACGCGGTCAGATCGGGTCGGCGATCCAGGTGTACTACGGGGTGGCATCCACCGCCGGCGCCGACGCCGCACTGTTCGCCGATCAACCGCCGCTCCGGTCCCTGCATGCCGGTTTCACCGCGCAGCCGCCGATCGGGACCACACTCGGCGAGGCCGTGGAACGATTGATCGCCGACGCATTCACCGCGCTCTACCCCGACCATCCGGACTTCACCCCCTCCGACAAGGTCATCACCCGCCGTGAACTGGCGATGACCCTTGAACGGTTGCGCGAGGCCCAATCCGATCCCGAGGGCCGGCTCGCCTTGGATCGCGGTGACATTCAGACGGTACGTCGGATCGTCACTCCCCTCGGACTGGCCAAGACCAGTGAGACACATCTGATCTTCTCCGCCGATCAGTTCGCCGGCTGGCGGTCACGGATCACCCAGGAGCTGGGGCGGTCCGGGGTATCCACCGACGATTCCGGTGACACATCGCACTCCGAGGTCCCGGTCGAGGCAGTACGGACCGCGATCATCGAGTCCGGGCCTCGCCGCGGACTCACCGACGACGTGGTCGACCTGATCACCGCGGCATGGGCTGCGCAGACCAGACGGTCGTGGTTCCTGCACGGATCGGCGGTCGCCGAGCCGGGACTGGGTGAGTTCCGCCGCCGCGGGCTCACACTCAGGGTCGAACCGTTGCCCGAACGGCAGGCATGGGTCGATGCCAACGCCCGGTGGACCAAGCTGACCGGACAGCGACCCAACGACTTCCTGACCCCCACCAATGTGGCTGCATTCGCCGACGCCGTCCGCACCTTTGCCGCCGATCGACAGGTACACCGCAACCGGCTGGCCTCAGCACTGGACAAGGCCTACTCGCAGCGAGGGATCGACGGCGGGGCACGCCTGACGACCGCCCTCGCGCTCGACAAGGTGTTCGCCCCCGACCTCTCGACTCTGGACAACCTCGCCGTGGTCACACGGATAGCCGACGCCGACCTCGGGGGCGCCACCGATACCGAGGCCAGTCGATCACTCGCCACCGCCCCCGCGGTGGCCGATGCCGTCGAGGGATTCGCTTTCCAACGCCTCGAACCGCTGTTGCACCGTGCCGCGGCCAATGGGTCATCGGAAGCGGGATTGGATGCGGCAAGCATCATCGCCGAACTCGACGCCGCCCTGGTCGCCCAGGAATTCGCGACGCCGCTCGTCGCCGCACTCGCCCGGGTCAAGGAACGCCGCGAATCATGGACCGACGCGCAGCTCGCCACACCGCCCCCCACACCACAACCGCAGACCGAACCTCAACCGGCAGATTCCCGACCGGGACCGCACACGCCGGTGGTGGAGGTGCAGGTGTCGGCGAGGACCGGATTCAGTGCCGTGGAGCAGAAACTCGCCGACCTCCTCGACAAGCACCCCAAGCGCACCTACACGGTCACGATCACCGACACGACGATCACCGACACCGACCGATGACCGACACAGCGGTACTGCCGGACGCCGACCTGCAGTCGATCAAGGGTGTGATCACCGAACTCCGCGACAAGAAGTATCGTCCGGGAGTGGTTGCGGTATCGGCGGTCCCGACGTGGTCGGGACCGGAGGAGGCCATCCACGCCGGTGATCGGATCCTGATCACCACGGCCCCCAGCGTGCTCGCGATCCGCGACGCTCTCCGCCGCCGTGCCGAAGCCGACTGGCTGGTGATCCTCACCGACCGGCCCGCAGTGGAGATCCCCAGTGGCGTCGCCGAACACCTGGTGACCGGGCGGCTGCGCAACCTCGATCCGTTCCCGTTGCTGCGCAACGCCTTCGCCGCGTCCAAGCAGGAGTTCGGCCTGCTGGGCGACCGGACCGACATCGCCCGGGCCATGCTGCGTGAGGTGGGGGACAAGCCGTCACCGGCACCGGGTGGTGTCCTGACCAACGATCATGTCTTCACCGAGGTCGGCAACAAGCGATTCAGGCTCGTGCGCGGTGACATCACCCCACACCATGTCGCGGTGTGGTCGATGGATCCGGTGAAGACCCGGAGCTACGAGGCGTGGGCAACCCATGCCCCGCCTGTGCTCGTCGAGCAGTATCTCGAGTGGCTCACCCGACGACTCGGAGAACTGGGACCGGTCGTCGTATCCGCGTGGCGGCATCAGGGACCGTCGTCGATCGTTCCGCTCGGACTGGTCGCCGGACTCCTCACGGGTACACCGCAGCCTGGCGAGGATGTCGGAGACACCATCCCACGCGTCCGCACCCGCCTCGAGATGAAGGTCGACGACGTCGTGGTGACAGAGGCACAACTCGCGACCTGGGGGGCGTTGGCCACACTCGCCGTCGCAGCTGCCCCTGATCCGGGACCGACGCTGACCGCTGCCGAGGCCTTGGCGTCCGAGCTCCATGCCGAATCACTCGTCGCGCGCTCCGACACGTTGCCCTCCGCACTGATCCTGCGCCTGAACACCTTTGCCGCTCGGCTGGCACAGGCGGCCCAACAGGTGGTGAGGCGTGGTGGCGCGGAGACGGCCGATCTCGGGGCCGTCGAGAACGCGTGGGCCGCGGTCTGCGCGCACCGCGATCACGATTCGTCCGCCGCACCGCGCGACGTCGGAGTCGGTGCCGCGGGTCTCCGGTTGCTGCGGCGACTGGTGACGTCCTGGCCGCAGCCCACCACCCTGGCGGAGTGGTTGGCCACCTACCGCACCGATCTGTCCTGGGTGGACAGCGCGGTCAACCGCGCCCACGTCGGCGCCGACAACCCCACTCTCGCCACGGCCAATCACGCCCTCCTGCAAACGATCCGGGTGCACCGCGCCCGACTGGATCGCGAGTTCGCCGCGCGACTCGCGGCGGCGGGGGTGCATCACGAAACCGGAGCGGGTGCACCGCTGTACGTCGAGGATGTCCTGACCTCGATCGTTCTACCGCTCACCCCCCTCCATCACGGTGGAACCGGCGCAGGCCTCGGGACCGCCGCACCCCAACGGTCACCGGTCTTGGTGATCGTTGCCGACGGGATGGACGTGGCCTCGGCCAACGACATCGTGGCCGATGCTCTCCGCCATCGTCGACCGCAGTGGCAGAACTGCATCGGAACCGATCACGACGGTCCGCTGACGGCGTTGTCCGCGTTGCCGAGCGTCACCCACTTCTCTCGGTGTTCGTTGCTCACCGGGGCGTTGGCCGCCGGTGGGCAAGACCGTGAGCGGTCCGGATTCGCCGACTGGTTGCAGCAGAAAGGGTTACGTGGGCAGGGACAGGTGCTGTTCCACAAGGCCGATCTCGATGCCGTGTCGAAGGGACACTCGCTGGCGCTCGATGTGCGTCACGCCGTGCAGGACACCGAAGGCCGGACGGTCGTGGCCTGCGTACTCAACGACATCGACGACGCCCTCGACCGATCCGATCCGATCGGTACCTCGTGGACGATCGCGTCGTTCAAACATCTGGATGCGTTGCTCACCGAGGCCGCCGCGGTCGGCCGGACCGTGGTCCTCGTCAGCGATCACGGGCATGTGGTGGAACGGCGTGAACAGCCGAGTGTGCAGCGCGGCGAACAGGTTTCTGCCCGGTATCGGCACGCAACCGGCATACCCGCGGCCGACGACGAGGTGCTCGTGGCCGGTGACCGTGTCCTCACCGACGATCATCGGGCGGTCCTGGCCGTCGACGAACAGCTCCGCTACACCGGCCTCAAGGCCGGATATCACGGCGGCGCGGCACTCGCCGAGGTGTGTATCTCGGTGTCGATTCTGGTCAACGGTGCGATCGGCTCGCACTTGCCCTTGGCGCCGGCAGACTTCGGACCGCCCGCGTGGTGGGACCTCGACGACACAACATCCACGGCGGGCATCCCGGTGGTGACCTCGATCGAGGTACGGGCGCCGAAGAAGCGTCCGGCCAAGTCGACGAAGGCGGCCACACCGGCGGCATCGAATGGTCAGGAGTCCTTGTTCGATCTGGGGGCTACGCCGGCCTCCGACGCGTCGTCGACCGATGGTGGTGACGCGGCAGTCTTCGATCTGGTGGGGCAGGTGCTCACCACCGATCTGTTCTCCAGTCAGTTCGCGCGGTTCGGGCGCAACCTCACCAAGGTGTCGATCGGGGCACTACTGCGCGAGGCCGAGGCGGCCAACGGTGTGATCCCGATGGTCAAGGTCGCCGAGATCCTGGATCTGCGACCGGCCAAGGCCCGCGGGGCGGTCGCCCATCTCAGCCAGATCTTCAACATCGATGGCGTGTCGGTGATCGGCCAGCAAGGAGACGACGTGATCATCGCGACCCCGTTGTTGTTCGAACAGTTCGGATTGACGCAGTGAGCGACCTCTCACCGGTCCGCCGACGCGAGATCCTGACTGCCCTTCGGCAGGGCAGTGTGCCCTCGGGCAACCTCGACGTACTGGCAGTGGGGATCGACAAGTTCGCTGCCACCGTCGACGACGAGCTCGCCGCTGTCGCCGCCGGCGGGTCGGTGTTCAAGGCCGTGCGCGGTGAATACGGTTCGGGTAAGACCTTCTTCGCGCGTTGGGCGCAGCAACGGGCGATGCGTCAGGGGTTCGCCGTTGCCGAGGTCCAGATCAGCGAGCTCGAGACCCCGCTGCACAAACTCGAGACGGTGTACCGCAGGACCACCGAATCACTCCACACGTCGGCCTTTCCGCCGTCGGCGTTCCGCTCGGTGATCGACGCGTGGCTGTTCGAGATCGAGGAGGACGCCTCGGCCACCGCTGCGGGTGAGGAACCGACAGCAGCCGAGGTCGGTGCGCTGCTCGAGCAGCGACTTGCCGCGGTCGCGACCGCGACACCGGTGTATCCCATGGTGTTACGCGCCTATCGGACGGCGGTGGAGGACGGTGACGCGGTCACCGCCGATGCGCTCATCGCGTGGCTGGGTGGGCAACCGCATGTGGCGGCATCGGCCAAGCGTGCGGCCGGTGTGCGTCACGACGTCGACCACTTCCTCGCCATGGGTTTCTTGCAGGGATTGCTTGCGGTCTTGAAGGGTGCGCGACACCCAGGGCTGCTGTTGGTGATCGACGAGGTGGAGACCTTGCAGCGGATGCGTTCGGACAGCCGCGCCAAGGCGTTGAATGCGTTGCGGCAATGGATCGATGAACTCGACTCGGGACGGTATCCGGGCTTGTACCTGCTGATCACCGGGACACCGGCGTTCTTCGACGGCCGGATGGGCGTGCAGTCGCTGCCGCCGCTGGCCCAACGACTCGCCACCGACTTCACCACCGATGCACGTTTCGACAATCCACGTGCCCCGCAGATCCGACTCCAGAACTTCGACGCCGACCGCCTCGTGGAGGTCGGCATTCGGGTACGCGACGTGTACGCCGATGGTGCCGACGATCCGATGCGCATCCGTACGGTGGTCGACGATGTCTACATCGCCGATCTCGCCACCGCGGTGGCCGGCAAACTCGGCGGACAGGTCGGCGTCGCACCACGACTGTTCCTGAAGAAGCTTGTGGTCGACGTACTCGACCGTGTGGACCTGCACGCCGGCTTCGATCCTCGGCGCGACTACGCGTTGACGGTGTCGGGCAACGAACTCACCGACACCGAACGGGCCGCGGTCTCGCCCGACGACATCGAGCTGTAGCTCATGAGCGGATTCGAACTCCTCGACCCGGCAATTCAGCACCACATCGTCAACTCGCTCGGCTGGCCGGGACTACGCCCGCTGCAGGAGGATTCGATCCCGACGATCGTCGACGGTGACGATGCGCTGTTGCTCGCACCGACGGCGGGCGGCAAGACCGAGGCGGCGATGTTTCCGGTCCTCACCCGGATGCAGGCGCAGCGGTGGACCGGGACGTCGGTGCTGTATGTGTGCCCGCTGAAAGCCCTGCTGAACAATCTGGGTCCCCGACTCGGTGACTACGCGGCGTGGGTCGGCCGCAGCGCCGCCGTATGGCATGGGGACGTGGGACAGTCGGCGCGCAGACGGATCACACGCCAGCGTCCCGACATCCTGCTGACCACACCGGAATCAGTCGAGTCGATGCTGGTGTCGGAAAGTGTTGATGCACTTCAGTTTCTGGGCGGAGTTCAGGCCGTCGTCGTCGACGAGGTGCATGCATTCGCCGGTGACGACCGCGGCTGGCATCTCCTCGCGGTGATCGCCCGGCTCGACTCGTTGATCGGTCGACGCCTACAGCGGATCGGGATGTCGGCGACGGTCGGCAATCCCGACGAGCTGCTCGAATGGTTACGTGGGGGAGCCCCCACGAAGGGACGTGTGGTGGCACCGCGGGTCCCCACAGCGTCGAATCCGGAGATCGTCGTCGATGCCGTCGGCAGTGCCGAGAACGCAGCCAAGGTGATCGCCGGGCTGCACCACGGCGAGAAGCGCCTGGTATTTGTCGACTCACGGCGCCTGGCCGAGGAGCTCGGGACGTCGTTGCGTGATCGAGGGGTCACCACCTTCCTCTCGCACTCCTCGTTGTCGGCGGAGCAACGACGCGAATCCGAGGCTGCGTTCGCCGACGCCCGCGACTGTGTGATCGTCGCGACCAGCACACTGGAACTCGGCATCGATGTCGGCGATCTCGATCGTGTCATCCAGATCAACTCACCGCGTACCGTTTCGTCGTTCTTGCAGCGGCTCGGTCGGACCGGCCGACGCCCCGGCACAACTCGTCACTGCCTGTTTCTCGCCCTCGACGACTCCTCGCTCGCCCAGACATTGGGGATGCTGCACTGCTGGGCTGCTGGATGGGTCGAGCCGGTGGTCGCCACACCCGAACCGCGGCACATCGCCGCCCAGCAGTTGCTCGCCGCAGCGCTGCAGACCCGACGAGTCCCACTCAACGGCTGGCAACAGCAGTGGGGAACGCTGCCGCTCTTCGGCGACGAGGGCCAAGAGATTCTCGACCACCTGCTCGACACCGGCTTCCTCGATCACGATGCCGGTAGTGCATTCATCGGGGTCGAGGCCGAGAAGCACTTCGGGCGACGACATTTCATGGAGCTACTCGCGGTGTTCACGGCTGCACCAGAGTTCCGGGTGTTCCAGGGCCGCAACGAGATCGGGATGGTCGACATCGGTTTACTGACCGAGGACGTCGAGGATGTGCGTGTGTTGCTGCTCGGTGGCCGTTCGTGGCTGGTCACCCATATCGACTGGAAGCGACGGCAAGTGTATGTCGAGGCCACCGATATTCACGGAATGGCTCGCTGGCAGTCGATTCCCGATGGCCTGTCCTACGAGATCACCCGCGGCGTACGCAGCGTGCTGCTCGGCGACACACCTGCCGGTGTCACGCTGTCACGTCGTGCCCTCGCAGCGCTCGACGGTTACCGTGCACAGCGCGCCGCCGACGTGCGCGCAGACTCGCTGGTGATCGAGCGCGACAGCCGCGGTGACTGGCGATGGTGGACGTGGGCAGGTGTCAAGGCCAACCGCACACTGGCCGCCTGGGCACGTGATCTTGTGCCCGGCCGGCAGCGAATCGGGGCCGAATCGATTCGGCTGCACTCAGATCTGACCGTTGACGCCATCAAGCAGGGGCTGGGCGACGTCCAGCACAGCTCGGAGCGACCCGCCCCCGCCGTCGACCGCAGCGCGATCAAGGGGCTCAAGTTCTCGGTCGCGCTGCCTGAGGACCTCGCCCGCCGGACGCTCGCAGTTCGGATGATGGAGGCGAAGCGGGCAGAAGGTTTGCTGAACGAATGTATTTCGTTCCGGGTCGGAAGCGAGTGACGTCGAATTGCCTCACCGGACGGGCAAGGACAACGCGATCGTGTCCAACTTGTCGGTCTCGATCGTTACTATCGCGATGTGATGGATGAACTCCCCGAATCCCGCCCTTACTGATTCGGAATGGCCGTCGATCGCGATGGCGCGGAGACAGTAGGCGTCACATATACCCGAGAAGCGGGCAAGTGCGACAAGGCTTTTACGTCCGCGAAAACCCGTTGCACGGCTCGACGGGCGGTCCGTACAGTCCGGATTCATGAACAGTTGTGCGCTGGTTCTCGGTGGCGGCGGATCGGGCGGGAACGCCTGGGAGATCGGTGTCCTCGCGGGACTCGAGGATGCCGGAGTGGATGTGACCGACGCCGACCTGATCATCGGGACGTCGGCGGGCTCCACCACCGCCGCCCAGATCACCGGCGCGAGACCGGCGCAGCTGTTCGCCGACATCCGCGACACCCCGCAGCCCACGGTCAGTCGTGGCGGTTCCGGGGCCGGCCGAACCCACGTCGCCGACCAGATGGCACGAACCGCCGCCATCATCGCCGACGCCCACGACCCCGCCGACATGCGCCGACGGATGGGTGCGGCCGCACTGGCCCTCACCTCGGATGCACCGCCTGCCGGTCGTCCGTCCTGGCGAGACATCGTCGCGTCCAGGCTGCCGAGCCTCGAGTGGCCCGATCGCGACGTCCGGATCGTGGCCGTCGACGCCGAGACGGGCGAGCCGGTCGTCTTCGACCGACGCAGCGGCGTCGACCTCGCCGATGCCGTGGCCGCGAGCTGCGCCAGCGGGGAGCCGCACCGCATAGCGCAACGGCATTTCATCGACGGTGGCTACCGATCGAACGAGAATGCAGATCTGGCAACCGGATTCGAGCATGTCCTGGTGCTCTCACCGTTCGGTGGCCGGTTCCGGACTCCAGCGGAGTGGGGGATGAACCTCGCAGCACAGGTGGACACGCTCCGCTCCGCCGGTGGCGAGGTCGAGACGATCTTCCCGGATGCCGACTCGGTGACCGCGTTCGGCGCCAACATGATGGATCTGCGAATCAGGCCACGAGCGGCACAAGCGGGCTACCATCAGGGCGCCGCACTGGCCGTGCAGACCAAGGACTTCTGGCACTGACACCGGATGGCCCGGGCCGCACCGCCGATGGCAGCGTCGATCACGACCTCCCAACCCTGGCCGAACCTGTCTAACACCTGTAAGGTACGCATGTCGGTTTTGCGTACTGAAAGGGACCCAAGGTGCACACAGGCCCAGCCCCCGCACGGCGCACGCCGTCCACCCTTGCACGCCGCGCCGGCGGCGGCGAATCCGTCGAGGCACTGGTCATCATCGCGATCGTCACCATCCTGGTGACCCGCGCCTACCTCCAGGCCACCGGTTACCCACAGATCGGCGGCGGCACCCTGCACATCGCCCACGCCCTGTGGGGCGGCGCGGGAATGGTGGTGGCCCTGGTGGTCTCGCTGTCACTGTTGGGCACCGGCCCGCGCACCTTCTCGGTGGTCCTCGGCGGGATCGGATTCGGCCTGTTCCTCGACGAGGTGGGCAAGTTCGTCACCAAGACCAACGACTATTTCTACAGCCCCGCGGTGTCGATCATGTACGTCGTCGTGGTGATGATCCTGGTCCTCAACCGTCTCGTGCTCGACGTGGCCGGCCAATCGGGTTCGGCCGCACTCGCCGGCGCGGCCGGGATCGCCGCCGACGGCATGGTCACCGGTCTCACCCCGACCCAACGCACCCATGCCCGGAAGCTCCTGGCTGCATCCCGGGACGGTGCAGCGGCCGCGGATGTGGCCGGCATCGCGTCGATCATCGCATCGTGCCCGGTCCGACCACCGAGCCGTCGGGACCGGATCGCCCTGTGGCTCAAGGCCCATCCCTGGGTGGACCTCGGCGGGTCGCGGGCGACCGTCGTCGCCGCGATCGTCCTGACGCTTTTCTCGCTCGCCGGCGTGATCAGTGCGCTCGTCACCATCTCGGATGATCTCGACACGGGCTCCCAGACCGGCATCACCCCCATCGGGCAGCTGGTCGGGTCCGCGGTGGCAGCAGTCCTGTGCATCGTCGCCGTGCTGCGACTGCGGGATGGAACCGTGGCACCCGTGCGACTGCTGCGGGCGGCCGCCCTCGTGACCATGCTGCTGACCGAGGTGTTCGACTTCGTCGAGGAGGAGTTCGGGGCACTGATCAACGTGGCCATCGGACTGCTGGCCCTCGCCGTCTTCACCTCTCGGATCCGTCGCCTACAGAATCCCGTGGTGAGCGATGAAGCGCCGGATGCCGACGACGAGCGTGGCGCGCTGCCCACCACCGAGGTGCATGCGTGACCGTTCTCGCGATCACCCTCTCGCTGATCGCCGCCTTCCTGTTCGCCATCGCATCGGTTCTGCAAGCCAAGGGCACACAAGGCCTTTCCGACGACGAGGCGCTCGGCGCGGGCTTCTTGTTCACCCTGGCGAGACGCAAGACGTGGGTGGCCGGGCTCGTCGCCGACATCCTCGCCTTCGTCGTGCAGGCCGCCGCGCTCGCCGTCGGCAGCCTCATGCTCGTGCAGCCACTACTCGTCACGACGCTGCTGTTCGCACTGCCCCTTGCGGCGATGACCGCGCGCCGCAGATTGACTGCCCGCGAATGGTTCTGGGCCGGGGCCCTGACGATCTCGCTCGTCGTGTTCATCGCACTCGGCCAACCGTCCGAGGGAATCGAGCATCCGCCGTTCAGCGCCTGGATCGTCCCGCTGGCGGTCGTCATCCCGGTCGTCGCGGTGTGTGTGATCGTCGGTTCCCGGCTGCCGCACGGCACCTGGCGATCGCTCACCCTCGCCGTCGCCGCCGGTGTGCTCCTCGGCATCTCGGCACCGCTCACCAAGACGGGGATCGCGGCATTCGAGGACGGGCTCCTCGCCGGAGCGCGCAGCTGGGAGTTCTGGGCGATGGCGCTGACCGCGACCCTCGGCACGCTGTGGCAACAGTCGAGCTATCAGGCCGGTGACGTGCAGACCAGCCTACCGACGGTCACCGTCCTCAAGCCGATCATCGCCATGGCCCTGGGATTGACGATCTATCAGGAAACCCTGGGGATCGACAGCACCGGCGACATCCTCGTCATCGTCGCACTGTCGGTGATGATCCTCGCGACCATCATGCTCGGTCGCCTGTCGGCACCCGAATCCGATCCCGACCCCACACCACAGCGATCGGCCACCGTGGAGGTAGCGCGATGACCACGTCGACCCCGAACGAACCGGTACCCGACACCCCGCAGAAACTCCCGCCACCGCCGGCTCATGACGGCGGGCCGGCCCTGTTCATCCTGACCCTGGTGGTCATGACGGTCTCCCTCGGCATCGGCTATTCGGCCGGCCTCGGCAAGGCCTCGGTACTCGGTGCGATGGTCGGACTGTTCTGTGTGATGGCGACATTCGGCGGATCCCTGGGTTCGGACCTGCGCCGACTGGCCTGGCTCGCCCCGCTGACCGTCTTCGCCGCGTGCGTTCCCCGCGCACTCGGCACGTGGAACAGCTTTGCCGGTGTCCTCGTCCTGATCCTCGTCATCTTCGGGCTGTCGCTGTTTCCCGCGGTCATCCCGAAGTTCCGACTCCTCAGCATCGGGGTGTGCTACTCGGCGGTCGCAGGCTATGGAATCGCGCTTCCCACAGGAACATCCGAGTTCCACATCGTGATGGCGGTTCTGCTGGGACTCGCCATCGCAGTGGCGGTGCGCGTGCTCGCGGGAATCGCCGATCCCACCAAACCGACCCGCGTGGCAGTGGCGGCGCCGTTGCGGACCGGCGACTTCACGACCGTCGACATCATCCGGAGCTGGATGGTGGATCGCCCGTCCACCTGGACGACAATGGTGCTCACCGAGTCGCTTCGGTTCCGCCGCTCGGTGGATCTGCTTCGCGCACAGGCCGACCGGCCGACCACACAGACCCCCGAGAAGCTGGGGATCTCGGCTGCTCTGGCCGCGGTGAACGCCGACGCCACCGCCGTCGCCGATCTCGTCGAGGCGCGTCATCCCGACGAGATCGACCACAAGAACTCGGCCCCGCAGGAGCGTCTCACCGACAATCCGACAGTCCCCGACGACCCCCGGCTGACCGCTGCGTCGCGAGCCCTCGTCACCAAGGCCGAGCACCACCTGGCTACGATCCGGCAGGCGGCCACCGACCGTGACACGACGCCGCTGACCCGGGTCAAGGACTTGCGCTCGACCTTCCTGCGCGCCCGGATCACCGCGGCGATCTCGCCGGATTCGCCCGAGCTACACCAAGGTCTGGCCAAGTCGGTGGGCATTCTCGCAGCCTGGGGGACCGGCCTGCAGGTGGCGCAGCCGTTCTTCGCGAACACCTTCTTCAACGCAGTCGTGTCCATGCTGCAGCCGACGTGGACGGAGACAGTCCGGCGCATCGGCTATCGACTGATCGGATGCGCGATCGCCGTCGTGCTGGTGGTACTCGCCGCGGTGTGGTTACCCGCCCCGACGATGGCGCTGATCGCCATCATCGGGCTGTTCACGCTGACGTGGTACATGTTCTCGCACCCGATCGTGTCCAATGCGGGTGGTGTGGCCATGACGGTGGCCCTGACCGCCACCAGTCGTCACCTGGATCCGCTGGCGACCCTCGTCCACGTCATCCTGATGCTTCTCGTCGCCGGTGTGATCGTGTTCCTCGTCAGTCTCCCGTCGGTGCTGCGATCACGGCGCACCACCGTCCAGGACGCGCTGTCGACCGCCACCGAGAAGCTGCTCGTGCTGCTGTCGGAGATCGACACCGACGCCGAACTGGACGATTCGACGCGCTTCGCCGTCTTCGTCCGAGCCTCGGCGATCAGCGATCAGTTGCGGGGCAACGGTGCGGCGATGGCGCCTGAGCAACGCGGTCGGGTGGAATCGGCTGCCAACATCATCGACATGCTGACGCTGGTCACCGTGATCTACCGTGACCGGACTCCTACCGGGACCGGGTTCCGCGACACCATCGCCCACACCCGCGAGATCCTCGGCGGACCGACCGCGCAGTCACGCGGACTCGCCTACGACGACGCGACCGCCGACGGCGTGGACGTCCGGATCGTCCAGTGTGCCCGCGAGTTGGTGCGCCTGCGGGCGACCGCCTACGAGTGACGGGGGCCGATGCCGAGTGACGGGGGCGATGCAACCGGGGGGCAGCGGTGGTGCGGTGCGGCGGGGGAGATAGATTGCACCGCTGAGAGGGGGCCGTATGGCGGAGAGGTTGACGCCGGAAGAACGTAAGCGCAGGATCATCGCCGCCACCCGGTCGATGATCGAGGAGTCCGGACCCGCAGACGTCACCCTGCGCTCGGTCGCCCGCCGCTGCGGCATGTCGGCACCAGGCGTCAAGCACCACTTTGCGTCGATGAGCGACCTGTTCGCCGCCGTCCTCGAACAGTGGAACAACGACGAGGTCGCCGCGGTGGAACGCATCGTCGCCCAGTACGGCGACGATCTCACCCTGCTCGATCTGGCCGATTCGCTCGTGCGGCACTTCGCCGGCATGAAGGAGATCACGAGCAACTTCGACCTGCTCGAGGCCTACGCCATGTCACCGGATCATCCCGCGCACGAGGCGTACCAGCAGTTCAGCATCCGGCCCCTGCCGATCACCTGGGAGCTGGTGGTCCGGGACTACGAGAACCCCGAGGCGGTGCTGCGGATGTTGAGCCTCGTCGTCGACGGACTGCGCTTCCGGTGGCTGCACGATCCCAAGAACGCCGACCAATGGGGCGACTGGATGGCCATCCGGGACACACTGTTCTCGAGCTTCACACCGCGCACCTCAGCAGCGGGAGACAAGGCACAAGGGGTCACGGTACCGGGAGACCGCGGGGAGTAGGCCCGGCCGGCGTCGTCCCAGTCCGGCCGTCACCGCTGGTGATGCTGTGCAACGTGGTCGGGAACGGGATCGGAATCCTCGCCACCCGACTTGTCGAAGGTCACGTCGATCTCCTCGAACCCCTTGCTGCGCTGGGCGCGTACCTGCGCGGTGTAGGCGGCCTCGTCGCCCGGGGTGAGCACCACGTTGTCGGTGAACGGGGTGAGCAGTGAGCGCGGGTAGAGCTTGTCGACGCGCACCACATTGCCCTCGAGACACACCACGACGAGCACCGCGGCGAGGTAGAGAAAGGCGAGGAGTCCGAGCACCATCGCGAACACCCCGTACGTCTCACTCGCCCTGGCGATGACGCGCAGCACGTAGACACTGCCGAAGGTCTGCAGCGCCTGCCACCCGAGCGCAGCCCCGAATGCGCCGGGAAAGACATCCCGTGTGCTCACCGACCGACTCGTGCCGATCCGGAAGGCGACGACGAAGATCCCGGTGTTGAGAACGACCGAACCCACGATGGTCAGGACCGTGCTGGCGGATCCCAGATCGGACGCCGCGACGACACCGTTGAGCACGGTGAGACCGATGATCGCGACGCCGACCGTCGACAGCAACCAGGCTCCCTGGATGCGTACCCGAATCGGATTGGGTCTGTTGTTCCGCGGCACGGTCCACACGACGTTCATGGCGTTCTGCAGGGCCACCGCCACGCCGAGCGCACCGTAGACCGCGCTCACCGCGCCGATGGTCACCGCCATCACGCTGCCGGTGATCTCGCCGGGCACCTCGAGATGAGAACCGATGACCGGGATCTGCGAGAGCGCCGAGTCGACGATCTGCCGCTGGAGTTCGGGATCGTCATGCAGCACGAAGCCCAGTATCGAGGTGAAGACCAGCAGCAGCGGGAACAGCGAGATGAACGCGTAGTAGGTGATGAGCGCCGCGAGGTAGCCGCCCTGATCGTCGAAGAACTTGTAGGCCACTGCCAACGGATACCCGCTCGCCGGATGGCGTCGCTGGAAGTGGTCGACGCGTTCGGAGAACGACACCGGCGCTCCCTTCCTGTGAACCGCTCCACGCAACCTGTCCGGCCGACGATCGGTCGCTCGGCCCTTGAGTCTAACCGGAGTGGTTGTCCGGTTCCCGGCAGGCGGCGGTGGTACGGCCGTCGGCACTGATCGCGTGCGCGCCCGGGTCACCGGAGTCATGCCGGGAAACACCTTCACACCCACCGGATTCTCGCGCCACGGCGAGTAGGCTGACTCGCGGCCGATCGATGTCGAGGAACCGGGGTCGCGATGATGCAGGACCGTCCATGGCTGGCTTCGTACGGACCGGGGGTTCCCGACGACGTCACCGTCCCCGACAACCGGATCACCGATCTGCTGATCGAGGCCGCGGAACGAGACGGCGATGTGGTCGCCGTCGACTTCTTCGGCGCCACAACCAGTTACACCGAACTGGCCACCCTCGCCGGGCGAGGTGCACACGCGTTACGCCAACTGGGTGTACAGGCAGGCGACGCCGTGTCATTGGTACTGCCCAACAGCACCTCCCATGTCGGGGCCTTCCACGCGGTACTGGCATGCGGTGCAACCGTGGTCGAACACAATCCGACCTACACCGTCGCCGAACTCCACGACCAGTTGGTCACAACCGGGTCGGTACTCGTCCTGTGCTGGCGCAACCGCGTCCTCGACGTGCACGAGGCCGCGATCGGAACCGCAGTGCGCGAGGTCATCTCGGTGGACGTCGCCGACGACCTGCCCTGGACCGCACGACTTGCCTTACGCCTTCCCGTGGCCGCGGCACGCACAAAGCGCCGGGCATTGACCGGTGCCGACACCGGAGATGCCCAAGACTGGCGTCGCCTGGTCGCCACGGCGGCGCCGCAACCACTGCAGGCCGTCGGACAGGCGTCGGACATCGCACTGATCATGTTCACCGGCGGCACCACCGGAACCCCCAAGGCAGCCACACTGACACACCGCAATCTGGTGGCCAACGCAACCCAGGGGAGAGCGTGGGCGGGCTTCGACACCGGCTCCGATGTCGTCTACGGAATGCTCCCGTTCTTCCACGCCTTCGGAATGATGTTCTGCCTCGTCCTGCCCCCACTGATCGGTGCCACCTTGGTGGCTTTTCCCAACTTCGATCCCACCGCGGTGGTCGCAGCGCAGCGCCGGCGCCCGGCCTCGTTCATCCCGGGGGTGGCACCCATGTTCGACCGGCTGCTCGACGCAGCCGGAGACACCGACCTCACCTCCATCCGAGTGGCCTTCAGCGGTGCCATGCCCCTGTCACCGGCTGTCGCCGAACGGTGGGAGAGCACCACCGGGGGCCTGCTGATCGAGGGCTACGGCATGACCGAGTGCTCGCCGATCGCGCTGGGCAACCCCTGCTCGGAGAGACGGCGGCGTGGTGCCCTCGGGATCCCGTTCCCCAACACCGAGATCAGGGTGGTCGACGCCGAGGACCACACCGTCGAGGTCACACCTGACGCCGACGGTGTGCGCCACGGCGAGCTGTGTGTGCGGGGTCCGCAGGTGTTCGCCGGCTACCTCGGTCAGCCCGAGGCGACGGCGCAGACCGTGGACGCCGAGGGCTGGCTGTACACCGGGGATGTCGTCGACGTCGATCATGACGGGTTCGCGGTGCTCGTGGACCGCGTCAAGGAGCTGATCCTGGTCGGCGGATTCAACGTGTTCCCGTCCGTCGTCGAAAGCCACCTTTGGCAGATGCCCGGAGTCGCCAACATCGCAGTCGTCGGGATTCCCCGTGGCGACGGCACCGATGAGGAAGTCCTCGCGGCCATCGTGGTCGACCCGAACAGGCCGGCCCCGACGCTGGCCGAGGTCCGGCAGTTCGGCTCGCAACGTCTTCCCGGCTACGCCATCCCCCGGCACCTGGAGGTGGTCGACGACCTTCCGGTCAACATGATCGGCAAGACCTTGCGACGAAGCGTCCGGGCGGCCTACCTCGAGCGCCACCGGGCATGACCACCGAGATCGAGCCCCGCAGCGCCTGGTTTGCCGACCGTCGGTAGAATTCTCCAATCACTCTGTCGCGCAGTGATTACGCTGGTTCGCCGAGATGACCACCCCACAGGTTTCGACACGGGTCCTCGCGATGCTCGGTCCCGGCCCAATCAGCTTGTGGCCGTTGATGGTTGAGCCGACGAGGAGCGCAGCGACGAGGCGTGTCGAAACCTCCGCCGGCCGAACTCACCGAGGTGACCAAACGCCCAAGGTGGTCACCACCCCACGCAGGCAGCGGAGATTTCGACACGGGTCCTCGCGATGCTCGGTCCCGGCTCAATCAGCAACCGGACCACGACAAGAGACGTCGAAACCCCCGCCGGCCGAACTCGCCGACCCCGCCACCTCCGAAGTGGGTCACCACCCAACGCAGGCAGCGGAGATTTCGACACGGGTCCTCGCGATGCTCGGTCCCGGCTCAATCAGCGTGTGGCCGTTGCTGGTTGAGCCGACGAGGAGCGCAGCGACGAGACGAGTCGAAACCTCCGCCGGCCGAACTCACCGAGGTGACCAAACGTCCAAGGTGGTCACCACCCCACGCAGGCAGCGGAGATTTCGACACGGGTCCTCGCGATGCTCGGTCCCGGCTCAATCAGCAACCGGACCACGACAAGAGACGTCGAAACCCCCGCCGGCCGAACTCGCCAACGCAACCAAACGGCCGAGGTGGTCATCACCCCACGCAGGCTCAGGAGATTTCGACACGGGTCCTCGCGATGCTCGGTCCCGGCTCAATCAGCAACCGGACGACGACAAGAGACGTCGAAACCCCCGCCGGCCGAACTCGCCAACGCAACCAAACGGCCGAGGTGGCCATCACCCCACGCAGGCTCAGGAGATTTCGACACGGGTCCTCGCGATGCTCGGTCCCGGCTCAATCAGCAACCGGACGACGACAAGAGACGTCGAAAC
>NZ_JBSFRM010000038.1:0-8778 GCF_053589235.1 Gordonia sp. NPDC003376 | reverse complement strand
AAACCCCCGCCGGCCGAACTCACCGAGGTGACCACCCCGGAGGATCTCACCACCGCTTCGACGGCCGCCGCATCGCACAGTCCACACATTGCCGAGCTGCCGGGAGGACTTCGAGGCGTTCGGGGTCGATCGGCGAGCCGCATGTCTCGCATCGACCGTAGGACCCCTCACCGACGCGGTCGAGCGCCGCATCGATCTCCTCGAGGCGTACACGTGACCGCTCGATCTGGGCGATCAGGTGACCGCGTTCGACGGCGAGCGTGGCCCCTTCGGGGTCGTGCTCGTCGTCGGCGGCCTCGTCCGCGGTGGCCTCGAGCACTGCGGCGAGACGCTCCGTCAACGACTCGACGAGACCGAGTGTCGAGGTGCGCTCCGCGATCAGGGCGGCCCGGCCCACGCGCCCATCGTGCTCGGTCATCGTTCCTTTGTACGCCGCGCAACCTGCCACACCGACGCCGCCGGGTCCTGCCACCTGTCGTCGCACGCGTGTGCGAACATGGTCACGTGAGCGCACGCAAGAGCAGTGGACTGACCCCTGACGACCTGGAGACACTGGCCGCCGGAGTGGCCGCAGGCAAGCGCGTGACGGTGTATCTCGCCGATCCGGTGCCATCGCTCGGGCTCGAGGCAGGGGCATCCGCACGTGTGGTGTCCGTCGATGGCACGACGGTGACGGTGAGTCCGAAGGGCATCGACGACCAACTCCCGTTCGAGGCCAACGAACTCCAGCGTTCGCGTGCCGCGACACCGACACCGACACCGGCTTCCCGACGCCGACCAGCCGCCGCGCCCGCCTCACCTCGTCCGTCGGCGCCGACAACCTCCCCGTCACCCACACCGGCCTCATCAGCCGAACCCGAAGCAAGGCCCAAGTCCGCGGCCCCGGCGAAATCTGCTGCGCCCGTGGTGAAACGCCAGCCCACACGCGGTGCCGAGCCCACCGCAACACAGGCTTCGAGCCCCACGACGACCGCCAAGACGACACCCCCGAGGGCCGCGCGATCCGCGAAGGCCTCGAAGGCGTCGGTCAGTGTCACAGTGACGTCGGGTGGGGAGGGGTCGTGGACGGTCGTGGTGGCGAACGGCAGCAAGAAGAGCAAACCGACCGAGGTGGCCGCAGACCGCGTCGCGCGGGCGATGCGCGAGCTGGGCGACGACGCCGCGATCGATGCCGTCGACGGTGTGATCACCGCGGCGCGTGAGGCGGCACAGAAGCGGATCGACGAGCTCAGTCTCGAGCTCGAGACCGCACGCGCGGCCCTGGCCCAACTCGACGTCGACGACGAGCGCCCCTGACCCGCGGCCACGGGACGGTCGGTCCTACACCACACCACACAGGCACTGAAGCGCCCATCACCCCACATGCCACACAGTCGGGTGTGTCTATCCTGAGGCGTGATCTCCTCTTCATCCCGGTCTCAGACGTCAGGACGTATTCGTAGCGCAGCGTTCACGGCGAAGGTCATGTCTGCAGAGGAGGCGGTGCGGTTCATCCATCCCTCCGACACCGTGGCGATCAGTGGTTTCGGAGGGGCGGGCACCCCCAAGGCGGTCGTCCCGGCGTTGGCCGAGAGGATTCGGGAGACCCGGGCGACGGGCTCGAACTTCACGATCAACCTGCTGACCGGGGCCTCGGTGACGTCGGAGACCGAGAAGCTGCTCACGGAGGTCGACGGCATCGCCCTGCGTATGCCGTATCAGGCCGAGTCGACGGCCCGAAAGAAGATCAACGACGGTCGTATGGACTACGTCGACATCCACCTGTCCCACGTCGCCCAGCAGGTGTGGGAGGGCTACTACGGCAAGGTCGACGTCGCCGTCGTCGAGGTCGCCGGGGTCACCGAGAGCGGGGAGCTGATCCCGTCGTCGTCGATCGGCAACAACAAGACCTGGCTCGACGTCGCCGACAAGATCATCCTCGAGGTGAACTCGTGGGTTCCCGCGGAGATGGAGGGGATGCACGACGTCTACTACGGCACCGCGTTGCCACCGAACCGCAAGCCGATCCAGCTCACCCGGGTCGAGGACCGTATCGGTCAGCCGACGTTCCGGGTCGATCCGGCCAAGGTCATCGCCGTGGTGGAGACCCATGGCCGTGACGGCGCCAACCCGCTGACCCCCTCCGACGGCGTGAGTCAGGCGATCGCCGGCCACGTCTTGGACTTCTTCGCCCACGAGGTGCGCGCCGGACGACTCCCGGCGGACTCACTGCTTCCGCTGCAGGCCGGTGTGGGAAACGTCGCGAACGCCGTGCTCGGCGGTCTCGACCGTGGCGGATACAAAGGGCTGACCTGCTATTCGGAGGTCATCCAGGACAGCATGCTCCGCCTGGTCAAGGACGGAACCGTCGCGCATGCATCGGCCACGGCCCTCGCGCTGAGCGAGGAGGGGATCGAAGAGCTGACGGCGAACATCGAATTCTATCGGAAGCACATCATCCTTCGGCCGCAGGAGATCAGCAATCATCCCGAGATCATCCGGCGGTTGGGGGTGATCGCGATGAACGGCATGCTCGAGGCCGACATCTACGGAAACGTGAACTCGACACATGTCATGGGCACCAAGATCATGAACGGCATCGGCGGTTCGGGTGACTTCGCGCGCAACGGATACGTGTCGATGTTCTTGAGCCCGTCCACGGCACGGGGAGGCACGATCTCGGCGATCGTCCCCATGGTGCCGCACGTCGACCACACCGAGCACGACACGCAGGTCCTCGTCACCGAGCACGGCCTGGCCGATCTGCGTGGTCTGTCACCCCGTCGACGGGCGCATCTGATCATCGAGAACTGCGCGCATCCCGAGTACCGGCCGATGTTGCACGACTATTTCACGCGTGCCGAGGCGCAGCCCGGTGCCGGCCAGACACCGCACCTCCTCGGTGAGGCATTCGGCTTCCACCAGCGCTATCTCGAGACCGGCTCGATGCGCTGAGAACCGCAGCCGGGCCGGGGCTCCACCGCCCTCGACCTTGTGCCCTGGCGCGCCGGCCCACGGGTTGGCAGTGTGCCCGGTATGGACATCGATGGGCAGACCCCGATCGTCGCGGCCGTGGACGGATCCGATCTATCGGCGGATGTGGTGCGTTTCGCCGCGCGCGAGTCGCGATTGACGTGTCGGGAACTGGAGGTGGTCGGTGTCGCCAAGGTGCATGGCGAGGACTCCGCTCGTCGTGACGACATCCTCCGTGAGCATGTCCAGGCAGATGTCGATGCCGCGGTCGCATCGGTAGCCGGTGACGTCGGGGGTCAGGAGATCTCGGGGGTCGTGCTGGACGGCCATCCGACGGATGTCTTGTATGAGATCTCGCGCCACGCCCACGTGCTCGTCGTGGGCACTCACCGGCTCGGCGGCCTCGAATCGCTGGTGACCGGTTCGGTCAGCGCAGATGTCGCCGCCCACGCGGCGTGCCCGGTGGTGGCCGTTTCCGGCCCGGCGCCGACAGATGGACAGGTCGTGCTGGGGATAGACGGATCGCCCTTGTCGCAGGCCGTCGCACTGAGTGCGTTCACCGCCGCGGAAGCGCGAAGGACCGGGGTCACTGTCGTCCATGCGACCGGCGGCGATGCGGTGCAGGCGCAGACATCGGTCGAGGAGCAGATCGTCGAGGCCCGACGCCGTCATCCCGATGTCGCGGTGCACGTCGTCGTGTCCGGTGCCCCTGCGGCACAGGGGATACTCGATGTCGCGCACGACGCGCAACTGGTGGTGGTGGGATGTCGCGGCGGGGGAGCGCTGCGCAGTCTCCTGCTGGGCTCGACGAGCCGGGAGATCCTCCGGGCGTCAGCGGTTCCGGTCATGGTGGTCTCGGTGGGGATCGGAGGCTGACCGCCGCCGACACAGAGCGCGGGTCCAGTCCCGATCGGCGGTGCTCTCCCCACGGGTCGACCGTCCACGAGCCGGCTCCATCTCGCCTGCGCCCAAGGCTGTCTCGGGTACACCTGAACCGATTCGGCCGGACTGGTCATCGTCAGACCGGCCGAATCGGCCAGGTACGGTCTAGACGATGCTGCCGACCGAACCACCGTCGACGCCATAGACACTCGACGTCACATAGGACGCGAGATCGGAAGCGAGGAACACGACCACATTCGCCACCTCATGGGGTTGCCCGATACGGGCGAGGGGAAGGTTGCGTGCCTTCATCTCGGCCTCGATCGACTCGTCCCGCGACACCCCGTGGACCGCGGCGAAGGTGTCGGCGAGGCCTCCCGGCATGGACCACATCGGCGACATGGTGGCACCGGCGGCGACGGCATTGACGCGAATGTATGGACCTTCGGACTTGGCCAGGGAGGTGGTGAACGAGAGGATCGCCGCTTTCGACGCCGCGTAGTCGGGTCCGCCGACGATCGGCTGACGCCCCAGGTCGGAGGCATTGTTCACGATGACGCCGGAGTGCTGTGCGCGCATACGAGGAAGCAGATGGGTTGCCGCGCGGACCTGACTCAGGAAGTTGAGCTGCAAGGCGTCGATCCAGTCCTGGTCGCTGAGCGTGTCGAAGAGACCGAGACTTCCGGCACCGACGTTGTTGAACAGGACGTCGACCCGTCCGTCATACGGGGCAAGTGCTTCGTCGAGCCCGGTCGTGACACCGTCGAGGGTGCTCAGGTCGGCGACGGCGTAACCGACCCTCCCGAGTTCGGTCGCGAGGGCGGCAAGTCCGGCTTCGTCGCGGTCGACGAGTGCCAGCTTCGCGCCTTCGGCCGCAAACGCACGGGCGGAGGCGGCGCCGATTCCCGATGCGGCGCCGGTGATGACGACGACCTTGTCGCGCAGTCCTGTGTCCATGTCGAATGACCTTTCCGTGGTCGTGTGGGGTCAGGGAGTCGGGGTGGGCACGATCGCTGGACGATCGTGGCCGTCGGCGAGGTGTTCGCCGATCACTCGATCCGGTGGCCCGACCTGGACGACCGGTCGTTGATCGAACTGCGCCGATGGACCACCCGCCTGCGCACGGTGTTCACCGCAGCGACCGAGAAACGCCGATGCGAGGCCGTCAATGCACTCCTCGTCGACGGTGTCGCCAGCATGTATCTCACGACACACGATGGGCTACGGCCACATCTGCACTTCACGCCGGACGAGGACGACGTGGTGAGCCGGATCATGGCGGTCACCGCCGGCGGCCTGGCGATCTTCACCGTCGAGGCCGACGGCCGCCGACTCGGACGATGTGCGCGCACGGGATGCGGACAGGTGTTCGTCGACACCAGCCGCAACGGTCGCCGCGCCTATTGCTGCACCCGCTGTGGCAACACCGACGCGGTACAGCGCCATCGGGCGAGGGCGGGCCGTCAGACCGGTAATGGTTGACATGGATCAAACCATTGCGAGGTAGTGCGAGATTCGGTGCACGTCCGGGCTGGTCAGCCGGCGTAGAGCCGTGTGACGGCATCGATGAGTTCGGTGAGGCCGTTCGGTCGGGCGTCACGCCACCAGACCAGGTGTACCGGGATACGCGGTCCGTCCTTGACGGGTCGATAGACGATCCCGGGACGCGCATGATGGTCGGCGGTCGCCGCGGCCGTGCTCCCGACGCCGCGTCCTGCCGCGATGGCGTCGAGCCAGCTGTCGACGTCGGTGGTCTCGATGAACTCGGGCGGGTGCTCGAAACCACGCCACAGCTCCTCACCGGTGGTTCCCGAACGAGGGTCGATCACCACGGTGCGTTCGGCGATCTCGGCCATCGTGACCTGGCGGCGCCTGGCCCATCGGGGGTCGTCGGAGGCGTATGCGACGAAGCGTTGTTCGAGACCGACGACCACCGAATCGAAGCGGCGCACGTCCACCGTGCGGCGCACGATCGCCACGTCGCACAGCCCCTCGGCCAGGCCCGCCGTGGGGGAGTTATGTCGCACGAGTTCGAGCTGGATCGCCTCGTGGTCTCGGGCCCATTGCCGCTGCAGGGGAGCGGTGTGACGCCCGAGTGCGGCCCACGCGTATCCGAGCCGTAGTTGTCCGTGCCGGGTCTGCAGGAACTGCTCGAACCGTTCCGCCTCGGCGAGCAGGCGACGCGCATGGGGGAGGACCTCGAGTCCGGCGCTGGTCAGTTCACACCCGCGCGGTACGCGACGGAGCAGCCGATCGCCGATCACACGCTCCGCCGAGGCGATCGTGCGCGAGACCGCGGCCTGCGAGATGTGCAGTTCCGCAGCCGCATCGGTGAACGAACCCCGCTCGGCGCACATGACGAAGACCCGTAGCTCCCTCGGCCTGTACCTGGCCATCGAACGAATCGGGTTGGGCCTGGCGGTCACGGTGGAGTTCCTGGGGCCGCTGACCGTCGCGATCGTCACCTCCGGCCGCGTCCTCGACATCGGGTGTGCGATCGTCGCCGGCGCCGGTGTCGTCGTGCTCACCGATCCCGGACCGACCACCGACGTCCTCGGTGTTGCGTTCGCGCTGGCCGCCGCCGCATCGTGGGCCGCCTATATCCTGTTGAACCGCAGTGTCGGCCGACTGATCCCGGGCCTGCAGGGCACCGCGGTCGCGAGTGCGGTGATAGGCGGACTCTGGCTCCCGGTGGCCGCGATGGCTCCCTGTGGCCGCGAACTGGTTTGTCATCCACCCGCCGACGACGGCCGCAATGCTCCTTGCCCTCGCGTGCGGACTACTGTCGTCCCTCGTCCCGTACATCTCGGATGTGGTGGCACTGCGTCGTGTTCCGGCGGCGATGTTCGGGACCTTCTCGAGCATCAGCCCGGTCTGGGCCGCCCTCGCGGGATGGCTGATGCTCGGACCTCGGCGAGCATCACACCTTGCCACACAGCTCAATCAACGAATCGTTGTCCCCTTCGTCAACGACGGCAGGGTTGCGCTCTTTCGCATACGGGGCGGGATGGGCCGTCATGTCGGCCGCCCGGACTGAAGCACGCTGACCAAGCCGTCAACGGCTGCCGGCGAGCTGAGCCTACCGGCAGACACCTCCGCCCCAGAGTGATCAGTGTGCACGTAGCGCAGCCCGCTGTCGACGCCTGCAGCTGTCCATTGGATCGTGACGGCCGCGCCGGTATCGGCTCGCAGGATAAGTTGTTCGTCGGACTCGTTGACTGTGATGTGAGGGCGCAGGTCTGCGACCGCAATGTGCGCTCGAGTGACGGCGTCGACCAATAGCGATTCGCGATGATGGCCGTACACCAACCGCCAGTACCGGTCTGCGGGTGGTGTCTGGTAGCTGCCAGTGGCCGCGCGGATTGCGTCGACGAGTGCAGCTACATCGAATTCGTCGGCATCGTCGGGACCGGCCCGCAGGTCGGCGACAATCGCGTCGAGCAGGGAATCGCGGTCCCGCATTGGCATCCGCTCCTATCATCAAGATGAACGCCATGCACCGTTGGCGCACACGGCAACAGCAAGACTCTACCGGGGACCCGCGCTTGGGCGCTTCTCGCCGATGCCGAGATCCGCTGGGCTCGCTGGTCCGTCCCCCGTAGCTGCAGCACGCATCTCCACGTAGGGCTCGAATAGATCGTTAGGCGTGCATTCAAGGATGTCGTCCTTCCCTGCATCGTTTTCGTCACGTGTGGACGAGTGTGAGCGAGCAAGAACAGTGGCGAGTGGCAATGATCTGACCTGGGGCTCGCCAATTGCGTTGAAAATCGTCTGCGCCGATTCTTTGCAGAACCGGTGGTGACTGGTCGGCAGTGCTCTTAACTGCATGAACTCGACCGTTCTCTGGCGCCCAGGACGCAATTGGCGACCGACAGGGTCACCACACACTCGGAGAAAGAACACGCCGCACCAACCTACAAGCAGGGCTTTGGATGTCACCCACTCTGCGCGTTCGTCGACCACGGTGCCGGCGGCACCGGTGAACCGCTGGCGATCGCGTTGCGGGCCGGCAATGCCGGAGCCAGCACCGCCGCCGACCACATCACCGTGGTGGGCCAGACACTGGCACAGTTGCCCTCGGTCTCCGGTTCACGGCCCGGTTAGAGTGTGTTGATCCGTACCGATGCCGCCGGCGGCACCCACGACTTCCTGGACTACCTGACCCGCCGACGACTGGCATACTCCGTCGGCTTCAGCCTGACCGAGTCCACGGCCACCGTCATCGACCACCTCCTCACAGGCATGGGCCCCGGCTTACGACGCCGACGGGATCGAACGTGACGGGGCATGGGTGGCCGAGTTGACCGGTGTTCTCGACCTGAGCACCTGGCCGGCCGGGATGCGAGTGATCGTGCGCAAAGAACGCCCGCATCCGGGTGCGCAACTACGCTTCACCGATCGCGATGGTTTGCGGCTGACAGCTTTCGCCACCAACACACCCCGCGGCCAACTCGCCGACCTCGAACTACGCCACCGCCAGCGTGCTCGATGCGAAGACCGGATCCGCACCGCCAAAGACTGTGGACTGACGAACCTCCCGCTGCATGGCTGTGCCACAACCAGATCTGGTGCGCTCTGGTCATGCTCGCGTGGGAGTTGATCGCCTGGACTCAGCTGCTGGCCTTCACCTACACCGACGCCCGTCGGTGGGAACCCAAACGGCTACGCCGCCGCCTGTTCACCATCGCCGCCAAAATCAGCCGTCACGCCCGCCGAACACAGTTGAAGTTAGCCGCCCACGCACCCCACAAGGCGCTTCTCCTCGCCGGAATACGCAGGCTAGGGCGTGTCTCCCAACCGTTGCAACCAGTTGAGGATGGCGTTGAGAGTCACCCCGGCCCGGTAGGTAATGGCGAGTTTGTCGTAGCGGGTGGCCAGTCCTCGCCATTGCTTGGACCAGGAGAAGGATCGTTCGACGACGTTGCGGTCCTTGTAGAGTTCGGC
>NZ_JBSFRM010000037.1:14909-47016 GCF_053589235.1 Gordonia sp. NPDC003376 | reverse complement strand
TTGGTCATCGGTGCTGGTCGAGCGTCCGCTGTGGTCGTTGGAGACGCGGGTGTAGATGATGGCGCGCATATGCACATGCTCGCACATCCGGCCTCCACCAGCTGCTGGTTCCCGATGTACATCGCCACATGGCCGTCCCACACCGCCAGATCGCCGGGCATCAGGTCGCCCTGGGCGACCGGTGTCCCGGCGGTGTCCTGATCCTGTGCCAGCCGCGGCAGCTCCACGCCGGCCTGCCGGTAGGCCCACTGGGTCAGCCCGCTGCAGTCGAAACCGGCAGGGGTGGTGCCGCCCCATACATAGGGCACGCCCTGCTGGCCCAGCGCGGCACGCACGGCGGTGGCCGCCCGCTCGTTCGGGGCGTAGGCCACCGAACCGTCCGGGAGGGTGATCGCCACACCCTCGCCGCGGGGCACCGCCCCCGGTCCGCGCGTCGATGTGGACGCCGGCACGGCCACGGGAGCCTCGTTGTGGCCCAGTGCCATCAGCGCCGCGGTGTCGCCGGACAGCTCGCCTCGGGTGCGGTCGACCACCTCCACCCCCCGGCCGATCAGTCCGACCGCGACGGGAACCAGCGCGGTCAGACCCGCCGGGGTGAACACATCGGGACCCAGGGAGTTCGCGACCCGTGTGAACTCGTCGACCAACTCGTCGAGTCGTTCGGCCGCCACCCGGATGCGCCCGGCCGCGGTCTCGGTGAGGGCCACGATCTGCGGGTCGTCGTCGGTGATCGAGGTGGTCAGTGCCGCGGTGCGCCGGGCCGTGTCGACGGCCGCGTCACCACCGTCGCCCGACCACTCGTGGGCGACGGCGGCGCTCGCGGCGAGTGCGTCGTCACGGGCCGCCTCGAGATCCGGGGCCAGGGTGCGCAGTGCGGTGACCGGATCGTCGCCGGGCAACATCCCCGTTCCCAGTGCGGTCAGCAGAATCCGCAGCGGCACGATCAGCAGATCGACGGCGGACATCAGGCCGACACCTCGGTGTCGGGTGTGTCCGTCCGGGCCACCGTGCGAGCCGCCCCGGTATCGGCGGCGACGTACGAGTTCGCGGCGGTGGTGGTCTCGGTGCCGATCCGGGTGTGCCGGGCGGTGACGTCGGAGAGTCGACGGCGGCGGGACCCGAGCAGCTCGCCGAGCGCGGCGAGGTATTCCGCACCGATCACCCCGAACGTCATCGTGAGCGGTCCGACGTCGACGGCGCCGGCGTGGGCGCCCACGCGATGGGCGGCCAGTGACTGCCGGCCGGCGTAGGTGTTCAGGGCGTCGGGGGAGACGGCCGTCCCCGATGTGTCGGTCCCGGAAGCGGTGGTCGGGTGCTGGGTCATGGGAACTTGGACGCAGCGGCGAGCACCCGGGTTCCCGTGACCGAGATATCCGTCACGGGTCCATCGCGATCACCTGGCCATGCGGCGGGCCGTCGGGGTGGCGGCGCACTAAGGTCTGTAGGCCATGCAGGTACACCTCGTCGACCACCCACTCGCGGCGGCACGACTGACCACGATGCGCGACAAGCACACCGGCAACGCGGCCTTCCGTGCGGCACTGTCGGATCTCACCCAGATGCTGGTCTACGAGGCGCTCGCCGACGCCCCGGTCGACGTCGTCGGCATCGAGACCCCGATCAAGGACTGCGCCGGCACCCGGCTGGCCGCGCCACCGCTGTTCGTGCCGGTGCTGCGCGCGGGTCTCGGCATGGTCGAGCAGGCCCACGCGATGGTGCCCGAGGCGTTCGTCGGCTTCGTCGGCGTGGCCCGCGACGAGGCCACCGCGCAGCCTGTGCCCTACCTGGAATCGCTGCCCGACGACCTGGCCGGACAGCCGGTGTTCGTCCTCGATCCCATGCTGGCCACCGGCGGGTCGATGCTGCACACCCTTGACCTACTGGTGGCGCGCGGCGCCACGGACATCACCGTGCTGTGTGTGGTTGCTGCACCGGAAGGTGTTGCAGCACTGGAGAAGTCGGGACACCCGGTGCGACTGTTCGTCGGTGCGGTGGACGAGGGACTGAACGAGGCGTCCTACATCGTGCCGGGTCTCGGGGATGCCGGCGACCGTCAGTTCGGGCCGCGCTGATCACACCGGCCGCACGTCTCATCGGGCCGAACCGGTCACTCAGGCGGCCACCGCCGACCAGCGGCCGTCGTGGCGGCGCACGCTGACCGCATGGTCGAAACAGGCGCTGATCGTCGTCGACGTCAGGGTCTGATCGACCTCGCCGGCGGCCACCACCTCGCCCTCGCGCAGGAGCATCGCATGGGTGGTGCTCGCCGGCAGGTCCTCGAGGTGATGGGTGACCAGCACGCTCGCGAGTCCGGGCACATCGGCACGCAGCCGATCGATCGCCGACAGCAACTTCTCGCGCGCCGCCAGATCGAGCCCGGTGGCCGGCTCGTCGAGCAGCAGCAGCGCCGGCTCCGGCATCAGTGCGCGCGCGATCAGGGTGCGGCCGCGCTCACCCTGACTCATCACCGGCCACACCGACCCGCGTCGCCCGGTCATCCCGAGCATCTCCAGCAGGTCGTCGGCACGGGTGTGCTCGGCGTCGGTGTAGGCGTGCCGGCGGTCGAGTTCGGGGGTGTTGGTCAGCCCGGTCAGCACCACGTCGTGGGCGGTGATCGGGACGTCGATCCGCCAGCGCGGATCGACATGCCCGATGTGGGTTCGCAATTCCCGCATGTCCACGCGGCCGAGTCGTTTGCCGAGGACGTCGACGACCCCGGTGGTGGGATGGGCGCGCGCACCGAGGATCGCCATCAATGTCGACTTCCCGGCGCCGTTCGGGCCGAGCAGTGCCCAGTGTTCACCGGGATGCACGGTCAGGCCGACATCGTGCAGCAGGGCGCGTCCGGACCGGATCACGTCGAGATGGGCGGCGTCGAGCACCGGTGAATCCGCGAGATGGGCACACATCGGCCGGGAGTTCCTCCGTCGGTTGGCTGGCGATACCGGTCAGGTCAGGGACCAGTACTGCAGCATGGTCTCGTCGGCCAGCGTCGAACCGTCCTGAGTGATGACCAGGGAGCTCGGCGAGACCGTGTAGGTGGTCGAACCATTCTGCGCCACAAAGCTGTTGCCGACCTGCTGCGGGTAGCCGATCTCGATGGTGTCGCCCTCGGCGAGGCCCTTGTAGTACCACCGTCCGGTCTGGGTGCCGACCTGGCAGATCACCACGCGCGAGCGGGTGGTCTGGCCGATCGCGACGGCGGGATCGTCGGCGGCGTTGCAGCGCGGGCCGCTCAGGAATCCCTGCCAGTCGGCGCCGGACACGGTCACCGACGGATGCGACGTGGTCTGCGTCTGGGTGGGGATCGGTGCACCGCCCTGGGTCTGGGTGACGGTGCTGGTGAACGTCGACGTCGAGGTGGACGGCGTCGACGTCGTCGCGGTGGCCGAATCCGAGTCGGAACCGGTGCGGGTCAGCGCCCATGCCGCGATCCCGGCGCCGATCACGACCAGCAGCCCGATCGCGATCGCCACCAGCACGACCGGCGACGACCACGGTGAGCGCGGTGGCTGTTGGGGCGGTGGCTGTTGGGGCGGTGGCGCCGGGTAGCCGTATCCCTGCGGTGGTCCGGGCGGATAGCTCATCTCACAGTTCCCCCACGATCGTCGCGAGCAGTTCCCCCATCCGCGTCGCCGATGTGCGGCCCACCTCGAGCACCTCGGCATGGTCGAGGGGCTCGCCGGTGATCCCGGCGGCGAGGTTGGTCACCAACGACACCCCGAGCACGTCCAGGCCGGCGGCCCGTGCCGCGATCGTCTCGTGCACCGTCGACATGCCGACCAGGTCGGCGCCGATCGTCCGCAACATCCGGATCTCGGCGGGTGTCTCGTAGTGCGGGCCGGGCAGTCCCGCGTAGACGCCCTCCTCCAGCGACGGATCGATACCGCGGGCGATCGCCCGCAGCCGCGGCGAGTAGGCGTCCACCAGATCGACGAAGTGTGCCCCGGTCAGCGGGGAGCGGGCGGTGAGGTTGAGGTGGTCGGCGATCAGCACCGGCTGCCCCACGCGCATACCGTCGCGCAGACCGCCTGCGGCGTTGGTCAAGACCACCGTGTGCACGCCCGCCGCCGCAGCGGTCCGCACCGGGTGCACCACCCGGGCGAGGTGATGGCCCTCGTAGGCGTGGATCCGCCCGAGCATCAGCAGAACCCGACGATCCCCGATGTGCACCGAGCGGACCGAACCACCGTGACCCGACGCCGACGGCGGGGTGAACCCCGGGATCGACGTCATCGGCATCGTGGCGGTGGCGGCGCCGAAGGCATCGGCGGCCGGTGCCCACCCCGACCCGAGGACCACCGCGACATCGTGGCCGGCAGCATCGGTATGGGAGGCGATCGTGGCGGCCGCGGCGATGGCCGCGGCGTCGGCGTCGACGGTGGGATCCATGATCGCAACCCTAGTGTGCCGAGTACGGCTCGTGGGTGTTTGCCGATCCGCCACGCGCCTCGCCGCCGGCCATCGACCACCACCGGTCGATGGGGCAGGGGATAAGGTCACCTCATGCCATTTCTCAGTGCGCAGCCCACGGTCGCTGACGTCGCCGAGCTGTTCCTCGGCGCACCCGGGTCCGAACTCGACGAGGCCAACCCGGAGAACCGTTTCCGTCTCGAGTGGATCGAGCAGGTCGAGTCCCTGCTCGACACGGCCGTCGCCGACGGCGCCAAGGCCCTCGTGATCACCGCGACCGGCAAGTTCTTCAGCAACGGGCTCGACACCGACTTCATCGCCGCCCACGCGGCCGAGCTGCCGGCCTACCTCGACCGGGTGCACGCCCTCTACACCAAGATCCTGACCCTGCCGGTCCCGACGATCACCGCGATCAACGGACATGCCTTCGGGGCGGGCGCCATGCTCGCCCTGTGCGCCGACCACGTCGTGATGCGCACCGAACGTGGGTTCTGGTCGCTGCCGGAGGCGGCACTGTCGATGCCGTTCACCCGTGGCATGGCGTCGCTGATCCGTACCCGCCTGAGCGACCGCACCGCCACCGAGGCCATGCTCACCAGCCGTCGCTACTCCGCCACCGATGCCGTCGCCGCCGGGATCGTCGACGAGGCCGTTGGCGCCGACGAGTTGCTGGCCCGGGCCACCGCGATCGGTACCGAGCGGGCCCCCCTGGCCGGACCGGCGCAGTCGCTGATCAAGCAGGGGTTGCGCCTACCGTTGCTGGCCGACCTCGCCGTACCGACGCCGCCGAGTCTGCTCTGACGGCGGCCGGGCACACCCCCTGAGCCGGACTCACCGACACCCGTGGGGACGGCACATCTCGAATGAAAAGGACTGAACCGATGGCGGACACCGGGATCGGGGCCGATGCCGGACAGATTCTCGACGTCTGGTTGGCCACCCATCGCGACCAGCTGGTCGGCTGGCGACGACGGATACACGCGTATCCGGAGTTGTCCCGACAGGAGGTCGCGACCACCGAACTGGTGTTGGCCGAACTCACCGCCCTCGGGCTCACGCCGCGGCGGCTGCCGCTGGGCACGGGGGTCGTGTGCGATCTGGGGCCCACGAGCGGCCCGCGGATCGCGTTGCGCGCCGACATGGACGCGCTCCCGATCACCGAACACACCGGCCGGTCGTTCAGCTCCACCGTCGACGGGGTCTCCCACTCGTGCGGGCACGACGCCCACACCGCGATCCTGCTGGGTACCGCGTCGGTGTTGTCGTCGGTGGCCGACCGGTTGCCGGTCGGGGTCCGACTGGTGTTCCAGGCGGCCGAGGAGGTCATGCCCGGAGGCGCGCTCGACGCCATCGCCGCCGGGGTCACCGAGGGAGTCGGCCGGATCTTCGCCCTGCACTGTGATCCTCGGCTCCCGGTCGGTTCGGTCGGACTGCGCGAGGGAGCGCTGACCTCGGCCGCCGACCACATCGACCTGCAACTGCGTTCCCCCGGCGGGCACACCTCGCGTCCGCATCTGACCGGCGACGTCGTCTACGCGATGGGTGCGGTCATCACCGGCCTACCCGGGGTGCTGTCGCGCCGCATCGACCCGCGCTCGGGCACCGTGATGGCCTGGGGCGCAGCGCATGCCGGCAACGCGCCGAACGCCATCCCGCAGGAGGGGCATCTCAAGGGCACCGTCCGCACCGGTGAACATGAGGTGTGGGCGGAGCTGGAATCGTTGGTGCGCAGCGTGATCGGCGAACTGCTGGCGCCCCTTCGGGTCTCGCACGATCTCTCGTACTTCCGCGGGGTGCCGCCGGTGATCAACGACGCGACGTCGGTGGAGATGCTCACCCGTGCGGTCGCCGCGATCGGCCCCAGTGCGGTGGCCGACACCCCGCAGTCACCCGGTGGTGAGGATTTCTCCTGGTTCCTCGAACACGTGCCGGGCGCGATGGCGCGCCTCGGCGTGTGGGACGGACTGGGCCCCCAGCTGGACCTGCATCAGCCGACGTTCGACATCGACGAACGCGCCCTGGACATCGGAGTGCGGACGCTGGCCGGAGTGGTCCTGGGCTTCACCCCCGGGGAGTGAGCGAAACCACCAGCAGGCTCATCGGGTTTCGACGGCCGGGCGGTCTCGTTTCGCGAGGGCGACCTGCTCAACCACCGAATGTGACTCGAGGGGTGCCGCGTTCACGGTGGTTGAGCCGACGAGGAGTCGTGTCGAAACCTCTGCCGCTCGACTACCGAACGTCACCACCTCCGCTGTGCCCACCTTGGAGCGCAAGCAGAGAGGTTTCGACGGACGGGCGGCCTCGCACCCCTTTACGGTGGTTGAGCCGACGAGGAGCGGAGCGAGGAGTCGTGTCGAAACCTCTGTCGGCCGACTACCGAACGTCACCACCTCCGCTGTGCCCACCTTGGAGCGCAAGCAGAGAGGTTTCGACGGACGGGCGGCCTCGCTGCGCGAGGACGACCTGCTCAACCACCGATAGGGGCGGTCTCAGGGCTCTATCGGGCCGGGTCCGGGCCCGACATTGCGGGATTCCCGCAGCCGCAGGTCCTGCACGTAGTCGGCGGGCGCGCCCGCGATCTCGGCGGCCTCCGCCATCACCCCGAGGTAGCGCGCCGACGGCAGGCCGCCTTCGAAGGCGTCGAGCACGTACAGCCAGGCCAGGACACCACCGTCGGTGGTCCGCACGCGGGTGCGGATCTTGCGGTGGATGCCGAGTTCGGAACCCTCCCAGCGGTCCAGGTTGGCCTCGTCCTCGGTGGTGACGTCGTAGAGCACCACGAACACCTTCGCCGCCGGGTCGTCCCGGTCCTCGGCGACGGTCGCGAGCGAACCCTCCCAGCCGATGTCCCCGCCGCCGAAGGTCAGCCGCCAGCCGTGCAGCCACCCGGTACCCGACATCGGGGAGTGCGGCGCACGCTCCGCCATCTGCTCGGGGTGCATGTTGGAACCGTAGGCTGCATAGATCGGCATGTAGGTTCTGACCTGCACTTTCCCGCCGAACCGGGGTTCGGACTGCTCGACTGCTCATCGGTGTGGCCACACGGACCACACATGATCGTATTACGACGACGGCGCTACGGTGTGGGCGTGACGGCCCGCGCGGTGATGAACGAACTCGACGCCCTCGGCGATCCCGGCCGCGCGGCGTCGGCTGCGGGGTTCTTCAAGACCGGTCCCGGGCAGTACGGCGCGGGGGACCGCTTCATCGGGGTGTCGGTGCCGCAGCAGCGGACCGTGGCGCGCGCACACCGCGACCTTCCCCGGCCCGAACTCGACCGGCTGATCGCCTCCCCGGTGCACGAACATCGGCTCACCGCGGTGCTCATCGCCGCCGAGCAGATGACCCGCGCGATCCGTCGCGGCGACGACGAGCCCGCCGCGCGGATCGTCGACTGGTACCTCGCCGCCGCACGCCGCGGGCGGGTGAACAACTGGGACATCGTCGACGCGTCTGCCGCACCCATCGTCGGACAGTGGCTGCTCGATCGTCCACGCGATCTGTTGACCGAACTGGCCGGCGTCGACGACCTGTGGCTGCGTCGGATCGCGATGGTCGCCACCCACGCCTTCATCCGTGCCGGCGACGCCTCGACCACCCTGGAGCTGGCCGTGCAGTACCTAGAGCACCGAGAAGACCTGCTGCAGAAGGCGACCGGCTGGATGCTCCGCGAGGTCGGCAAACGGGTCGACCGCGGCCTGCTCGTCGCATTCCTCGACGCCCACGCGGCCCAGATGCCGGCGACGATGCTCGGGTACGCGATCGAGCATCTGCCCGCCGAGACCCGCCGGCACTATCGGTCACTGCGGACGCGATGATGTCGTCCGCCGGTTCACCAGGTGTGTCGAACACCTCCGGTTCACCGGTGCGTTCCACTCCGTCGGCGTGCGAGGACTAGGTTGGTACCCGGCGCATCACAGCGGATACACCAACCAGCCCCTGCATGTCCCATGGTGATCCCGACGACATGGCTGCCGGTCGCGTCGACCATTCGGACGTTGCCGGCCCGGGGCGACACGTAAGGAGTGGCATGACCAAGATCGTGATCATCGGCGGAGGCCCGGCAGGCTATGAGGCGGCGTTGGCCGCGGCGGCCTACGGAGCCGACATCACGGTGATCGACTCGGACGGCATCGGCGGTGCCTGCGTCCTGTGGGACTGTGTGCCGTCGAAGACCTTCATCGCCTCCACCGGTATCCGCACCGAGGTCCGCCGCGCCGCCACCCTCGGCATCGACCTGCACTCCGAGGATGCGGTGGTGACCCTGCCGCAGATCCACCAGCGTGTCCGGGATCTGGCCTTCGCACAATCCGCCGATATCCGATCGCGCCTGATCAGCGAGGGTGTGCGGCTGGTCTCCGGTACCGCACGGCTCGAATCCACCCAGCTCGGCGTCTCCACCCACGGTGTGGTGGCCACCCTCCCCGACGGCACCACCGAACGCTACGAGGGCGACGTGGTGCTGATCGCCACCGGCGCCTCGCCGCGTGTCCTGCCCGACGCGATGCCCGATGGCGAGCGCATCCTCACCTGGCGTCAGCTCTACGACCTGGAGAAGCTGCCCGAACACCTCATCGTGGTCGGTTCCGGTGTGACCGGCGCCGAGTTCGTGCACGCCTACACCGAGCTGGGCGTGAAGGTGACCCTGGTGTCGAGCCGCGATCGCGTGCTCCCGCACGAGGACGAGGACGCGGCCCTCGTGCTCGAGGAGGCCTTGTCCGAACGCGGTGTGACCCTGATCAAGCACGCCCGCGCCGACAAGGTGGTCCGCACCGGCGACACGGTGACCGCCTACCTGGCCGACGGCCGCAGCGTGACCGGATCGCACGTGCTGATGACCGTGGGATCGGTGCCCAACACCACCGATCTGGGGTTGGACAAGGCCGGGGTGGAGACGCACCGCGGCGGCTACATCACCGTCGATCGCGTGTCACGGACCTCGGTGGCCGGTGTCTACGCCGCCGGAGACTGCACCGGACTGTTCCCGCTCGCCTCCGTGGCCGCCATGCAGGGCCGCATCGCCATGTACCACGCACTCGGCGAGGGGGTGAGCCCGATCAAGCTGAAAACCGTTGCGTCGGCGATCTTCACGCGTCCGGAGATCGCGACGGTTGGGGTGTCGCAGACGGCGATCGACGCCGGCGAGTACCCGGCCCGCACCGTGATGCTGCCGCTGTCGACCAATCCGCGCGCCAAGATGAGCGGTCTGCGTCGCGGCTTCGTCAAGATCTTCTGCCGGCCGGCCACCGGTGTGGTGATCGGTGGTGTGGTGGTGGCCCCGACGGCGTCGGAGCTGATCCTGCCGATCGCGGTGGCGGTGCAGAACAAGCTCACGGTGTCGGATCTGGCGTCGACGCTGTCGGTGTATCCGTCGCTGTCGGGGTCGGTGACCGAGGCGGCACGTCAGCTCGTTCGCCACGACGACCTGGACTGATCTCCGGCGGCACCACTCGGTGCACAGACACACGCACACCCCGCCACCGGGCCCGATCCGGCGGTACCCTCACCTGGATCGGGCGGGGACACGAGGGGGATGCGTGTGTGGGACGAGACCAGGAGAGCCGGACAACACAAGCGGTCCGCGGCCGGGGAACCGCCCGGTGCCGGCGCCCAGACGCCGTGGTCGCAGCTGGGGATCGGCGAGGTGCTCGGCATCCTCGAGACGATGGACGGCGGAGCCGCACGCGGTGACGTGGAGGCGCTGCGCACCGCGATCGCCGCGGTGCGCGCCGTGGCCCACAGTCTGCGCACGGCCTTCGGCGACGACCAGCTGATCGGTCTGGCCGCCAACTCGGCGGTCGAGCGGGCCGCGTCCTTGGCAGCACGGATCGACAACGGCGTGGACTCCGTCGAGGCGGGTGCCGACGCCATCGAGTCGGCTGCCGGGGTGGTCACCGGCGCCCAGGGCAACATCCCATGGCTGCGCGTCCAGCAGCAACGTCTGCGTGATCACCCGGACACCGCGGCCTCGATCCGGTCGGCGGTGTCCTCCACCATGTCGGGCACCTACAGCTCGCCGATGATCGCGGTGTCGGGCACGCTGCCGTCACCGGGTGCGCCGGCCGAAGATTCCACCTTCACCGGGACCGGTGCCGGCGACTCGACGCAGAGCTCCGGGATCGGCGGCGGTGGAGGTGATCTCGGCGGTGGGCGGGGGCAATCGGGTCTGATCGCCGACGTCGACGACCCGGGCGGCGGCGGACCCGGGGGCTCGGGACCACCGTCGGCGGCGGTGGCGCCCACGGGCGCGGTACCGGTCTCGGCCGTCCCCGCCGTGCCGTCGGTCCCCGGCGGCGGTCCGCCGACGGGCGCCGGTCGCGGTGGTGACGACGCCGCTGTGCTCACGCGTGGCGGCCTCGGCGCCCCGCAGCGCGGTGGGCGCGGGGTGGGTGCGCCGTCGGACGATGTCGGCGGCGGGTCCGCACCCTCTGCCGCCGGTCCGGCCGAAGGGGGTGGAAGCGGTTCGGGAGCAGGAGAAGCCGGCATCGGTGTCCCGGCCGTGCAGCCGATCGCGTTCGCCCCGCCCACGGTGCCTCCGGCACCGGCCGGCGGGGTGCCGGCCGGTGCCGGAGTCCCGTCGGCCGGGGCGCCCGGTATGCGACCCGCGATGCCCGCAGGTGGCGCCCCCGGCGGGGGTGGCGGTGGGCGCGATCTCAAGCACCGGCCGCCGGGATACCTGCACCACGACGCCCATGGCCGGGAGATCGTCGGCGATCTCCCGCTCGTCGGTCCGGCGGTGCTCGGTGACTGGGGTCCGCAGGCCATGCCGCCGATCACCGAACCCGGCGATCCGATCCTGGATCTGCCGGTCGACGAGGTCGGCTCGCAGGCGATCGCCGGTGATCTCGCCTCGGATGCAGACGATTCCGTATCCGACGTCCGGGCGTCGGGGATGACCGATCGCGATGGATGACCCTCATCGATCGCGCCGGATCGACCGGATCCCCGGTGCGATCTCCGGCCTCGTGGACCGCGTCGCCGACCCGGAGATCGACGCCTGTCTCGGCGCACTGGTGACCACGGTGATCGATCTGACCGACGTTCTCGCCGAGCCGCCGGTCCGAGAGGCGTTGTCGCAGTGGCGAGAACACGGCCGCGTGTCCCCGGCGACCCGCGGCCGGCTCGACGCCGCGGTCTCCCGTCACGAGCTCGACGCGTCGGTCGCCCATCGGTCTGACGATCCGGAGACCCAGCGCCACAAGTTCTTTCGCGCCCGCGCGCTGGAGTGTCTGGCGATCGCGGTGGCCGCCGATCGCCCTGCCGGTGAACGGCTCGGCGAGTGCGCCTACGAGGCGACGATCGCGATGGGTGGCACCGCGGGGGTGGTCGGGGTGCTGGTCGAATACGCGAGGTAGCCCTCAGGCCAGGTCGAGGCTGTGCTCGACGGCGCGATTCCACTCCTTGTACAGCCGCCCACGCTCGTCGGCGTCCATCGACGGCGTCCACCGGGTGTGTTCGGCCCAGTTCGCCCGGATCTCGTCCTCGCCTGACCAGTAACCCACCGCCAGGCCCGCCGCATACGCCGCGCCGAGGGCCGTCGTCTCGTTGACCACCGGACGCGACACCGGGACGTCGAGGACGTCGGCCTGGAACTGCATCAGCAGGTCGTTGACCACCATCCCGCCGTCCACCTTGAGGGTGGACAGGGTGACACCGGAGTCGGCCTGCATCGCCTCGATCACCTCACGGGTCTGGAATGCGCTGGCCTCCAGGGCTGCCCGGGCGATGTGCCGCTTGTCGGCGAAGCGTGTCAGGCCGACGATCACCCCGCGTGCGTCGGGCCGCCAACGGGGGGCGAACAGCCCGGAGAAGGCCGGTACCACGTACACGCCGCCGTTGTCGTCGACCTGCCGGGCCAGGGTCTCCACCTCGGCGGAGTCGGCGATGATGCCGAGGTTGTCCCGCAGCCACTGCACCAGCGATCCGGTCACCGCGATCGACCCTTCCAGGGCGTAATGCGGTGCGGCGTCACCGATCTGATAGCAGACGGTGGTGAGCAGACCGTGGTCGGAGAAGACCACCTCGGTCCCGGTGTTGAGCAGCAGGAAGTTTCCGGTGCCGTAGGTGTTCTTGGCCTCGCCCGCCGACAGACACGCCTGGCCGAAGGTGGCCGCCTGCTGATCGCCGAGGATGCCCGCGAACGGGACCCCCGGGAGCGAGCCGTGTTCGCGCAGTGCGCCGTACACCTGGGAGGAGCTGCGGATCTGCGGGAGGGCGTCGATCGGGATACCCATCTCGGCGCAGATCTGCTCGTCCCACGCCAGGGTGCGCAGATCCATCAGCATGGTCCGCGACGCATTGGTCACATCGGTGATGTGCAGACCGCCTGAGGGACCGCCGGTCATGTTCCAGCCGATCCACGAATCCATTGTGCCGAAACAGAGTTCGCCGCTTCGGGCGCGGTCGGCAACGGCCGGCACGTGATCGAGTAGCCAGCGCATCTTGGGGCCGGAGAAATAGGTGGACAGGGGCAGGCCGGTGCGCGCCCGGTAGCGGTCGGTGCCGACGTCACCGCCGAGATCGACACACAGTTGGGCGGTGCGGGTGTCCTGCCACACGATCGCGTTGTGCAGGGGCTCGCCGGTCGACCGGTCCCAGGCCATCGTCGTCTCACGCTGATTGGTCAGCCCACACGCCACGATGTCGTCGACGGTGAGGTCGACGGCGGCCAAGGCGGCCGCTGCCACCCGACGGGTGTTGCGCCAGATCTCGGCGGGATCGTGTTCCACCCAGCCGGGGCGCGGGAAGATCTGCCGATGCTCGATCTGCTCGGACGACACCACGCGGCCGGACCGGTCGAACACGATGGCCCGCGTCGAGGTGGTTCCCTGGTCGATCGACACGACATAACCCGAAGCACTCTGCACGGCGCCCAGTGTCGCACGCGGTGTAGGTCACCGAGATCAATTACGCTGACCAAGCATGAACACCGAGTCCGGCGATTCGAGTGCACGAAGGGCGCATGGCGACCCCCGATTCGATCCCGATCGACCTGCGGACATGGGCCCGCTCTACCGTGCCGAGGCGTGGCGGCGCCTGTCCACCGAACAGTTCGACATCGTGGTCGTCGGCGGCGGTGTGGTGGGTGTCGGGGCCGCGCTCGACGCCGCGACCCGAGGTCTGCGCGTGGCGTTGGTGGAGGCCCGCGACATCGCGTCGGGGACGTCGAGCCGCTCGTCGAAGATGTTCCACGGCGGTCTGCGGTATCTCGAACAACTCGAGTTCGGCCTGGTGCGCGAGGCACTGCGGGAACGGGAACTGTCCCTACGGTTGCTCGCCCCACACCTGGTCAAGCCGCTGCCGTTCCTCTATCCGCTGACCCAGCGGATCTGGGAACGCCCCTACGTGGCCGCGGGCATCTTCCTCTACGACAGTATGGGCGGAGCGAAATCGGTTCCGGGACAACGTCATGTGACGCGCTCTGGAGCACTGCGGGTGGCGCCGGCCCTGAAACGCGACTCCCTGATCGGCGGCATCCGCTACTACGACACCGTCGTCGACGACGCCCGCCACAGCCTGACCGTCGCGCGTACCGCCGCCAACTACGGGGCCGTGATCCGTACGTCCACCCAGGTCGTCGGGTTCCTGCGCGAGGCCGACAGGGTGATGGGTGTCAAGGTCCTCGATACCGAGAACGGGGAGACCGCCGAGGTCCGGGCGCACTGCGTGATCAATGCGGCCGGGGTGTGGACCGACGAGGTGCAGGCGCTCTCGCACGAGCGTGGACATTTCCGGGTGCGGGCATCGAAGGGTGTGCACATCGTCGTCCCGCGTGACCGGATCGTCAGTGAGACCGCGATCATCCTGCGCACGGAGAAGTCCGTGCTGTTCGTCATCCCGTGGGAGACGCATTGGATCATCGGCACCACCGACACCGACTGGAACCTGGACCTGGCGCACCCTGCGGCGACCCGCGCCGACATCGACTACATCCTCGAACACGTCAACACGGTGCTGGTCACCAAGCTGACCCACGACGACATCGAGGGCGTCTACGCAGGACTGCGGCCGCTGCTGGCCGGGGAGGACGAGGCCACCTCGAAGCTGTCCCGCGAGCACGCGGTGGCCCGGGTGGCCCCGGGTCTGGTGTCGATCGCCGGCGGCAAGTACACCACCTACCGGGTGATGGCCGCCGATGCGGTGGACGCCTGCGACGATTTCATCCCCACACGTGTCGCGCCGTCGATCACCGAGCGGGTACCGCTGGTCGGTGCCGACGGCTACTTCGCGCTGATCAACCAGTGCGAGCACCTCGGCACCAGGTACGGGCTGCATCCCTACCGGATCCGTCGCCTCCTCAATCGTTACGGGTCGCTGATCGACGACGTGTTGTCCTACGCCGCCGACGACCCGTCGCTGCTGCGTCCACTCGCCGCCGCGCCACAGTACCTACGGGTGGAGGTGGTCTACGCTGCCGTCGACGAGGCGGCCCTGCACCTGGAGGACGTACTGGCCCGGCGTACCCGCATCTCGATCGAGTACTCCCACCGTGGCGTCGACTGCGCTCAGGAGGTGGCCGAGTTGCTCGCCCCGATCCTGGGCTGGGGACCCGAGCAGATCGCCTACGAGATACAGACGTACGACGCCCGGGTGGCCGCCGAGATCGCCTCGCAGCGTCAACCCGACGACGAGTCGGCCGACGCCCTACGTGCCGCGGCCCCGGAGTCACGGCCGGAACTCCTCGAGCCGGTGCCCGTCCCCGACAGCTGACCCGCGCCACGACAGGACCTTTGACCCTGCGGCCGGTACCGTGAGGAGGTGGAAAATGGTTACGGGTGGCAACAGGGGTAGAGGAAGGCAAAGACCATGGTGGACAATCCGGTTCAGGAACTGGGCGCCGACGAGGCCTGGGAACTGTTGGGCAAGGGCGCAGTGGGCAGACTCGCGGTGACCGTCGGCGGACATCCGGACATCTTTCCGGTCAACTATTACGCGGGCGAGGGACGTATCCTGTTCCGCACCGCCGAGGGCACGAAGCTCACCGAGCTCGTCGTCAACGAGAACGTGGCCTTCGAGGTCGACTCGTACGACGGTGACGCCGGCTGGAGTGTGGTGGTCAAGGGCACCGCGCGCATCCTGTCCCGCAACGACGAGATCGCGGCCGCCGACGAGACGCCGTTGCGTCCGTGGATTCCCACCATCAAGTACAACTATGTGGAGATCGCGGCCGGAGACATCACGGGCCGTCGTTTCCAGTTCGGTCCGGAACCCGAGCGCTACCCGGTCTGAGCGCTGCGGCGGGCTCCCCGGTCGGCATGTCCGTTGGTCGCGTGGGGTTTTCGGCCTGCGGAGATGTCGACACGGGTCCTCGTTTCGCTCGGTCCCGGTTCGATCAGCGAGAAGAGTCCTCGCTCGATCATGAAGTGAGTGTTGGTGGTTGAGCCGGTGAGGAGCGTAGCGGCGAGGCGTGTCGAAGCCTCGGTTGGTTGACGTCGATGACGGAACCACCTCGGGGGTGGTTACTGCTCGGCGTGGGTTGCGGGGATGTCGACTCGGGTCCTCGTTTCGCTCGGTCCCGGATCGATCATCAAGCAGTCGAGGGTGGTTCGAGTGCAATTCGAGTGCAAAGGGCTCGGTCCCGGCTCGATCATCGATGAAGGCTCGGCTCAATCATGGACGGGGGACTGGCTCGAACGTCGACGACGGCCCGACTCGGTCATCAAGGGCTGGTTGGTGCCGCCGAGTTCGCACTCAGGTCTGACACCGCGGACAGAAGTAGATGACGCGCTCGGCGTCGGCGGTCCCGAGATGGTCACGCCGGATCGGTGTGGCGCACCGACGGCACGGCTGGGCCCGACGGCCGTAGACCCAGAGTCGAGCGTTGCGACCGGTGTTTCCGGTTGTGGTGCGGGCGGCGCGGTTTCGGTTGGCCACGAGCAGACGGTGAGCGAGATCGACCATCGCCGGCACATCGACCCCACCCACCGGACGGGTGGGCAGCACGCCGCGGAGAAAGCACAGCTCCGACCGATACACGTTGCCGACACCCGCCATCCGCCGCTGATCCAAGAGGGCGATGCCGATCGGGGTGTCCGGGTGCCGGGAGATCCGCCGATCGGCCTCGCCCGGATCCCAGTCGTCGCCCAGCAGGTCGGGCCCCAGGTATGCCAGCGCGTCGTCCGGGTCGGCCATCAGGTCGAGGGTGCCCAGGGCGAACCCGACCGCCTCGACGGTGTCGTTGCGCAGCACCACCCGTGCGGTGTGGGCGCGCTGATGCCACGGGTCGCCCACCCGGTGCACATCCCAGCCACCTTCCATCGACAGATGGCTGTGGATGCTGATCGGTTCCCGTCCATCCCCGGGGCCGACGTCGATCAGCAAGTGTTTGCCCCGCGACCGCACCGCGACGACCTCGCGGCCGGACAGATCGACGGTGGCCAGGCGGGGGACACGGAAATCGGAGTGCGTCAACATCTTTCCCAGGAGCCCGGCTCGCAGCCGGGCGGCCGCGCGGAAGACGGTGTCACCCTCGGGCATGGCCGTACCGGATCCGGAGCCCTCGCGGGGTGGTGGCGAAACCGCAGTCGACGAACACCGGCGCCAACGGTGACCGCAAGGCCTCTGCACCGTTGATCTGATCGACGGTCAACCGCGCCACACCACCGCGACCGACCACCGCCGTGATCCCGGAGATCGCCTCGCGCAGTATCGAATCCGACTCGGTGAAGGTCAGGACGGTCTTGCCGCCGCGTTCGATGAACGCCACCAGCGCGCCGTCGACGAGTACCACCAGCGCACCCGGCTTGCGCCCTGCACGATGCCCGCCGTCGGGACGCTGTGGCCAGTCCAGGGCCGCACCGTACGGGTTGGCCGGATCGGTCGCCGCGAGCACCACTGTGGTCATCTCGTGTCGTCGGCCGTCGAGGGAGGCATCGTCGAGCGCGTGCCGTCGTAGATCGTCCACGGTCGACGGCGCCGCGAATTGGGCACCGCCGAGGCCGTCGACGTAGTAGCCGCGGCGGACCTGCCCGCTGTCCTCGAACACGGTGAGCGCCTTGTAGATCCGCGCGAACCCACCGGTCACGGCCTCGCTGACGACCGGACCGCGGGTCACCACGCCGTACCGTGCCAACAGCTGGTCACAGAGCACCTGGGTGAGCAGGGTCGGATCGGTGGTCCGGTCGAGCGGGGCGAACCACCGGCCACCGACGATCGGCGGGGTGGGTACGGCGCCGGGGGACGACGACAGCAGGCTGCGGGTGGACAGCCGGCCCGGGCGGAGTCTCGGTGCCCGGCCCCGCGATCGATGTGCCGGTGTCGGTCGCGACGGACCGGACCGGCGGGGCATCAGCAGCGCCCGGACCGGGGCGAACGAGTCGTTGGAGACATGCCCCGACCACACCAGATCCCACAGCGCGGACTCGAGCGCATCGGCGCCCGCGGTGATCCCGGTGTCCTCGAGATCTGCGGTGAGCTGCGCATAACGGAGCCCGCCGCCGGTGGCGAAACGAGCGAGCAACTCCCGGTGGATGTCGGTCAGGTCGATCTCGTCCGGCTCGGGCAGCAGCACCTCGGCGAGGTCGGTCGGGCAGAATCGGATCCATCCGTCGGCGCCACCGATCCGACCCGCGCCCGACCACACCACGTCGCCCGCCGACAGCAACTCGTCGAGCATCGCCGGGGAATAGTCGGGGACGCGGGCCGGCAGGATGAGCGATTCCCACGCGGACGCCGGCAGCGGGTGTCCGGCCAGCTGGTCGAGCACCACCGCGACGCCGTCGACACCGCCGAGCTGCTCGCCGGGGGTGACGTGCTGCCAGTCGGTCAGGAAGCGGGCGAAGGCATCGGTGGTGACCGGTGCGACCTCGGCGCGGGTCGCGGCGAGCGAACCGCGGCGGATCTGCCCGAGGACGTCGGCATGACACCATTGGGTGCCGGCGACGCCGGACAGGAAGTCGCCCTCGACCACCGACCGCGAACCCGCCAACCGCGTCAGGGTGTCGGAGACGACGGCCACCCCGAGCCCGATGTCCTCGGCCGCCTCGGCGACGGTGAACGGCCCGTGCGTGCGGGCGTAGCGGTGGACGAGATCGCCCACCGGGTCGGGAACGGATTCGAGGAAGGCGGCGGGCACCCCCAGCGGGGCCGGTACGCCGAGCGCATCGCGCAGGCGCGCGGTGTCCTCGACCGCCGCCCACAGCGCGCGGCCCCGATGGCCGATCGAGATGATCAGGCCGTCGCGGTGCAACCCGGCGAGAACGGACGTCACGGCCGCGACGACACCGGTGTCCGGGCCATCATCGGTGGCCGAACCGCTGTCTGTGCCGGAACCGCTGTCTGTGCCGGAACCGCTGTCGACGGCCCGGAACCGTTGCGCCACGGCCTCGGTGGACAACGGGCCGAGCCACCGCAGCAGATCCACCACGTCCTCGGCGTCACGTGCGCGCCGTTGTGGGTCGAGACGTTGCAGGCGCGCGGTGACCTCGGCGATCACCGCCGGGTCGAGCAGTTCGCGCAGGTCGACCCGACCGAGCAGCTGCGCGAGCAACGCGGTGTCCAAGGACAGTGCTGCGGCGCGTCGTTCGGCGAGCGGCGCGTCGTCGTTGTACATGAAGGCGCCGACGTAGCCGAACAGCATCGACGCGGCGAACGGGGAGGGGGTCTCGGTCTCGGTCTCGACCATCCGGACCTTGCGGGTGGCCACCCGTCGCAGCAGATCGATGAGGGCGGGCAGGTCGTAGACGTCCTGCAGGCACTCGCGCACGGCCTCCAGGACGATCGGGAAGTCCGGGAATCGCGATGCCACGGCGAGCAACTGGGCACTGCGCTGGCGTTGCTGCCACAGCGGTGCCCGCCGGCCGGGGTCGCGGCGCGGCAACAGCAGTGCGCGCGCCGCGCACTCGCGGAACCGGGAGGCGAACATCGACGACTCGGCGAGTGCGTCGGTGATCAGCTGCTCCGCCTCGTCGGGATCGACGGTGAAGACGGCGGCACCCGGCGGGGTGTCGTCGGTGTCGGGTAGGCGGACGATGATCCCGTCGTCGGAGGCGGTCACCGCGCCGTCGAGACCGAGGGAGACCTTGAGCTGCACCGAGATCGCCGACGCCCACGGCGCATGCACGCGTAAGCCGTACGGCGAGTGCAGGATCAGCCGCCAGTCGCCGAGTTCGTCGCGGAATCGCTCGACCACCAGGGTGCGGTCGGTGGGCAGATGTCCGGTGGCCTCGCGCTGTTCGGCGATGAGTGCGGCCAGGTTCTCGCGGGCGAAGTCGGTGAGGCCGAGATCATCTGCGCGGCGGTCGAGTTCGGCGCGGTCGGCGATCTCGCCGGTGAATCTGCCGATGGCGGCACCCAATTCGGCCGGTCGTCCGATGCTGTCGCCGATCCAGAACGGCAGCCTGCCCGGCTGGCCGAACGCCGGGGAGACCAGGACCCGGTCATGGGTGATGTCCTCGATCCGCCAGCTGGTGGCGCCGAGCGCGAACACGTCACCGACCCGCGACTCGTAGACCATCTCCTCGTCGAGCTCGCCGACACGGGCAGCCTTCTCACCGACCATGAACACGCCGAACAACCCACGGTCGGGGATGGTCCCGCCGGAGGTCACCGCCAGCCGCTGGGCGCCGCGCCGCCCCGACAACGTGTTCCGGTCGCGATCCCAGGTCACGCGGGGCCGGAGTTCGGCGAATTCGTCGGACGGGAACCGGCCGGAGACCAGATCGAGGGTCGCCTCGTACACCGACCGGCCGAGATCGCGGTACGGCGCCGACCGCCGGACGGTCTCGAACCAGTCGTCGACGTCGAGGTCGTCCACGGCGGCCGCGGCGATCGTCTGCTGGGCGAGCACGTCGAGCGGATTGGTCGGAACCGTCAGCTCCTCGATCTCGCCGGCCCGCATCCGCGCCACGGCCACCGTGCAGTGGATCAGGTCGGTGCGATGTTTGGGGAACAGGACACCCTGGCTGATCTCGCCCACCTGGTGTCCGGCCCGGCCGATCCGCTGCAGACCACTCGCCACCGACGGCGGTGCCTCCACCTGTACCACCAGATCGACGGCGCCCATGTCGATGCCGAGTTCCAGTGAGCTGGTGGCCACCACGCAGCGCAGCCGCCCGGTCTTGAGGTCGTCCTCGATCTCGGCGCGCTGCTCTTTGCTGACCGAGCCGTGATGGGCCCGCGCGAGGACGTGCCCGGTACCGGCGCTCGCGCCACTGGCCATCACCAACGCCGGTGCGCCGCCCGCCACGCGCTGGTTTCGCACCGCGGCTTCGGACACCGACGCCCCGGCACGATTCTCGGCGATCTCGTTGAGCCGGGCGGTCAGGCGCTCGGCCAACCGTCGGGAGTTGGCGAAGACGATGGTGCTGCGGTTGGCCTCGATCAGGTCGACGATCGCCGACTCGACGTACGGCCACAACGATCCGGCGGTCGGGGAGAAGGCATCGTCGAGCTCGTCGAGCCCGCCGTCGGCGTCCGGCGGTGCCGGGATGTTCGCCATGTCCTCCACCGGGACGTCCACCCGCAGGTCGAAGGTCTTGGCCGCCGGCGGACGCACCACGGTGCAGTCGGCCGCCCCGGACAGGAACCGGGCCACCACCTCGGGCGGGCGCACCGTCGCCGACAACCCGATGCGCTGTGCGGGGGTCTCCAGCAGCCGGTCGAGTCGTTCGAGTGAGAGCGCGAGGTGCGTGCCGCGTTTGGTGCCGGCCACTGCGTGCACCTCGTCGACGATCACGGCTTCCACGCCGGTCAGCGACTCGCGCGCCGACGACGTGAGCATCAGATACAACGACTCCGGTGTGGTGATCAGGATGTCCGGCGGGGTCCGGACCAGCAGCCGACGCTGCGCTGCCGGGGTGTCGCCGGAACGCAGCCCCACGGTGATCGCGGGTTCGGGCTCACCGAGTTCCTGCGCGGCCCGTGTGATGCCGGTCAGCGGCGCTCGCAGATTGCGTTCGACGTCGACGGCGAGCGCCTTGAGCGGGGAGACGTAGAGCACCCGGGTGGTGCCCCGGGGGCGGTCGGGTCGGGCGGCGAGCCGATCGAGTGCCCAGAGGAACGCCGACAGTGTCTTGCCCGACCCGGTCGGGGCGATGACCAGCGTGTTGTCGCCGTCGGCGATGGACTCCCACGCGCCGGACTGGGCGGCGGTGGGCGCGGCGAAGGCCCCGGTGAACCACTGCCTCGTGGGCGCGGTGAACCGGGCCAGGATCTCTGCCGGATCGGACACGTCGTCCATCATCCTCCAGCCCACCGACGGTTCCGTGGTCCCTGTCTCGGTGGAGGGGTATCGTGCTCGCAGACGTTCATGCGGAGAATCCGGTGTGAATCCGGAGCGGTCGCGCCACTGTGAGTCCATTCGACCAGGTCGGAGGGATGAGCCAGGACGCCGCCGGACGTCGGAAAATCTGCTATTTCAGCTGGGACGCATGATCCCACGGAAGGATTGATCCGATGGTCGCAACCACCCATCAGGGCACAGCGGTGTCGCTTGCCGTACCCGACCTCTCTGCCGCTTCGGCCGCGCTGTGGCTGACCGCCACGCTGGTCCTGGCCGGCATGGCCTACTACTTCCTCGGCTACGACCAGGGCGCGGTGTCGGTGTTCGGTTCCGACACCCACATCCATGAGTTCGTGCACGACGCACGGCACTTCCTCGGCTTCCCCTGCCACTGACGCGGACGGAAGCGAGACAACCACACATGGAGAAGAAGTTCATCGGCGCAGGCCTGCTCTCGGGCCTGGTCGCCGGAATCGTCGCGTTCATCTTCGCTCGGATCTTCGTCGAGCCGCAGGTCGCCAAGGCGATCGACTACGAGGGTGCCCGGTCGGAGGCCGAGGAGCACCTGCTGGAGGCCCACAGCGGCCACGTTCACGGTGGTGAGGGCGAGGTCTTCACCCGCACCGTGCAGGAGAACATCGGCGCCGGCGTCGGCACCATCGTGTTCGCCCTGTGCATGGGCGCGTTCTTCGCCGTCGCGTTCACCGTCCTGTGGACCTACATCGGTCGCCACTACCCGGCGACCGACTACCGCTGGGTCGGCGCCGCCCTCGGCGTACTGGGCTTCATCGCGTTCTTCGGGGTGCCGTTCTTCGTCTACCCGGCCAATCCGCCGGCCGTCGGCGACGACGACACCATCGGTGCCCGGTCGGGTGCCTACCTGACGATCACGGCCGTCTCGGTGATCGCGGTGGTGGCCGCCGTCGTGCTGGTGTTCTGGCTGCGCCCGCGTCTGGGTGGACTGTTCGCCGGTGTCCTCGGTGCCGTCGGATTCCTGGTGGTCGTCACGATCACCGCGGCCCTGCTGCCGGAGTTCCACGAGGTGCCCGAACCGGTGATGGACGGCCAGACCATTGTCTTCCCCGGCTTCCCGGGTGCGGTGATCGGAGACTTCCGCGTGTACGTCATCGCCAACCAGGTGATCCTGTGGACCGTGCTGTCCACCGCGTTCGCCGCGATCCTGGGTGTGCTGACCCGGTCGAGGTCGTCGGCCGGAACGGCGGCGCTCGCCGACGTCCGCTGACGTCCGGACGAATGACGCTTCATCTGATCACCGCCGGTCGGAGCGGCCCCAACAAGGCCCTCCGATTCGGCGGTGATCCGTCTCTGGACGACGTCGGACGGAAGTCGGTCCTCGCGCTGGCGGCCCGGTTGAACGCCCGGTCGGCGGATACCGGTGCCCGGTCGGCGGATACCGGTGCCCGGTCGATGCTGGTGGGGCCCGACGCCGCCAGTCGCCAGACCGCCGAGCTCCTGACCCCCGCCCTGTTCACCCCCGCCCTGTTCACCCCCGCCCTGTTCACCCCGGGGCGGCCCGTGTCCGGGCCGACCCTCGACGACCGGCTGGCCACACTCGACGTCGGCTCGTGGTCGGGATGTGTGCCCGAGCAGATCGACCCGTCGGCCCTCGGTGCGTTCTTCACCGACCCTGACTCGACCCCGCACGGCGGAGAGTCCCTGGCCGCCTTCGTCGCCCGCATCCTCGCCTGGCGCGACGAGGTGTCCGCCGCCGGTGCCGACCTGTTTGCCGTGGTCGCGATGCCGGTGGCGCAGGCCGTGCTCGCCGGTGACCCGGCGGGCTTCTTCGCGGTGGACGTCGCCCCGGCCCATCACTACCCCGCACCCTGATCCCCGGGCAGGATTCCTGCCGGACAAGGTGGTCTCCGGACAGGGATCTCTGGACAGCAGCACGTGACACCTGACACAGTGGGAAACTGAAACGTGTTCTCGTCGACGCGGGGTCGTCGTGTTCAACGGAGGTGTCGATGTTCGAGTGGTCCGAGGAAGACCTGATGGTGCGGGATGCGCTACGTGCGTTCATCGACAAGGAGGTCCGGCCGCACGTCGACGAACTCGAGACCGGGGTGCTGCCGCCCTACGACATCACTCGGAAGTTGTTGTCCACCTTCGGGGTCGACGCGATGGCGGCCGAAGGGCTGGAGAAGGAGCTCGCCGCCGAATCGGCCGGGGAGACCACGTCGTCGGGCGGTGGCGGCATGGGCGGCGGTAACTCGATGTTTCTGATCCTCAACATGGAACTGGCCGGGGTGAGCCTGGGCCTGGTCGCCTCGCTCGGCGTGAGCATGGGGCTGACCGTCTCCACCATCCGTGGCAAGGGCACCCTCGCACAGAAGAAGCGATGGCTGCCGGAGCTGGTCACCATGGAGAAGGTCGGGGCCTGGGCGATCACCGAGCCCGACTCCGGGTCGGATGCACTGGGCGGCATGAAGACCACCGTCCGCCGCGACGGTGACGACTACATCCTCAAGGGTCAGAAGACCTTCATCACCAACGGCCCGTACGCCGACACCATCGTCGTGTTCGCCAAGCTCGACGACGGCTCGGGCACTCCGATCCGCGACCGCAAGGTGCTCACCTTTGTGCTCGACAAGGGCATGCCGGGCCTCACCCAGGGCAAGCCGTTCAAGAAGATGGGCATGATGAGCTCGCCGACCGGCGAGCTGTTCTTCGACAACGTGCGCCTGGGCCCGGACCGCCTGCTCGGCGAGACCGAGGACACCGGCTCCGATGCCACGGGTGCCGAGGGGGCCAAGGCCGGATTCACCGCCGAACGCGTCGGCATCGCCGCGCTGGCGCTCGGCATCATCGACGAATGCCTGCGCCTGAGCGTCGACTATGCCAAGAACCGCACCCTGTGGGGCCAGGAGATCGGCCGCTTCCAGCTCATCCAGCTCAAGCTCGCCGAGATGGAGGTCGCGCGGATCAACGTGCAGAACATGCTGTTCAGCGCGATCGAACGGACCAAGGCGGGCAAACCGATGACACTCGCCGAGGCGTCGGCGATGAAGCTCTACAGTTCCACGGCCGCGACCGACGTCGCGATGGAGGCGGTGCAGCTGTTCGGCGGCAACGGCTACATGGCCGAGTACCGCGTGGAACAGCTGGCGCGCGATGCCAAGTCGCTGATGATCTACGCCGGCAGCAATGAGATCCAGGTGACCCACGTCGCCAAGGGGTTGCTCGCCTGACCGGTGCCCGCACGGCCCGGGGCCCCACGACGTACGCCCCGTCACGCACGGCCGGATCGATCACGTCCCGGTGAACACCAGCACGACGAGCGCGAGATTGAGGATCACGATCGCCACCGACGCGACCCCGGCTGCGACCCTCAGCGGCCACGAATCGGCGAACGGACCCATCAGCGAGCGATCGGCGGTGAGCCGTCCGAGCGGGATGATCGCGAACGGGATGCCGAAGCTCAGCACCACTTGACTGACCACCAGCGCCCAAGTGGGATCCACCCCGATCCACAGCACCGCCAGTGCCGGCAGCAAGGTGACCAGACGACGCACCAGCAGCGGAATCCGCTTCTTGAGCAAACCGTCCATGATCGCCGCACCCGCCGACGACCCGACCGATGTGGCGGCCAGACCGCTCGCGAGCAGGCCCACGGCGAACGCGGTGGCCATCCCGGGACCCATCGTGTCGGCGACGGCATGGTAGGCGCCCTCGATGGTGTCGGTGCCCTCCTTGCCACGGAGGTTCTCGGCGGCCAGCAGCAGCAGGGCGATGTTCACCGCACCGGCGACGACCAGGGCGAGCGCCACATCCCAGCGGGTGGCCCGCAGCAGACGTCGACGCCGCTTCTCGGTGCGGGTGACGCCGTAGCGGTCGATCACCAGCGCCGAGTGCACGTAGATCGCGTGCGGCATCACCGTGGCACCGAGCATCGACGCGGCCAGCAGCACGGTCTCGGGTCCCTGGAGCCGGGGGATCAGGCCGCCGGCGACATCGGCGGCCGACGGTGGATCGACGACCAGTCCGGCCAGGAATCCGACGACGATGATCGCCAGCAGTGCCACGATCACCGATTCGAACACCCGCTGCTGCCGCGGGTTCTGCAGGAGCAACACCAGCGTCGAGATCACGCCGACGATCACACCGCCGACCACCAGCGGCAGGTCGAACAACAGCTGCAGGGCGATGGCGCCGCCGAGTACTTCGGCGAGATCGGTGGCGATCGCGACGACCTCGGCCTGCACCCAGTACGCGAGACGTTTCCGCTTGCCCAGCCGTTCACCGAGAATCGCCGGCAGGCTGCGGCCGGTGACGATCCCGAGTTTCGCCGACTGGTACTGGATCAGCATGGCGACGATGTTCGCCGCGACGAGCACCCAGACCAGCAGGAACCCATACCGCGCACCCGCGGTGATGTTGGCCGCGACATTGCCCGGGTCGACGTAGGCCACTGCCGCGACGAACGCCGGACCGAACAGCGCCACCTGCCGCAACAACCGGGAGCGGTTCCCGCGCAGCTGGGCGGTGGTACGTGCATCGGCGATGCCGCTGTCGGTGGCCGCTCCGGTGTCCGGGCCGGTTGTCGGCTCGGGTTCGGGTGCGTCGGAGGTGCGTGTGTCGACCTGGCTCACCTGCCCAATCTGACACATCGGCTGCCGACTATCAACCATGGCGAAACAAAAAGTTAGGGCTACCGAAAACAGCGACGCCGGGGCATCCCACGGGATTCGAGAGAGCCGAACCGGCAGCGATCCGCCTCACCCCTGGGTCAGCCGCCACACCCGGTCCCGCGACATCGGCGTCTCGTAGGGGCGCGCGTCGATCGCCCGCCGGATGGCATTGGCCAGGGCCGGTGCCACCGGGTTGTACGGCGACTCGCTCATCGACTTGGCGCCGAACGGACCCAGGTCGTCGGAGGTGTCGGCGAAGAACACCTCGGTGTCGGGGATGTCGGCCATCTGTGGGACCCGATACGTGCGGAACACCGGGGTCAGGGGCACGCCTTTGCCGTCGAGCATGATCTCCTCGTACAGGGCCGCGCCGATCGCCTGCGCCACACCGCCCTCGACCTGGCCGAGACACTGCTGGGGATTCATGACCGTGCCGGCGTCGGCGGCGTGCACCGAGTGCAGGATCCGGACCGCTCCGGTCTCCGTGTTGACCGCGACCCGGAAGCCCTGCACGTTGAACGCGATCGACCGCAGGTCGCCTCGCTCGGCGCCGGAGGCCACCGCCCGGACACCGTCCGGATGGTCCTGGCGGCAGGTCTCGTCGACCGCGTCGATGAGCTCGCCGAAGCCGAGCGTCCGGTCGCCGACAATCGCGCCGTCGGGGCCCAGCCGCACTTGGTCGGCCGTGCCCCCGGACAGTGACGTCGCCGCGTCGATCAGCGCCTGCCGCAGGCCGAGGGCCGCACCGTGGACGGCCTTGCCCGCCACGGTGGTGCCCGCCGACGCGAATGCGCCCGTGTCGTACGGTGCGGCGTCGGTGTCGCCGTACGACACACGGATGCGGCCGATCTCGGTGGACAGCGCCGACGCCGCGATCTGGGCGTGCACGGTGGTGGTGCCGTTGCCGAACTCACACGTGCCCACCCCGACGTGGTAGGTGCCCTCGGCATCCACGCCGACGGTCACCGTCGAGAAGTGTCCGCGGGGTGCCATCGTCGCGATGGCCGCGAGGGCCATGCCCTCGCCGACCCGCCATTCGTCGCCGTCGGGTGCGGCGATGCCGCCGCGCCGGGCGAGGGCGGTCTGGGTGAGGTCGAGACACTGGTCGAGGCCGTAGCTGCCGTAGATCAGGTCCTCCTCGGGCTCCTCGTGGGCGATCAGCAGCGGATCGCCCTCGGCGACCGCGTTGATCCGGCGTAGGTCGAACGGGTCGATGCCGAGTCGGATCGCCAGCTCGTCCATCGCACTCTCGACGGCGAAGATCACCTGTCCCAGTCCGTATCCGCGGAACGCGCCCGACGGCGGATTGTTGGTGTAGACCACCTCTGCGTCGACCCGCTTGACCGGGCAGTTGTAGACCGACACCGACTCGGCGCAGGCATGGAACATCACGCCGATCGCGTGATTGCCGTAGGCGCCGGTGTCGGAGAGGACGTCGACCTTCATCGCGGTGAGGCGTCCGTCGGCATCGGCGCCGAGATCGACCGCCACCCGGAACGGGTGCCGGTAGGTGGTCCGGGTCATCTCGTCGGTGCGGGTCATCTCGTAGGCCACCGGGCGGCCCGTGCGCAACACTGCGAGCGCGACCAGGTCCTCGGTCAGCAGCTCCTGCTTGCCGCCGAATCCGCCGCCGACGCGGGCGGCGAACACCCGGATCCGCTCGGCGGGCATCTCGAGTAACCGGGCGAGCTCGTCGCGCACCAGGAACGGCACCTGGGTGGACGTGCGGATCACCAGCCGATCCTCTTCGAGCCAGCCGATGCTGCCGTGGGTCTCCAACTGTGCGTGCGACACCCGCGCGGTCTGCCAGCTGCCGCCGACGGTGACCGCAGCAGCCGCCAGGGCCGCGTCGACATCACCACCGAAACCCTCGTGGAACTCCGCGATCACATTGCGATCAGCCGCGACCACCCGGTCTTCCGGGGTGCGATCGGGATGCACCAGCGGAGCGCCCGGGCGCCGTGCCTCGACCGGGTCGAACACCGCCGGCAGCGGTTCGTAGTCCACCTCGATCAGCCGGCACGCCTGTTCGGCGGCCGCGGCGGTGTCGGCGACGACGGCGGCGACGCGTTGACCGACGAAGCGCACCACGGGATCGAGGATCAGGGTGTCGTCGGGATCGTCGAGCCGGGATTCATGACGTCCGGTGGAAAACCTTGGCGTGCTGACGTTCTCGTGAGTGAGGACGAGGTTCACCCCGTCGACGGCGGCCGCCGCGGTGATGTCGACGCGGGTGATCCGGGCATGCGGATGCGGGGAGGTCAGCACCCGAAGATACTGGACGCCCGGCACATCCACGTCGAAGGTGTAGGGCTCGGTGCCGGTCACCACCCGCCGCGCGGCGAGCGGATTGATCGACCTGCCGACGGTGCCGGTGGCGTCGGTTTCCTTGCCGCACAGCGATGCACACGCCGTGGGGGTGGGAGCCGGGGTGCCCGTCACGCCGGCGGTGATCGCCGAGCGGATCGCACGATACCCCGTGCAACGGCAGAGGTTTCCCTTCATCCGTCGCGGTAGGTCGTCGAGATCGTCAGGAGACAGAGTGGAGGCGGTGACGATCATGCCGGCGGTGCAGAAGCCACACTGGAATCCGAAGTTGTCCACGAAGGACTGCTGCATGGGGTGGAGATCGTCGGGAGTGCCCAACCCGGCCACCGTGGTGACCGAGGCGCCGCCGATCCGCTGTGCGGGATAGATGCACGAATGCACCGGAACGTCGTCCACCAGAACCGAACACGCACCGCAGTCGCCGGCGTCGCATCCCTTCTTCACCTCGAAGTGGCCGGTGTCGCGCAGGAAGGTGCGCAGGCACTGCCCGGCACGGGGCTCGGCGTCAACGGGTTCGGAGTTGATCTCGAATCGCATCAGGACTCCTCTCGGCCGATTGCGGTAGGGCTGTCGGGATGGTCGAGCTCGGTTCGGATACGTTCGGCGAGAACGGCACTCACGCCACGACGCCAGTCGGCGGACCCGAGTGGATCGGTGTAGTACCCGTCGGCCGAGGCGACGTCGGTGTGTAGGGTCGCCGCGTCGGGCAGCGCCGGATAGCGGAGCAGTGTCGGCCATCCGGTGGCCGCGGTGATACCGAAGACGCAGGTGCCGTCCTCGTCGCGGCGGCCGGTCACCACCGCACCCGACCGGCCGAGTTCGGCCAGTGCGATCTTGCCGAACCCGGTACGCGCACGCATCGCATACCCGGGGATGTCGATGGCGCGCATCACCTCTCCGGGTTCGAGGGTGTTTGTACCGTTGCCGGTCACCAAGGTCGCGATCGGTACACGGCGTTCGGAACCGTCCGGACACCAGATCAGCCCCTCGCCGTCGAGTCCGACGGTCAACGACACCATCGAGGCCGCGGCGAACGACCGGCAGATGTTGCCCCCGACCGTCGCCACGCCCCAGATCTTGTAGGACGCCAACAACGCTGTGGCACATTGGAACAGCAGTGGGTGAGCCTGCCATCCCGGGCGCGCGGGAAGGTTCGCGAGGGTGGCGATCGGACACGTTGCCGCGATCCGCAGACCGCCGTCGGGCAGATCCTCCATGGGCGGCCACCCGATCCGGCTGATGTCGACGACCCCGGTCGCATCGATCTGCGGCTCACTGAAGAACCATGTGCCGCCCGCGACGATGCGTTCTCCGGGGGCGAGGGCGAGATCGGCGCGGGTGTGGGCGAACCGGTAACCGGTGATGGTGTTGACGTCCACGAGCGGCCTCCTCAGCCCGCCTTGGCGAGCAGCCGGCGGTGCTCGGCGGCGCAGTCGCGGGCCACCACGTCGGCGTCGACCGTGATGAGCTCGTTGTGGGCGACGATACGCTCGCCGTTGACCCAGGAACCGCGGATCGGCGGGATCGATCCGAGGACGAGGGCGGCCACCGGATCGGTGATGTCGGCATGTCCGAGCCCGGTGAGATCCCACAGCACGACGTCGGCGAGTTTACCCACCTCGATCGACCCCACCTCGTCGGCGCGGCCGAGGACCCGGGCGCCGCCGATCGTGGCCAGTTCCAGGGCGGTGCGGGTGGTCAGGGCGGTGGGTCCACCCCGGGCGCGGGCCATCAGCACGGCCTGATGTGCCTCCTCGAGCAGCTGACAGGACTCGTTCGACGCCGCCCCGTCCACCCCGAGACCCACCGGTACGCCGGCCGCGTGCAGATCGGCCGTGCGGCAGATCCGATTGCCGAGCCGCGCATTGGAGGTGGGGCAGTGGGCCACCCCGGTCGAGGTGGCGCCCAGACGGGCGACGTCGGCGTCGGAGAACTCCACACCGTGCGCGAACCACACGTCGTCGCCGATCCAGCCCACCGACTCCATGTATTGCAGCGGGGTGGACCCGAACTGCTCGGCGCAATAGGTGTTCTCGTCCGGCGACTCGGCGAGATGGGTGTGCAGCCGCACCCCGAGCTCGCGGGCCAGTACCGCCGACTCACGCAGCAGGTCGGTGGTCACCGAAAAGGGCGAGCAGGGGGCGAGCGCGATGCGCAGCATCGACTCGCGGGACGGATCGTGCCACCGCGCGACCGAGGCCGACGAGTCGGCGAGGATCTCGTCGATGGTCTGCACCACGGAGTCCGGCGGCAGCCCACCGTCCTTCTCCGACAGGTCCATCGAGCCGCGGGTCGGATGGAAGCGCAGTCCGACGGTGGCGGCCGCGGTGATCTCGGCACCGAGCAGGTCGCCACCCTCTCGAGGGAACACATAGTGGTGATCGGTGGTCAGCGTGGCGCCGGTCAGAGCGAGTCGTGACAGACCGCCGAGTGCGGCGGTGTGCACCGCCTTCTCGTCGATGCCCGCCCAGATCGGGTACAAGGTCTGCAGCCACTGGAACAGGGTGTGGTCAGCGGCCAGCCCGCGGGTGATCCATTGGTACAGGTGATGATGGGTGTTGACCAGCCCGGGGGTGAGCGCACATCCGGTGCCGTCCACACGCACCACGTCCGGGGACAGATCGGGGAGAGGCTCACCGTCGGGGACGACGGCCGCGATGGTGGTGCCGTCGATCAGCACCGATGCGGCAGGCAGTTCCCGCCGATCCGGGTCGACGGTGATCACCTGTGCGTTCTCGATCAAGGTCAGTGAAGCCACGCCGACACGCTACGACCGTCGCGTTACGGACGTATTTCCGTGTGTCTATATTCCGTACGTGTGGCGCCGACAGGTCGACGGGGTAACCACTCGTCGTCGGGCGTCGGAGGTTTCGACTCGTCTTGTCGCTGCGCTCCTCGTCGGCTCGACCAGCGTGCTCATCGGTGATTGAGCCGGGACCGAGCATCGCGAGGACCCGTGTCGAAACCTCGGTCACCCGCGCCGGGTGCCGCTCACCTCTGAGGTGGTGTCGTCGTCGACGTCGGCCGACCGAGGTTTCGACTCGTCTTGTCGCTGCGCTCCTCGTCGGCTCAACCAGCGTGTGGGGCTCGCTGCGCTCCTGGTCGGCTCGACCAGCGTGCTCATCGGTGATTGAGCCGGGACCGAGCATCGCGAGGACCCGTGTCGAAATCTCGGTCACCCGCGCCGGGTGCCGCTCACCTCTGAGGTGGTGTCGTCGTCGACGTCGGGCGTCGGAGGTTTCGACTCGTCTTGTCGCTGCGCTCCTCGTCGGCTCAACCAGCGTGTGGGGCTCGCTGCGCTCCTGGTCGGCTCGACCAGCGTGTTCATCGGTGATTGAGCCGGGACCGAGCATCGCGAGGACCCGTGTCGAAATCTCGGTCACCCGCGCTGGGTGCCGTTCACCTCTGAGGTGGTGTCGTCGTCGACGTCGGGCGTCGGAGGTTTCGACTCGTCTTGTCGCTGCGCTCCTCGTCGGCTCAACCAGCGTGTGGGGCT
>NZ_JBSFRM010000037.1:0-14813 GCF_053589235.1 Gordonia sp. NPDC003376 | reverse complement strand
TCGCGAGGACCCGTGTCGAAATCTCGGTCACCCGCGCTGGGTGCCGTTCACCTCTGAGGTGGTGTCGTCGTCGACGTCGGGCGTCGGAGGTTTCGACACGTCTCGTCGCTGCGCTCCTCGTCGGCTCAACCAGCGTGTGGGGCTCGCTGCGCTCCTGGTCGGCTCAACCAGCGTGTGGGGCTCGCTGCGCTCCTGGTCGGCTCGACCAGCGTGTGGGGCTCGCTGCGCTCCTGGTCGGCTCGACCAGCGTGTTCATCGGTGATTGAGCCGGGACCGAGCATCGCGAGGACTTGTGTCGAAATCTCGGTCACCCGCGCTGGGGGGTGAGCGTCTCCGAGGTGGTTACGACGCGACGTCGGGCGTCGGAGGTTTCGACACGTCTCGTCGCTGCGCTCCTCGTCGGCTCAACCAGCGTGTGGGGCTCGCTTCGCTCCTCGTCGGCTCAACCAGCGTGTGGGGCTCGCTGCGCTCCTCGTCGGCTCGACCAGCGACAATGGTGAGTGACCGGCTACTGCGTGCCGGTCGTCACTAGTCTGCGGGATCGATGATGTCCTCGATCACCGGGCGGCGCACCGTCGGGATGGCCAGCGCGATGGCGGCCGCGATCACGCACGCGGCCAGCGAGATGACCGACGCCAGGAGATAGCCGTCGCGACCCGGCACGTGTGCCACCACGGCACCGCCGACCGTCACGGGCACCGTCGCCCAGGTCAGGATCATCCCGACGACGGCGGCCGAGGCGGATGTTCCCACCACCCGCATCAGGGCGTTGACGCCGTTGGCCTCACCCGTTTGGGCCACCGGCACCGCCCGCATGATCAGCGCGGGCATCGCGGAATAGGCGATACCCAGACCGGCGCCCACCAGGCAGCTCATGATCAACATCAGCCACCATGTGAACGGCCAGTGGCCGGCGGTCACCACAACGAAGACGAGATAACCCGCACCGAGTACCGCACCACCGATCGCCAGCGACACCCGCGGACCGAAGCGGTCGGTGATCCGGGCGCTGACGTGGGAGAACACGAACATGAGGACGCCGCTCGGGGCGAGGATGAGGCTCGCGATGATCATCTCGTACCCCAGCCCATACTCCGCGGCGGTCGGTGCCATCAGCACCTGGATGGGCATCAGCTGCGACGAGTAGAAGGCGAAGCCGGTGGCGACGGAGGCCACATTGGTCAGCAGGACCGGCCGGTCGAGGACCACCCGCAGGTCGATCAGGGGAGTGCGACGACGCCATTCGAGAACCGACCACGCTGCGCCGACCACGAGGAAGGCGGCGAACATGCCGAGGGTCAGCGGCGACGACCACCCCCAGGCGGCACCCTTGGACAGGGGGAGGAGCAGGCAGGTCAGCACCACGGCCAGTCCGATGGCGCCGGGCAGGTCGAATCGGCCGCCGCTGGTCCCACGACTCTCCGGGACGGTCATCCGGATCCCGATCGCTCCGGCGATGCCGGCCACCGCACACAGCCAGAACAGGGCGTGCCAGCCGATGCCCTGTGCGACGGCGGCGCTGACCGGCAGACCGAGCGCGCCGCCGATGCCCAGCGACGCCGACATCGTGCCGACCGCCGAACCGAGATGGCGTGGGGGCACGATGTCGCGCATCACCGAGATACCCAGGGCGATGGTGCCGAACCCCAGGCCTTGCATCCCACGGCCGACCAGGAACGGGATGAGCGAACCGGACAGCGCACAGATCACCGAGCCGGCGGAGACACAACCCATGCTGGCCAGCAGCATGCGGCGTTTGCCGTACATGTCACCGAGTCGGCCGCCGATCGGGGTGATCACCGCGCCGGTGAGCAGGGTGATGGTGAGCGCCCACGTGGCATCGCCGGGAGACGCGTGAAGGAGATCGGGGAGCTGGGGGATCAGCGGGACGATGATCGTCTGCATCAGCGCCACCACGATGCCGGCGGCGCAGAGCACCGTCACCGCGGCTCGCGGGTGAGCGTCGGGAACGGAATCCGACCCGTCGAATTCCGATCCAACCGTGCGATCTGTCGCGGACACGTGGCATCAACCTCCGCGATCACGCTATCGCACGCCGTTCGGACCCCTGCGGATCCCTCTGGACCGGAACGGATCACACGGGGCCGCGAACGCCGCATTCGGGATTCGGACCCATCACGCCGGACGATAGGGGATGGAGTCGCTTCTGGTGGGGTCGATGTGAATGGATCGGCCGAGTTGGGGGAAGGCCCGTTGTGTGCACGCCGGCCGGTCGCAGACCTTGCAGCCGGCGCCGATCGGCACGACCGTGCGGTCGTCGCCGAGGTCGATCCCGGTGGAGTAGACAAGTCGGTCGGCGTGGGCGAGGTCGCAGCCCAGCCCGATCGCGAAACTCTTCTGCGGGGCCAGGAACCCGCGGTGCTCGTCGGTGGTGCGGGCGAGCCAGAAATAGGAGCGGCCATCGGGCATCTGGGAGACCTGCGTGACGATCCGGCCGGGGGTGGCGAACGCGTCGTGCACCACCCACAGCGGACAGCTTCCGCCGACCCGGGAGAAGTGGAAGGCGGTGGCGGACTGCCGTTTCGAGATGTTGCCTGCACGGTCGGTGCGGACGAAGATGAACGGGATCCCGCGACTGCCGGGGCGCTGCAACGTCGACAGGCGGTGGCAGACGGTCTCGAAGCCGACGTCGAAGCCGAGACCGAGGAGCTCGACGTCGTACCGGGCGTGTTCGGCGGCGGCGCGGAACCGGTCGTAGGGGAGCAGTAGGGCCCCGGCGAAATAGTTGGCCAGGCCGATCCGCGCCACCGGGACGGTGGCCGGTGCCAGGCCCGGCGCCGACGCGATCAGGGCGTCGATCACGCCGGACTGCTCGAGCAGGGCGAGCTGGGTGGCCAACTGGAAGGCGCGCTGCCCGGACGAGAGTCGACCGGCCAGATGGACGGTGCGCTCTGCGGTGTCGAAGCGCCGTTTCGGAACCGCAACGGCGGCAATCGGATCGGGCTCGTGGCTGATCGACACCCGGATGTCGTGGCGGCGTGCGAGCAGATCGGCCAGCTGCAGATCGAGGCCGCCGATGGTCAGCCCCTCGGTGGTGAACAAGTGCTCGGCGGCCTCGTCGAGCTCGCCGACGTAGTTCTTGCGGTCGTAGAAGAAGTCGCGGACCTCCTCGAACGGCATCGGATCGGTCGAGGTGGCCGGGTCGTCGACGCGGGCCCGGTGGGTCTCGAGCTCGGCGTTGGTCGCGGTGAGGCGTCGGTGCAGGGTCACCAGGGTGCGCCCGATCTCGGGCATCCGGCCGACGAGTTCGGTGATCTCGGCGCGTGAGACGTCGCCGCCGGCGGTGGCGGTGAGGACCTCGGCGAGGTCGGCGACCAGGCGGGCATCGGAATCGGCGGCGAAGTAGTCGGCGTCGAGGTCGAACTCGCGGGCCAGGGCGAGCAGCACCGGGACGGTGATCGGGCGCTGGTCGTTCTCGAGTTGGTTGACATAGCTGGTGGACTTCTCGATCCGGCGGGCCAGGGCTGCCTGGGACAGCCCCCGCTCGTCCCGCAACCGTCGCAGCCGCGGGCCCACGAACAACTTCACCATGCCGCACATGCTAGTCGCCGCCGTGTTCACAACATTCGCAAGATGCCGGTGCAGATTCCGCCGAAATACGCATTTGCCAGTACTTTCGCTGGTAATCGACCTCTGCGTACGGTGCGAACATGATCATTCACGACGTACGAGCACGCCGCAGTTCCGATGATTTCCCGCAGTCCGAACACCTCGCCCAGAAGATCGCGCGAGTGGCCGTCGACCCGGTTGCCGTCCCGGCGGACACCGCGGAGATGATCATCAACCGCATCGTCGACAACGCCGCCGTCAGCGCCGCGTCGGTGATCCGCCGACCGGTCACCTCGGCACGCGCCCAGGCGCTGGCGCATCCGCATGGCCCGGGCGGATCGGGCGCCGGTGTGTTCGGTGTCGGCGGCAACGTCTCGCCGGAGTGGGCCGCCTGGGCCAACGGCGTCGCGGTGCGTGAGCTCGACTTCCACGACACCTTCCTGGCCGCCGAGTACTCGCACCCCGGCGACAACATCCCGGCGCTGGTCGCCGTCGCCCAGCACGTCGGTGCCAGTGGTGCGGACCTGATCCGTGGCCTGGCCACCGCGTATGAGATCCAGATCGACCTGGTGCGCGGGATGTGCCTGCACGAGCACAAGATCGACCACGTCGCCCACCTCGGGCCGTCGGTCGCCGCCGGTCTGGGCACCATGCTCGGACTCGACGAGGAGACCATCTATCAGGCGATCGGCCAGGCGCTGCACCTCACCACCGCGACCCGTCAGTCGCGCAAGGGCCTGATCTCCAGCTGGAAGGCCTACGCCCCGGCGCACGCCGGCAAGATCGCCGTCGAGGCCGTCGACCGCGCCATGCGCGGCGAGGGCGCGCCCGCCCCGATCTGGGAGGGCGAGGACGGCGTGATCGCGTGGCTGCTGGGCGGATTCGACGCCGTCTACCAGATTCCGCTGCCCGGTGAGGGTGAGGAAAAACGCGCCATCCTGGACAGCTACACCAAGGAGCACTCGGCCGAGTACCAGAGCCAGGCCCCGATCGACCTGGCCCGCCGGATGCGTGACCGTGTCGGCAACCTCGACGACATCGAGTCGATCGTCCTGCACACCAGCCACCACACCCACTACGTGATCGGTACCGGGTCGGGTGACCCGCAGAAGTTCGATCCGTCGGCCAGCCGCGAGACCCTCGATCACTCGGTGCCCTACATCTTCGCCGTCGCCCTGCAGGACGGGACCTGGCATCACGAGACCTCGTATGCGCCGGAGCGGGCCAACCGTCCCGACACGGTCGAGCTGTGGAACAAGATCTCCACCGTCGAGGATCCGGAGTGGACCCGTCGCTACCACTCGACCGATCCCGCCGAGAAGGCCTTCGGTGCCAAGGCCGTGATCACGCTGCGCAACGGTGAGGTGATCACCGACGAGCTCGCCGTCGCCGACGCGCATCCGCTCGGTGCCCGCCCGTTCGCCCGCACCCAGTACGAGGCCAAGTTCACCACCATGGCCGACGGCGTGATCGAGGCCGACGAGCAGCAGCGGTTCCTCGCCGCCGCCGCCCGCGTCGCCGAGCTCGGTGCCGGTGAACTCGGTGAGCTGAATCTGCTGGTCGCCACGAACGTGCTCGACAAGGCTCCCACCGTCGGTAAGGGGATCTTCTGATGAGCGCCCTGTTCTCCTCGGGTGTCGCCGACACCGACAAGCGCAAGGCGCTGCGCGCCGGCCTGGCCTCCGGCGAGCTCCAGCGATGGCCGGGGGCGTTCTCCCCGCTGGTGGCCAAGCTGATCGCCGACGTCGGGTTCGAGGGCGTCTACGTCTCCGGTGCGGTGCTCTCGGCCGACCTGGGCCTGCCCGACATCGGACTGACCACGCTCACCGAGGTGGCCGCCCGCGGAGCGCAGATCGCCCACGCCACGGATCTGCCCGCGCTGATCGACGCCGACACCGGCTTCGGTGAGCCGATGAGCGCCGCCCGCACCATCGCGGCGCTCGAGGACGCCGGGCTGGCCGGCTGCCATCTCGAGGACCAGGTCAACCCCAAGCGGTGCGGCCACCTCGACGGCAAGGACGTGGTGTCGACCGACACCATGCTCAAGCGGCTGCGGGCCGCGGTGTCGGCACGGCGGGACGAGAACTTCGTCATCTGTGCCCGCACCGACGCCCGGGCGATCGAGGGCATCGACGCCGCCATCGACCGCGCCAAGGCCTACGTCGACGCCGGTGCCGACCTGATCTTCACCGAGGCGCTGCGCGACGTCGGTGAGTTCGAACGGTTCCGTGCCGCGGTCGACGTGCCGCTGCTGGCGAACATGACCGAGTTCGGCAAGTCCGATCTCCTGACCGCCGACCAGCTCCGCGACGTCGGCTACAACGCGGTGATCTACCCGGTTACCACACTGCGGATCGCGATGGGGGCGGTGGAGCGCGGACTGCGTGAGATCGCCTTGGCCGGCACACAATCCGGACTCCTCGGCGGGATGCAGCATCGCAGTCGGCTCTACGAGCTGCTTCGCTACGCCGACTACAACGATTTCGATTCCGATCTCTTCAATTTCACGCTCGAAGGAGTCCGATCATGAATTCCGTTGCAGCACCCGACGAAACGGCCACGCCGACCATCCACAAGGGGCTCGCCGGAGTCGTCGTCGACACCACCGCGATCTCCAAGGTGGTGCCCGAGACCAACTCCCTGACCTATCGCGGATACGCGGTGCAGGATCTGGCAGCCAGGTGTTCGTTCGAACAGGTCGCCTATCTGCTCTGGTACGGCGAGCTGCCCACCGACGCCGAACTCGCCGCATTCATCCAGCGCGAGAGGGCAAACCGACGGATCGATCGGTCGACGGCCGCGCTGTTGTCGCGGATCCCCGAGACGTGTCACCCGATGGACGTCGTCCGGACCGCGATCAGCTTCCTGGGGACCGAGGACCCGGCGGAGGACGATGCGTCGCCGGAGGCCAACCTCGACAAGGCGCTGCGGATGTTCGCGGTGCTGCCGACGATCGTCGCCGCCGACATGCGCCGGCGCCGCGGATTGGATCCCATTGCGCCGCATCACGGGCTGGGATACGCCGAGAACTTCCTGAATATGTGTTTCGGAGAGGTTCCCGACCGAGTGATCGTCCGGGCATTCGAGAAGTCGATGGTCTTGTACGCCGAACACAGTTTCAATGCTTCGACATTCGCCGCCCGCGTGGTCACGTCGACCAGGTCGGACATCTACAGTGCGGTCACCGCGGCGATCGGTGCGTTGAAGGGATCGCTGCATGGAGGTGCCAATGAGGCGGTCATGTACGACATGATCGAGATCGATCGTCCCGAACGTGCATCCGAATGGCTCACAAGCAAACTCGATCGCCGGGAAAAGGTGATGGGCTTCGGGCATCGGGTCTACAGATCCGGTGACTCGCGCGTGCCGACGATGAAGGAGGCGCTCACCGATGTGTCCCGACATCTCGGCGACACACGATGGCTGCAGATCTACGGCGAGCTCGAGAAGGCGATGGTCGACCGGACCGGTATCAAGCCGAACCTCGATTTCCCCACAGGCCCCGCCTATCACCTGATGGGATTCGAAATCGATTCCTTCACACCGATTTTCGTGATGAGCAGGATCACCGGGTGGACCGCGCATATCATCGAACAAACGGCCGCGAATGCGTTGATCCGGCCGCTCAGTTCTTATGACGGACCGCCACAACGCACGTTGTCGGCGTAGCCGACGACGGTGACCGCATCAGGGCTGCTGCGCACGCATCCGTGCTGTCGGGATATGGTCGGCGCGGAGCGTGTGTCCAGCAGGGCTGAAGCAGGAGCAGGGGTTTAGGACAATGTTCGACAAGGTATTGGTAGCCAATCGTGGCGAGATCGCCATCCGAGGTTTTCGTGCGGCCGTGGAGCTCGGTGCCCAGACCGTCGCCGTGTTTCCCTACGAGGATCGCAATTCGCTGCATCGGTTGAAGGCCGACGAGTCGTATCAGATCGGTGTGCCCGGGCATCCGGTGCGCGCGTATCTGTCGGTCGACGAGATCGTGTCGGCGGCGGTGCGGTGCGGAGCGGACGCGGTGTATCCGGGATACGGATTCCTGTCGGAGAACCCGGGGCTGGCACGGGCATGTGCGGAGGCCGGGATCACCTTCGTCGGACCGAGCGCCGATGTGTTGGACCTGACCGGTAACAAGGCCGAGGCGATCGCGGCGGCGCGGGCGGCGGGTCTGCCGGTCCTCGCCTCGTCGGAACCGTCATCGGATGTCGAGGAACTGGTGGCGGCGTCGTCGTCGATGCAGTTCCCGGTGTTCGTCAAGGCGGTTGCCGGTGGCGGTGGTCGCGGGATGCGGCGGGTCGATGACCCGAAGGATCTGCGGGAGGCGATCGGAGCGGCGTCGCGTGAGGCCGAGTCGGCCTTCGGTGATGCCACGGTGTTCCTCGAGCAGGCGGTGATCAACCCCCGTCATATCGAGGTCCAGATCCTCGCCGACACCCACGGCAACGTGATCCACCTCTACGAGCGGGACTGCAGTGTGCAGCGCCGCCACCAGAAGGTGGTGGAGCTGGCACCGGCCCCGAATCTCGATCCGGCGTTGCGGGACACGATCTGCGCGGATGCGGTCGCCTTCGCGAAGCAGATCGGCTACTCGTGTGCGGGCACGGTGGAGTTCCTGGTCGACGAGCAGGGCCGGCACGTGTTCATCGAGATGAACCCGCGCATCCAGGTCGAACACACCGTGACCGAGGAGATCACCGACGTCGACCTGGTGGGCGCCCAGTTGCGGGTGGCCTCGGGGGAGACCCTCGCCGATCTGGGGCTGACCCAGGATGCGATCGAGATCCGTGGTGCGGCGATGCAGTGCCGGATCACCACCGAGGACCCGACGGCCGGGTTCCGCCCGGACGTGGGCCGGATCACCGCCTACCGCACCCCTGGTGGTGCCGGTATCCGTCTGGACGGTGGGGCGAACCTCGGCGGTGAGGTCAGCGGGCACTTCGACTCGATGCTGGTCAAGCTGACCTGTCGTGGACGTGACTTCGCGACCGCGGTACGTCGGGCCCGGCGGGCGTTGGCGGAGTTCCGGATTCGTGGTGTGGCCACCAACATCCCGTTCCTGCAGGCCGTGCTCGACGACCCGGACTTCCGGGCCGGCCGGGTCACCACCTCGTTCATCGAGGAGCGGCCGTGGCTGCTGAACTCGCGGTCGTCGGCCGACCGCGGTAGCCGTATCCTGCACTATCTGGCCGATGTGACGGTGAACAAACCCCACGGGGAGCGTCCGACCACGGTGTACCCGCGGGACAAGCTGCCCGCCGTCGAGCGTGATCTGCTGGCCGGTCCGCCGGCCGGGTCGCGGCAACGTCTGCTCGACCTCGGTCCCGACGGGTTCGCCCGTGCCCTGCGTGAGCAGAAGGGGGTGGCCGTCACCGACACGACCTTCCGGGATGCCCATCAGTCGTTGTTGGCCACCCGGGTCCGCACGTCGGGGTTGTTGACGGTGGCGCCGTATGTGGCGGCCCTGACCCCGCAGTTGCTGAGCGTGGAGTGTTGGGGTGGGGCGACCTACGATGTGGCGTTGCGGTTCCTCAAGGAAGACCCGTGGGAACGGTTGGCGCAGTTGCGGGAGGCGATGCCCAACATCAACCTGCAGATGCTGCTGCGGGGTGCCAACACCGTCGGTTACACCCCGTATCCGACCAAGGTGACCTCGACGTTCGTCGCCGAGGCCGCCCAGACCGGGGTGGACATCTTCCGGATCTTCGACGCGCTCAACAACATCGAGCAGATGCGTCCGGCGATCGACGCGGTCCGTGAGACCGGCACCACGATCGCCGAGGTCGCGATGAGTTACACCGGTGACCTGGCGAACCCGGCCGAGGATCTCTACACCTTGGACTACTACCTGCGGTTGGCCGAGCAGATCGTCGACGCCGGTGCGCATGTGTTGGCGATCAAGGACATGGCCGGCCTGTTGAAGGCGCCGGCGGCGACGAAGTTGATCACCGCTCTGCGCGCCCACTTCGATCTGCCGATCCATGTGCACACCCATGACACCCCGGGTGGACAGTTGGCCACCTATCTGGCGGCGGTGCAGGCCGGTGCCGATGCCGTCGACGGTGCCTCGGCGGCGTTGGCCGGGACCACCAGCCAGCCCGCGTTGTCGGCGATCGTGGCGGCGTTCGCGAACACCGAACACGACACCGGACTCGACCTGGGTGCGGTATGTGATCTGGAACCGTTCTGGGAGGCGATGCGAAAGGTGTACGCGCCGTTCGAGTCCGGGCTTCCCGCGCCGACCGGTCGGGTGTACAACCACGAGATCCCGGGTGGTCAGTTGTCGAATCTGCGGCAGCAGGCCATCGCGCTCGGGTTGGGGAACCGGTTCGAGGCCGTCGAGGATGCCTACGCCGCCGCCGACGGTATGCTCGGCCGGCTGATCAAGGTGACCCCGTCGTCGAAGGTGGTCGGTGATCTGGCGTTGGCGTTGGTCGGTCAGGGGATCGATCCCGACGACTTCGCCGCTCATCCCGATTCCTACGACATCCCGGATTCGGTGGTCGGGTTCCTGCGGGGCGAGCTCGGTGACCCGGCCGGTGGCTGGCCGGAACCGTTGCGCACCAAGGCACTCGAGGGTCGTTCCCCGGCGCAGCCGGTCGTCGAGTTGTCGGCGGAGGACTCCGCCGCCCTCGACCAGCCCGGCCGTAAGCGTCAGGAAACGTTGAACCGGTTGCTGTTCCCCGGTCCCACCCGCGAGTTCGAGGAACACTTCGAGCGGTACGGTGACACGTCCCGGTTGTCGGCGAACCAGTTCTTCTACGGTCTGCGTTACGGCGAGGAACATCGGGTGGAACTCGAACCCGGCGTGGAACTGCTGATCGGTCTGGAGGCGATCAGCGATGCCGATGATCGTGGTATGCGTACGGTGATGTGTGTGCTCAACGGCCAGTTGCGGCCGGTACAGGTGCGCGACAAGTCGGTCGATTCCACGGTCGAGGCCGCGGAGAAGGCCGATCGTGGCAATCCGGGTTCGGTGGGTGCACCGTTCGCCGGGGTGGTGTCGGTGTCGGTGTCGGTGGGTGACGAGGTCGTCGCGGGAGCGGCGATCGGCACCATCGAGGCGATGAAGATGGAGGCGACGATCACTGCACCGGTGGCCGGGAAGGTCACCCGGGTGGCGATCGGTCCGGTCACCGGTGTCGCCCCGGGTGATCTGTTGATCGAGATCGGCTGACATCACCGCGACACCACGACGCCCCCGTCGACGATCACTCGTCGACGGGGGCGTCGTCATGTCAGCGCGCTCGACATCGTTCACCGAGCGTTCGAAAGCGTTCACGGGTCGCGGGATCCACCGATCGGGCGCCCGATCTCGTCGACCGGGCGCCCGATGGCATGGAGTGGGTGTCAGTTGCCGAAGTAGCTGACGTCGTCGTTGCCGATCAGGTCCGGCACGGTCCAGCCGTCGAGGTCGTACTCGGCCAGGCATGCTTCGGCGAGTCCCTTCATCTGGTCCACGCCGCCCCGGTTCTGTGCGGCGAACAGCAACTCGGCCTTGACGTTCTCGTGGTTACCCGAATAGTTGCGCTCGTACAGCTCGTGGCGGCCACCGAACTCGCTCCCGATCGAATCCCAGAGCGCCTTCATCACCTTGACGCGGTCGACGGCGGTGATCCCGTCGGATCCGCGCACGTACTTGTCGAGGTAGGGGCGGACATCGGGGCTCTTGAAGTCGGCGGCGCTCGACGGCAGGTAGATCAGGCCGGACGCGACGTCCTGCTCGATGATCTCCTTGATCCGCGGGTAGCCCTGCATCATGAACATCCGGTAGGTCAGGCCGTATTCGAGGCGTGGGATGACGGTGTCGCCGATCCACGGTTCCGGGTTGTGTGCCATCGCGTCGGTGAGGGTCCAGAACAGGTTTCGCCAGCCGATGACCTCACCGACGCGGGTCTGCACCCCGCGGAATCCACCGGCACCGGTGCAGTCGAGGGCCTTCATCAGCAGACCGGCGATGAAGTCGAGCTTCACCGCGAGGCGGGTGCAGCCCTGGAAGGTGAAGCGCGGCAGGAAGCCGGACTGCGGGAAGAAGGCGTTGATGCGCTCGACGTCGCCGTACATGAAGACGTTCTCCCAGGGCACGAGCACCTTGTCGAAGACGAAGATCGTGTCGTTCTCGTCCATTCGGCTCGACAGCGGGTAGTCGAACGGTGAGCCCATCACCGCGGCGTGTTCGGTGTACGACGACCGGCAGATCAGCTTGATGCCGGGCGCGTCCATCGGGACGGTGCAGATGAGCGCGAATTCCTTCTTCTTGATCGGCAGGCCGTAGTGGGCGATGAAGTTGTAGTTGGTGATCGCCGAGCCGGTGGCCACCACCTTGGCGCCGGAGACGATGAGTCCGGCGTCGGTTTCCTTCTCGACCTTCATGAACACGTCACCGACCTCGTCCGGCGGGAGCTGACGGTCCACCGGCGGGTTGATGATCGCGTGGTTCCAGTACAGGACCTTTTCCTGCGACTCCCGATACCAGCGTTCGGCGTTGGCCTGGAACGGCGCGTAGAGATCCTTGTTGGCGTGCAGGGTGCCCAGGAAGGATGCCTTGTAGTCGGGGGAGCGGCCCATCCAGCCGTACGTCATCCGCGCCCACTCGGCGATCGCGTCGCGCTCGGCGATGAGATCGGCACTCGACGTCGGGGCCTTGAAGAACGGCATGGTGACGCCGCCGTTGCCGGTGTCGGTGGCGGTGGTGACCTTGTCGCGGGTGGCCGGGTCGTGCATCGAGTCGTAGAGGCGGGCGGTCATCCGGATCGGGTTACGGAAGGCCGGGTGAGTGGTGACATCCTTGACGCGCTCACCGTGCAGCCAGATCTCGCGGCCGTCCTTGAGCGACTCGATGTACTCGTCGCCGGTCATCGGGCGCGATGCGAAATTCTGCTTGTTGTTCGCCGGGCTGTCGGCGGCCGGATTGGTCTGTGGTGCGTCGTTTGCATTCTGTGCGGCGTCGGGGCGCTCGATGGTGGTCACGATTGATACCTCTTTCTGATGGATCTGTCGGAACTCTTTATGAATCAGGCGGGGACGCCGGGGTTGGCCGAATGCTGTTCGCGGGTGAGGTGAAACGGTGTGAACGTGGTGTTGGAGTCGAACCAGCCAGAGTGCGGGTCGTCGGCGCACAGGCTCCACGCGGACGTCGCAGTCGGATTGCCGAGATCGTGAAAAGTGCTGCGGTAGTACAGCAGTGGTGGCTTCCCGGACGCTTCGGCATCGACGATCTCGCCGATGAAGATGATGTGGTCGCCGCCGTCGTAGCTGCGCCATGGTGTGCAGCTGAGCACGGCCGCACTGCCCTTCAGGATCGGTGCGCACGGACCGTCGGCCCAGGTGGGGCCGGGTTCGCTGGGGCGTCCAGCGAAGTGCATGGCGATGTCGAGCTGATCGGCGGCGAGGATGTTCACCGCAAACGGTGCATCGGACAAGTAATTGCACGCCTTGGACTTTCGGGTCAGCGTGACCTGACACAACCGCGGTTCCAGCGAGACCGCGGTGAATGCGGTGACGGTGGCTCCGTGCGGTTCGCCGTCCGCGTCGGTGCACGTGATCACCGTGACGCCACTCGCGAATTGTCCGAAGACGTTCTGTGATTGCTTCTTCTCCATAGTGGGCCACCTTTCCTCCGGAGCAGAATGTGAGGTAGAACATAAGTCGACCCCTGTGCCGTTGACGAGCCGCCGAACGCGACGTCCATCCGAAAAGCGCAGTCGAGTGACAAAGACCGGATCTCAGGTCGGAGAGCGGGGTCGGGAGGTGGTGAGAGGTGACGGTCGAACGAATCGGGATCGGCGGCGACGGTGGCTGGGACGTGGTGTCGGACGCGGTGTCGGAGGCCTATTTCCCCCATGAACTCACGCCGAGAGAGGCGCATCAGCCCGAACGGTCGGTGGATGTGGCCGTCACCGATGTGGGCCGGCTGAGGATCGCGCGGATCGGTTGGGGTGCGGAGGTGGCGGTCCGGTCCGACCATCCCGGTGCCTACGGCATCAATGTGCCGCTCGGCGGCGTGCTGGAGACCACGGTGGCGGGACGAACGGTGGTGTCGACGAGCGGGCTGGCGACGGTGAACCCGCCGGACACGCCGTCGGACATCACGCGGTGGTCGAGTGGATGCACCATCGTCGGCGTCAAGATCGCCCGTGACCTGGTGCAACGAGAGGCGGTGCGGATCTCGGGCGACACCGCTCCGCAGATCCCGGGACAGGTCGATCTGTCACGGCCCGAGGCGGCGAGCTGGTTTCGTCTGGTCCGCTCGGTCGCCACGCAGCCCGCCGACGACCCGCTGCTCGCCAATCCGCTGGTCGCCGATCAGCTCGCGGCATCATTGACCGACGCCTTCCTGCTGGCTGCACTGCCCGGCCCCGAGGCTGTCGGTGCGCCGCGCCCGAGGATCGTCACTCGCGTTCTGGACGCAATGCGTGCCGACCCTGCCCGGGCATGGACGGCCGGCGACATGGCCGAAGTGGCCGGGGTGAGCGTGCGCCGGCTGCAGGAGGGATTCCGCGAGTACGTGGGCAAGACTCCCCGGGAATGCCTGACCGATCTGAGGCTGCGTGGTGTCTACGATGAGTTGGCCGCTGGGGCATCGGATTCCGTGACCGACACCGCGATCCGGTGGGGATTCACCCACTCCGGGCGGTTCGCCAGCGCCTTCCGCAGGCGCTACGGCCTCACCCCGTCGCAGGTGATGCGCGAGACGTAGTCGAGCCGACGAGGAGCGCAGCGACGAGACGAGTCGAAACCCCCGCCGGACGAGATCGCCGGCGCGAGCACCACCGTTGACCCGAGTGGACCAGCGAATGGGGTTGTACCCATTGGTGGTTGAGCCGACGAGGAGCGTAGCGACAAGTCGAGTCGAAACCTCTGCCGGCCGAGCTCGGAACGCAGCCCATGTTAGAGGTGGTCACCGTCCGCGGTGACCTACCGAGGTTTCGACACGGGTCCTCGCTTCGCTCGGTCCCGGCTCAACCACCGAACAAGGTTGCCGCCGTTGATGGTTGAGCCGTCGAGGAGCGTAGCGACAAGTCGAGTCGAAACCTCTGCCGGCCGAGCTCGGAACCAAACCACCACTCAACACACACCACCACAAACAATTTCACCAAATCCTGCACACCCGTTCGAAGAACATGTACACTAGAGACACGCACTCGAACCCTGGGGGGGTGAGACCACATGTCAGACCCGACAACCACAATGCCACCCGACGCTGCGCACGCATTGGCATTGATCACCCAAGGCCTCGACCTGCTCGC
>NZ_JBSFRM010000036.1:0-47953 GCF_053589235.1 Gordonia sp. NPDC003376 | reverse complement strand
AACGCACGAGCCTTGACCTCGGGATCAATGTTCTTCGGCATGTGCTCATCCTTCCTGACTCAAAAGGAAGCGGCACGAAACCCCGGGGGATTCACGGCCACCCCAACCCATCAACACTCACGGCCACCCCAACCCATCAACACTGAAGGCCACCCCAACCCATCACCGGTGAGGAGCTCCCCACCCGACCATCAACCACCGATGGCTGAGCCGACGAAAGCACGCCGACGAGACGAGTCGACCCCCCGCCGAGACTTCGACACGGGTCCACGCGATGCGCGGTCCCGGTTCGATCAGCACAGTCCGTGGTTGAGGTGTCACGGGTGTGATGGACGATCATGTTCTGTGCGGAACCGTGATCGGCACGGCGCACGCTAGCCTGGGACCGTGGTGAATGTCCTGGCCGTCGCGGATGAGGTGGTGGACTCGCTCACGCTCGGGCGTGGGCCGGCCGGACGCCCCGACCTCGTCCTGGGCGCCGGTGACCTGCCGTTCGACTACCTCGAGACCCTGTCCACCGTGTTCGATGCACCCTGTGTCTTCGTGCCCGGCAACCACGACCGGGACCTGAGCGGATACCGCCGCGGTCGGACCGGTTGGACGCGAGCCGGGATGCCCGCCACCTCCCCCGGCCCAGCCGGTGCGGTCAATGCCGATGGCCGGACCGTGTCGGTGGCGGGATTGCGGATCAGTGGACTCGGGGGCTGCCCGCGATACAGCGACGGCCCCAATCAGTACACCGAGCCACGACAACGGATGCGGTCCTGGGGGTTGCGGCTGCGCCGGCGCACCGGACATCCGCACATCCTGCTGACCCATGCCCCGGCCCGAGGAGTGGGCGACGCCGACGACCGGCCGCACCGCGGGTTCGCCTGCTATCACGGCCTCGTCGACCATCTGCGGCCGACGCTGCTGATCCACGGTCACGTCCACCCGTACGGCGCGCATCCCGCCGATCGGACCATCGGCCCCGGCACGGTGTCGATGAACGTCGTCGGATACTGCCAGTTCGAGATCGACCCCACCACCGGTGACGTCGAGGTGATGAGGCGCAGACATGGTGCGTGACACCGGCTTTCCCGACGCAGATGCCGAGAACGACTTCCAGCGCATGCGGCGGCATGCAGAACTCGCCCGCCTCACACAGTGGTTCACCCGCCAGCCCGCCGACGTCAACACCATCCTGCCCTTCGACGAGGTGGTGGCCGCGCTCGGCCGCACCGGCGAGACCGCCCTGGGGCTACAACCGGTCGAGGTGAACTCGATTGTCGGAAGCGTCGACCGCACAAAAGATTTCGACCGCTATTTCCGACCGACCTCGTCCCGTATCCGTGAGCGATGGCAACGTCTGGCCGCGGCCCAGCGGCGAGGTGAGTCCATGCCGCCGGTGCGGCTCTACCGGATCGGGACCATGCACTTCGTGATCGACGGGCACCACCGGATCTCGATCGCCATCGCGCGGCATCTGCACACCATCGACGCCTACGTCACCGAGATCCACACGCGTATCTCACCGGAGGGCATCCATGTCGCCGGCGACCTGATCCTCAAGGATCACCGCCGACTGTTCCTCACCCGGGTGCCGTTGCCGGCCGCGCAGGCGGAGGTGATCCGGTTCCGCGATCCGTTCGACTACGCCGAACTCGCCGAATGCGTGGAGGCCTGGGGGTTCCGCGCCGCCCAGGAGATCGGTGAGTTCATCAGCCGCACCGACGTGGCCCGCCGCTGGTTCGGCGAGGAGTTCCTCCCGGTGGTGCGCATGGCCCGTCGCGCGAACGTCCGCCCCGACGTCACCAGCGACGCCGAGCTGTACCTGTGGTTGGCCTGCGAACGCTATCGACTGGTGCGCAAACACATCTGGGACGACGACATCATCGACGAACTGCGCGACCATCCGCCCCGGCGACGCTGAGTGCTGCGGCACCGGGGCCGACGCTCACCGCAGACTCAGGCCCGACTCCTGGTCGAAGACCGCGACCTTGGCCGGATCGAACCACAGTTCGGCCCGCGTCCCCCGTCGCACCTGCGATTCCGGTGACAGTCGCGCGATCATCTGTCCCCCACCGAGATCGGCACCCGACTCCGCCGACAGCTCGGCCAGCGCATCGTTCGCCGAGCGGGCCGACCCGATCGTGAAATAGGCGTAGTTGTCCGAACCCATCGACTCGAGGACCTCGATATCGGCGTCGAAGGTCTCTCCACGCGAAACGGTGTCGGCGTCGAGGAGCGCCGCATCCTCGAGATGTTCGGGACGGATGCCGATCAGTACGTGGCCACTGCTGCGCACCGCCGACGCCTTCCCGGTCACCATCTGGTGGTCATGCAACGGGATGGTGCCGATCGGGGTCGAGATCCCCTGCGCCCCCAACGTTCCGGGCAGGAAGTTCATTGCCGGCGAGCCGATGAACCCCGCCACGAAGACATTCGCCGGCTGGTTGTAGAGCTCCTGCGGCGTCCCGATCTGCTGCACGTACCCCGAACGCATCACCACGACCCGATCACCCAAGGTCATCGCCTCGGTCTGGTCGTGGGTGACATACACCGTCGTGGTACCGAGACGTGCCTGTAGGCGCGCGATCTCGGAGCGCATCTGTACACGGAGCTTGGCATCGAGGTTCGACAGCGGCTCGTCCATCAGGAATGCCTTGGGCGAGCGGACGATCGCCCGGCCCATCGCCACCCGCTGGCGCTGACCACCGGACAGGTTGGCGGGCTTGCGATCCAGATACGGCCCGAGGTCGAGGATGCGCGCGGCCTCGTCGACCTTGGCCCGGACCTCGTCCTTGGGCATCTTGGCGAGGGTGAGCGGAAAGGCGATGTTGTCGCGCACCGTCATGTGCGGGTAGAGGGCGTAGCTCTGGAACACCATCGCGATGTCACGATCCTTGGGAGCCCGCTCGTTGACCCGTTCCCCACCGATGCGCAGCTCGCCGTCGGTGATGTCCTCCAGACCCGCGATCATGTTGAGCGTGGTGGACTTTCCGCAACCGGAGGGTCCGACCAGGATGATGAACTCACCGTCGGCGATCTCGACGTTCACCCCGTGTACCGCGGTCGAACCGTCGGGGTACTGCTTGGTGACATTGTCCAGCACGATCTCTGCCATTGGGGTTATCCCTTCACCGCACCGGAGGTCAGGCCGGCGACGATTCGACGTTGGAAGAAGAGCACGAAGATGATGATCGGAATGGTGATGACGACGGCAGCCGCCGCGATCGACCCGGTCGGTTCCTCGAATTGGGTACTGCCGGTGAAGTTCGCGATCGCCACCGGGGCGGTGATGGCCCGCTCGGTCGACGTCAGGGACAAGGCGAGCAGCAGGTCGTTCCAGGCGAAGATGAACACCAGGATCGCCGCGGTCACCACACCCGGTGCCGCGAGTGGCGCGATCACCTTGCGGAACGCCTGCCACGGCGTGGCCCCGTCCATCTTCGCGGCTTTCTCCAGCTCCCACGGGATCTCGCGGAAGAACGCCGACAGTGTGTAGATCGCCAGCGGCAACGCGAACGTGATGTACGGCAGGATCAGACCGGCCCACGTGTCGAACAACCCGATCCGGCGCTCGATGTTGAACAGCGGGGTGACCAGGGAGATCTGCGGGAACATCGCGATCAACAGGGCCGCGCCGATCAGCAGCCGCTTGCCCGGGAAGTTCAGGCGCGCAACCGCGTAGGCGGCCATGGTGCCGAGGATCACCGCGATCACGGTGGTGATCAACCCGATGCCGATCGAATTGATCAAGGCGCTGGTGAAGGCACTCGTGGAGAAGATGCCGGAGTAGTTCTCCAGGGTCCAGTCACGCGGGAAGAAGCTGCCGTCGGTGACGCTCGACGCCGGCTTGAACGACAGACTGAGGATCCACAGGAGCGGGATGATCGCGTACAGGACGACCAGGATGTTGGCTATCGCCCACCAGAACTTGGACTTCGCGCTGTGTGTCACCGGGCCCTACCTCCCCTCGGAATCGGAACCCGGCGCGGCGGTGCCGAATACCTTGATGAAGATGAACGCGATGATCGCGACGCAGATGAAGATCAGGATCGAGATCGCCGATCCCACACCGAGATTGAACGCCTTGAACAGGTTGTCGTAGCCGAGCATCGAGACCGAATACGTGTTGTTGGAGCCTCGGGTCAGCACGTAGATGTTGTCGAACACGCGGAACGCATCAAGGGTGCGGAACAACAGTGCCACCAGGATCGCCGGCTTCATCAGCGGGAGGATGATCCGCCACAGGCGGGTCCACGCCCCGGCACCGTCGACCTGTGCGGCCTTGAGCAGATCGTCGGGCACCAGTGCCAGGCCCGCCAGCAACAGCAGCGCCATGAACGGGGTGGTCTTCCACACCTCGGCCAGCACGATGATCGCCAGAGACGGCCACTGATGTGTGAGCGGCGCGCTGCCGTCGGGCAGCAGGTTCGCCAGATATCCGGTGCCGGGGGTCCAGGCGTAGTACCAGGAGAACGCCGCGGCGACGGTCACGATGCCGTACGGGATCAGCACCACGGTGCGGATCGTGCCGCGGCCGAACAGGGTTCGGTGCATGACGAGTGCGATCGCCATGCCCAGGACGAACTCGATGATCACCGATACCACCGTGATACCCACGGTGACAGCGAACGCCGTCCACCAGTAGCCGTCGCTCAGCACGGTGCCGTAGTTGGAGAACCAGACGAATTCGCGTTCGCCGGGCGCCGACAGGCTCGCCTTGTTCAGCGACAGCCACACCGCGTAGACGATCGGGTAGCCGGTCACCAGCGCCATCATCAGCACGGCCGGCAGGACCAGCCAGAAGGCCAGTCGCCGTTCGGCTTTCTTGCCCTCGCTCAGCCTCGCCGGCTTCGCCTTCGGCTCGGGCCGCGTGGCGACCACGGTGGCGGCTCCCGCGGGAACCCGTGCTACCGCGCGCGGATCACCCCCGCCCGGATCGCCCACCGGGACGATCGGCGCGGGCCGGGTCACCTTTCCCAGATCCGCCATGGGATCCCCTGTGCCCCGATCTGTCGAGCCCGAATCCCCGGCGTCATCGGGGTCCTTCCAGACCTCCGAGTGAACGGTGGGCCCGAAGGTGTGCGGTTGGGTCACGTCCAGACCGTGGTCGTCCGACGGCCGGCGCCCGGTCCCGGCGTCGGGCATGGAATGCCGTCCGCGGCGCGGGTTGTCGTCGGCCGTGGAATTGTCGCCGGCCGTGGAATTGTCGCCGGTCGTGGGATTGTCACCGGTCATGGGATGAGCCCCTCCCCATTGATCGCCTTGCGGACGGCGTCGGCCAGTTGATCGACGAGCACCTCGGGATCCCAGGCGCCGACAGGCGACAGCTTCGCCTGCACCAGCGTCGAGATCGCCTGGTAGTCGGGTGACTTCGGGCGCGACACCGCGTGGCCGGCCTCCAGTTGCTGCTTGATCAGGTCGCTCATCGGATAGGTCGCCCTGAACTCCTGGTCGTCGTAGAGCGCCCGGTTGACCGGTGGTGTTCCGGCGTTGATCGCGTAGTACTTCTGCGCGGTCTGGCTGGTGATGCACGCCGCCGCCTCGAATGCGAGGTCACGCTGCTTGGATGTGCCGGCCACCGCGATGTTCAGACCGCCGATCGTGCTGCGGGCCTGCATCGTCGGGCTCACCCCGGGATATGCGGCGAAGTCGAACCTCTCCCGGATCTTGGCGTTGATCGGGGCGAGTTGCCGCAGCTGATCAGCGGTCGGCGGGTTGTCCAGACCCGACAGGAAGTCCTGGTACTGACCGAGATCGGTCAGGAAGGGCACGCTGCCCGCGGCGCCGTTCTCGCGGATACCGCTGAACACGAACGGCCAGTTGACCTCATAGATCGCCTTGCCGCTCTCCATGCCGAGTCGCGCCGCTCCCTCGTCGGAGTTGGTGAGCGACGGATCGGCGCCGGGTGCGGTGGCGACCTGCTTCATCACCGTGAGCGCCTTGACCGTCGCGGCGCGGTGTTCGGGAGTGTCGTTGAGCGTCACCTTGTTCGGGTCCCGGGGATCGACGACCTGGCCGCCGGCGCTGGCCAGCACCGAGTTGAACCACACCATCAGACCCTCGTACTGGCGGCCCTGCACCATGATCCAGGTCGGTCCGCCCTTGGCGCCGCTCTTCGCGGCGTCGACCAGCATGCCGTCCCAGGTGGATGCCGGCGCCCGCTGTCCGAGGTCACGCACGATGTCCTTGCGGTACCAGAGCAACTGGGTGTTTGTCCAGATCGGGATCGCATACAGCCGTTGGTGATCGTCGGAGGGCGTGCGCCACAGCGCGGTGTCGAGGGGACCGCCCAGGGTGGACCGGGTGACCTCGGCGGCGCGATCCTCGGGGACCGGCACCAGCCAGCCCGCATCGGCGAACTCGGCGGTCCACACCACGTCCATGCCCATCAGATCCAGACTCTGGTCGTTGCCCGCCAACCGTCGCGCGAGCTGCAGGCGCTGATCGTCGGCACCCTTGGGCAGGGACGTGGTGACGATCCGGTACTCGCCGTTGGACTCGGCGGAACACTTGTCGGCCTGCGCCGCGATCGAATCCGCCCCGTCTGCAGGCGGATACAGATGCAGGACCCCCGCCTCGTAGCCCGAACCACAGGCCGAGACCACCGGAATCGCCACCGCCAGCGCCGCTGCGGCGACGAGTGCCTTTCTCTTCAGCCCCCGAACCGGTTGCCGACTCCGACCAGCAATGCCCGTCCTTCGCCGCACGCAGCCTCCTCGATGTCGTGGACCTCGGGGGCCTGCGTCGAACACACGCCCCCGCGATCGTCTGGAGGTTACGCTAGCCCTACGCGCGTGTGACGATCAACACAATCGGGATGGTCGTGCCATTTCCGACTCCGATCGTGACGTGTCCGTGTTGTTGCATTCGGGGTCGTCGTATCGGGTCGTCGCATCGGGTCGTCGTATCGGGTCGTCGTATCGGGTCGTCGCCGGTCGTGGTGCGGCGGTGGCGTTCTGATCGGGTTCGGGTGTGATCCGGGACCCGCGTCTTCCGGGACCGTTTCCGGCCCCGGTGATCTACGCCCCGGACCTCCCGCGGTCGGGGCTGTCGGGGATGTCGCTGTCAGGGATTGAGACGGGCGAGCATGTCGCGGGCCTTCTCCGCGCTCTTCGGGTCACAGAGCACGTCATAGCGTCCGGCGACGAGCTGCATGGTGGACGCGAAGTCACGCTGACCGCGGGTCGCCGCGTACGGGATGGTGGCCGAGATCAGCCCGAACACGATGCCGCCGACCAGGCCGAAGAGGATGGGCACCAACGGGTTTCCGGTGACGACGAGCGAGACCAGCAGGCCGAAGAACAACCCCAGCCAGGCACCCGAGACGATGCCGCCACCGACCACCTTGCCCCAGGTGAGACGGCCGATCACACGCTCCACCTGCATCAGGTCGACGCCGACGATGGTGACATCCTCGACGGTGAAGTGCTCGTCGGACAGATAGTCCACTGCACGTTGGGCCTCGGCGTAGGTCGTGTACGAACCGATCGGCCAACCCTTCGGTGGGGTCGGCAGACCAGGCGTCTGACGCGACGGCTGCATCGGGTTGCTCACTGTTCGGTCCTCCCGGTCACTACCCTTGCTCTCATGTCTGCGGTGAGCAAGGTGTTCGTGGCCAGGTTAGTCGGATTGGCCGTCCTTGGTCCCGACGGTGAGTCGATCGGTCGTGTCCGCGATGCGGTGATCGCCGTGCGCATGCCCGGCCAGCAACCCCGTGCACTGGGCCTGGCCGTCGAGATGACCACCCGGCGACGCATCTTCGTACCGATGCTGCGGGTCACCTCCATCGAGCCGAGCGCGGTCACGCTCAACACCGGCACGGTCAGTCTGCGCCGTCTACACCTGCGGCCGGGGGAAGCGCTGGCGATCGGTCAGCTGCTCGACACCCGGGTCCGGATCGACGATCCCGACCTCGCCGACCTGGGGAACGTCGACGTGACCGTGGTGGACCTCGGGCTCGAACGCACCCGCACCCGTGACTGGGTGGTGTCGCGTGTCGCCATCCGCCCGGTCCGGCGCGGATTGCGGCGCGGTGAGACGCACGTCGTGGACTGGCGACATGTCCACGGCCTCAACCAGGCTGCGCTCGATCTCCCCGGACAGGGTGTGGCGCTGGCGTTGCTGCAGTTCGAGGGGATGCGTGCCGCCGATGTCGCGAACGCGCTGCGGGAACTGCCCACCAAGAGACGCGACGAGATCGCCGCGGCCCTCGACGACGAACGCCTGGCCGACATCCTGCAGGAGCTGCCGCCCGACGACCAGACCGATCTGCTCGCCCACCTCCACATCGATCGGGCCGTCGACATCCTCGAGGCGATGGACCCCGACGACGCCGCCGACCTCCTCGGCGAACTGCCCGACACCGAGGCCGAGTCGTTCCTGAGCCGGATGGACCCCGAGGAATCCGAGCCGGTGCGTCGGCTGCTGACCCACTCCCCCGACACCGCGGGTGGTCTGATGACCTCCGAGCCGATCATCGTCGACCCGTCGACGACGGTCGCCGAGGCCCTGGCCCGGGTGCGCGACCCCGACATGACCCCGGCCGCGGCCAGCCTGGTGTTCGTCGTGCGGCCGCCGACGTCCACCCCGACCGGCAAGTACCTCGGTTGTGTGCACATGCAGGCGTTGCTACGGGAACCCCCCGCCAACATCGTCGGCGGCATCCTCGACACCGACCTCGCCCATCTGAGCCCGGAGGACTCCCTGGAGACGGTGACCCGCTACTTCGCCACCTACAACCTCGTGTGTGGCCCGGTGGTCGATGACCAGCGACATCTGCTCGGCGCGGTCAGTGTCGACGACCTCCTCGACGAACTGCTGCCGCGTGACTGGCGCGAGACCGAACCCACCGACGAGGTGACACCGTGACCGAATCACGAGGCCGCCGTCTCGACACCCCCCGCGAATCGCGACGACCACGGTTCAACCTCGACTCCGACATCGTCGGCGTCTACAGCGAGCGGATCGCCCGATTCCTGGGCACCGGACGGTATCTGGCCATCCAGACGGTGATCGTGATCGTCTGGATCGCGCTGAACCTGTGGGCGATCGCGATCCGCTGGGACCCGTACCCGTTCATCCTGCTCAACCTGGCGTTCTCCACCCAGGCCGCCTACGCCGCCCCGCTGATCCTGCTGGCCCAGAACCGGCAGGAGAACCGCGACAAGGTGTCGCTGGAGGAAGACCGCATGCGTGCCGCCCAGACCAAGGCCGACACCGAGTTCCTGGCCCGCGAGCTGGCCGCGGTACGACTGGCCGTCGGCGACACCGTGACCCGCGACTATCTGCGCAAAGAGCTCGACGACCTGCTCGACGAGCTGACCGATCGGCTCGCCGCCCGCGCCGAGGGCCTCGATCGACCCGCCGACGGGCACCACCACCACGGTGATGACCGGGAGGGCCGGGCCGATCGGGACCGGACCGAGCGGGGCAGCCGAACCGACCGGGGCAGCCAGATCGAGCAGGGCAGCCAGATCGAGCAGGGCAGCCAGATCGAGCAGGGCAGCGGCGCGCAGCCCAGTACCGGCCAGCGAGATGCAGATGGTGAATCCGGGGTTCCGATCCGCGACAATCGGAGCTGATTGTATGGTGGTCCCCATCGGCCGAGGGTGAGTTGCGCCACGTCGCACCGACCCGCTCGGACCGAGATCGCTCTCACCGGGGGCGGGGGAATCGTGCGATGAAACGTGATGGGGTGTGACGACGTGACAGGGCTGTCTGCAGCGCGAGGGGATGTTGCGGCGCGTGAAGGTCTTGCCGCGCCGGAAGTGTCGGTATCCGGGAATCGGGCCGCCCGATGAGGGCGCCGCGTCTGTTCCGTCGTTCCCGAGGTCCACGCCGCACCGGCCCGGTGTCGCGGCGTGTGGTCACCGTCGGCGCCGGTGGTGCGCTGGTCGCCGCGATGCTGCTCGGGGCCGCCACCTCCAGCGCCCACGAGGCCGTGGTCCCGCTCGCGACCGACGACGCCCCGCGTGCGGTGGCCGATGCCGCCGCCGCCGCCCCGGTCGCCCTACTCGGCTTCGCCCCGCCGGCCGCGCGGCCCGCGCCCGCCACCGCCACGCCACAGCTGCGGCTGGCCGCCGACCTGCCCACGGGCCCGCTCGGCATCCCGGGCGTGGTCCTGCAGGCCTACAAGCTGGCCGCGAACCGGGTGGCCGCCGAGTCACCGACCTGCAAACTCCCCTGGTTCCTGCTCGCCGGTATCGGCCGGATCGAGTCCAATCACGCGAGCAACGGGTCGGTGGACCAGTTCGGCACCACCATCAACCCGATCGCCGGGCCGGTCCTGGACGGGTCGCTGGCCGGCAACGAGGTGATCCACGACACCGACGGTGGCGCCGTCGACGGCGACCCGAAGCACGACCGCGCGATGGGGCCGATGCAGTTCATCCCCAGCACCTGGAAGGCGTGGGGCACCGACGCCAACGGGGACGGCAAGGCCGACCCGAACAACATCTTCGATGCCACCTACTCCGCGGGCCGGTACCTGTGTGCCGGGGTCTCCGACATCATGAGCGACGACCACAAGGTGTCCGCGGTGATGCGCTACAACCATTCACTCGAGTACGCGCGCAACGTGTTGTCGTGGGCGGCGGCCTATGCGACCGGAGTGATGCCGACCAACCCGATCCCCGAGCCGAAACATCCGTCGACGTCGACGTCGACGAGCCCGTCGCGGCCGTCGTCGCGGCCGAGCGGTCCGTCGTCGGCTCCGCCGGTGCCCGGTTCGTCGAGTCCGAGCACTCCGACCCAGCAGTGTTTCGGCCCGGTCTGTCTGCCGCCGGGGATCACCGTGCCGGGGCAGCCTGCGCCCGCGCCGGCACCGTCGCCCAAGCGGATCACACCCACCACCACACCGGCCCGGTGAGCGGGTGCACCGTCTCGCTGTCCGGTCCTGTGACCGCGGATCGGAGCCGTCGTGACCGGCGGCTAGGCTGGTGGGGATGACTACCGGAGTGACCCCCAGTGAATCCGCGGTCCGCGCAGCCCTGTCGAAGGTGTCGGACCCCGAGATCGGCAAGCCCATCACCGATCTGGGCATGGTGAAGTCGATCGACGTCAACGATGACGCCAGCGTCGACGTGACGGTGTACCTGACCACCTCCGGTTGTCCGATGCGGACCGAGATCAGCGGGCGGGTCGAGCGGGCCGTCGCCGACGTCCCCGGGGTCGGAGCCGTGCGCGTGACCCTCGACGTGATGGACGACGCCCAGCGATCCGAGCTCCGCAAGAAGCTGCGCGGCGATTCCGCCGAGCCGGTGATCCCGTTCGCCCAGCCCGGTTCGCTGACCCGCGTGTACGCCGTCGCCTCCGGCAAGGGCGGTGTGGGCAAGTCGTCGGTGACGGTGAACCTGGCGTGCGCCCTCGCCGAGCGCGGCCTGTCGGTGGGTGTGCTCGACGCCGACATCTACGGCCACTCGGTCCCGCGCATGCTGGGCAGCGACGCCAAGCCGACGCAGGTCGAGAAGATGATCATGCCGCCCATCTCGCACGAGGTGAAGTTCATCTCGATCGGCCAGTTCACCAGCGGGAACACACCGGTCACCTGGCGTGGTCCGATGCTGCACCGGGCGCTGCAACAGTTCCTCGCCGACGTCTACTGGGGCGATCTCGATGTGCTGCTGCTCGACCTGCCACCGGGTACCGGTGACGTCGCCATCTCGATCGCACAGCTGATCCCGGGCGCCGAGATCCTGGTGGTCACCACGCCACAGCAGGCGGCAGCCGAGGTGGCCGAGCGGGCCGGCGCGATCGCCCTGCAGACCCGACAGAAGATCCTCGGCGTGGTCGAGAACATGTCCTGGATGGAACTTCCCGACGGCACCCGGATGGAACCGTTCGGGTCCGGCGGCGGCGCGACCGTCGCCGACCGGCTCACCCGGATGGTCGGCGCGAACGTCGATCTCCTCGGCCAGATCCCACTCGAGACGGCGCTACGCGAGGGCGGTGATGCCGGGCAGCCGGTGGTGCTGTCGGCGCCGGAGTCCGCGTCGGGGTCGGCATTGCGGGCGATCGCCGAGAAGCTCGCCGTGCGGCGTCGCGGACTGGCCGGCATGAGCCTGGGCATCGACACCACACGCCACGCCTGATGCCGCGTGGCCGTACACCGTGGTGATTCCAGGACGGTGTTCGGTCACACGTCGATCAGATCAGCTCACCGACGACGGGCGACCGACCTCAGGTCGCGTCCCAGTCGGTGATGTGGTGACTCCCCTTCGCCGGGGTGTGCGCAGGATCGGCGACCGCCGGTGACGACACCGGCGGCACCACGTCGGTGCGCTTCGTGAGCGACGGTCCGGTGTCGGCGGCCGGCTCGGGCGGGGTCGGCACCGGGGATGACACGGGTTTGACCGGTGGGATCTCGGTGGCCGACCTCAGCGACGACGCGGCGTCGCTGAAGGTGTTGAGCACCGAGTCGTCACCGTTCAACAGATGTTTGGTGACCAGCGCCGTGGGGGTCATTCCGCGCAGTTCGTTGAGGTCCGACAGCGGCTTGCGAAGGTCGTCGAACTCCGGTCCCAGCTCGTTCTTGAGCTGGTCGCTCGCGCCGGTGGCGTAGTCACGGACCTTGCGGATCGACTGCATGGTCCAGCTGATCGCTCCGGGGAGTCGTTCGGGTCCCAGGATGATGAGACCGGCGGCGATCAGCACGACGATCTCGCCCCAGCCGATACTGCTGAACATTCCGCGTTTCCTGACTCAGTCGCTGGCCGGGGTGATCGAGCCGTCGAAGGTGCGACCGTCCCGCCAATAGGTGAACGTGACCGGCTCACCGATCTTCGCGGTCCGCACGGCCACCGTCAATTCGTCGGCGCTCTCGATGGACCGTCCGCCGAACGAGGTGATCACGTCGTTCTCGCGGAGCCCGGCCTTCGCCCCCGGACCGCCGTCGACGACGTTGCGGATCTGCGCGCCGAGCACGCGGTCGTTGCGGACCGAGCTGGCGTTGACGCCGATCTGCGGGTGGTTGACCTTCCCGTCCTTGATCAGTGCCTGTGCGATCGGGACGGCCTGGTCGATCGGGATGGCGAATCCGAGGCCGATCGATCCCCCGCCGGGCACCAGGCCTGCGGTGTTGATCCCGACCACCTTGGCATCGCTGTCGACCAGCGGCCCACCGGAGTTGCCCGGGTTGATCGCGGCGTCGGTCTGGATGGCGTCGATCACCGCGTCGGTGTCGGACTCGGAGTCGGGTCGCAGCGGCACCGCGCGATGCAGGGCGCTGACGATCCCGCTGGTGACGGTGCGGTCGAGGCCCAGCGGTGAGCCGAACGCGATGACCTCCTCACCGATCTGCAGGTCATCGGAGTTGCCGAGGTTCGCCACGGTGAGGTTGGCGACGTTGTCGACCTTGAGTACTGCGAGGTCGGTGCGCGGGTCACGGCCGGCGATGCGTGCGGTCACCCGGTTGCGGTCGAAGAAGACCACCTCGAGTTTGGCGTTGCGGTCGTTCGCGGCCATCGAGATGACGTGGTTGTTGGTCAGGATGTAGCCCTCGCGGTCGATCACGAAACCCGACCCGGTGGCGTAGGCACTGCTCGTGCGGACGTCGATCGCGACGACCGATCGTTCGACGGCCTGGGCGACACGCGCGACCGAGGAGCGTGCGGTGGTGTCGTCGTTCTTGCCCGGGGTCGACAGTTCGACGGTGTCGCTGTTGAGCGGCGCGGCCACCTCCGCGGTGAATCGACCCATCAGGCCGCCGACCACCCCGATCAGCAGGGCGATCACCACAAGGGTGGCCAGCGCGTGCCAGGCGATGCGATTGCCGAACAGGACGTCACGGATCCCCAGCTTGGGTCCGGGGGTGGTGGGTGCGACGGTCCCGGTCGACATCGCCGGCCTGGTCAGCGACGCCATGCTCTCCGGGTCGCGCCATGGGTCGGCGGGTGGTTCGGGCTCGTCGATCTCCCCGTAGGTCGCGAGCGGGTCACGCTGCAGCGTCTCGTCGCTGCCCTCGGGACGTCCGAAGGCCTCGGCGAGTACCGGATCGGGGGCCGCGATCTGCGGTTGCGGGGCGTCGGCGCCGCGGGCATCCGGTGCGAAGGAGCCGGAGACCCCGGTGGGCCGGCCGAAGACCTGGGCGGTGCCGGGCGACACCGGTGCGTGGCGCGCCGCGGGACCGGGAGCCGGGGTTGCCGGCGCAGTTGTGACCGGCGCAGTTGTGACCGGCGCAGTTGTGACCGGCGCAGTTGTGACCGGCGCAGTTGTGACCGGCGCAGTGGTCGCCGGAGCAGGGGCGGCCGGACCGGCCGGGACCGAATCCGCGGTGGGGACACCCGCCCGGGGGGTGCGGTGCTCGACGGTGGGCTGGTCCTGCACCGCATGCCCGGACGTCGTACGCCGACCGGGCGTGGCCGGGGTGGCCGGGTATTCTGCGGTCACGTCATCGACGCCGTCGGGCGCAGGGGTCGACGGAGTGGTCGGCGGCTGGGCCGTGCGATCGAAATCCACGTCTCAGCGGCCCCGCCACCGATTCATCCGCCCCCGGGTGACCGGCGGCGTGCCGGGCAGGTCCGTGGGGCCGTCGGCACGACGGCCCTCGCCCGCACGACCGCGGACGGCCTCGTCCGGGAGAGCGGGGTCACCGTGGGCGCCGGCCTGGCCACGAGCACGTGCGGCCTGATCGCGCATGTCTCGGGCGGCCTGCTCCCGCATGTCGAACTCGCGGGTCGGGATCTGGCTGAGCTGGCCGAGCAGACCGGTGGGGATCGACACCGTCCCCGACGACCGCAGACGCGCACGTGCGGCGGTCTGGGCGTCGACGGCGGCGACACACTCCGGACACAGCGCGAGATGGTGGGTGGCCCGCATGTGGGCCGTCATGCCGAGTTCGCCGTCGACGAAGGCCGCGACCGCCTCCGGGGCGAGGTGCTCGGTGGGGGCGAACCGACGATCGCCGGGACCGGCGGGTCGTCGGATCGGAGCGAAGGAGGATCGTGCGGGACTCCAGGAGGAGGTGTTCCACACCGATCGGCGGCGGCGCATGCTCTCCGCGGACTCCTGGTGGTCGGTCATGTCACCGGCATCGGGTTGCCGTCGTGGGCCGTCCATCATCGTTTCGCCTTCACCCCTTTCGACACATACCGATCCGCTGCGCGTGTGTGCCGTTCGGGCCTGGGCCCTGACAGCGGCATCGCTGCGACCACGGTACGCGTGTTCCGCGTCGTCGTGGTCGACGCTTCAGCCTATCCGACATCCTCAACGACCGGTGGCGCTGTGGGGTTCCCGTCTCCGGGACATCCCCGTATCCGATCGCATCCGGTATCGGGGTGGCCGCTGCCTCGGTCGCCCACAGACTCAGGGCCCGCCGACAGACTCAGCGCCCGACCGCGACCGAGCGCCGGTCGGTGTGACCGTTCGCCTGGAGATGGTCACGGATGGTCTGTCGCCCACGGTGGATGCGGCTCCGCACGGTGCCGAGCTTGACCCCGAGCGTGGTGGCGATCTCCTCGTAGGACAGGCCCTCGATGTCACACAAGACGACGGCGGCACGGAACTCCGGGCTGAGCGAGTCGAGTGCGGCCTGGAGATCGGCGTCGAGGTTCGCGTCGGCGTAGGCCTGCTCGGGATCGGGGGTGTCGCCGGGGACCCGGTCGTACTCCTCGGGCAACGCCTCCATGCGGATCTTGTTGCGACGACGGACCATGTCGAGGAACAGGTTGGTGGTGATGCGGTGCAGCCACCCCTCGAAGGTTCCGGGACGGTAGTTCGACAGCGAGCGGAACACGCGGATGAAGGTCTCCTGGGTGAGATCCTCGGCGTCGTGCTGATTGCCCGACAGGCGGTACGCGAGCCGGTACACACGATCGGCATGCTCACGAACCAGTTCATCCCAGGAGGGCATGAACATCTCGTTTCCGGTGGCGTCGAATCCCGCCGTCCCGGTGGGGACCGTCTCGGTGGACGCCTCGAGCTCTGTCATCGTCGGTGGCCGGTTCCTTCCTCGCAACCCGTCATCACGCTGGCTCGCGTTCAGTATGTCGAACCTCATCCGCGTCGTCGATATTCCGACAGTCGCGGACCTCGTCGGCGTTCACCTTTCCGTATCGCCGTGTGGTCGCCGTATGAGACACCTGAGCTTTGTCTGAGGAACCCGGCGCCGACTCACGGGCGTGCCGGTCACCGGCGCAGACGGGTGTCGGCATAACCTCAGTGGATGACCGACGAACGGCCGACAGATCCCGGCACGGCAGACCCCCGCACCGCACTGATCGACTACGCCGAGTCCGCCATCGTCGAGGACGACGCGCTGCTCACCGCCCGTGACCGGGCCGCCGAACTCGGCACCGACCCGGTCTCCCCCGCCGTCGGCGCGCTGCTGGCGCTGCTGGCCCGCTCGACCCGGGCGCGCGCGGTCGCCGAGATCGGCACCGGGACCGGGGTGAGTGGTCTGTGGCTGCTCGCCGGGATGGCCGCCGACGGCGTGCTCACCACGATCGACCCGGAACCCGAGCATCACCGTGCGGCCCGGATGTCGTTCTCCGGCGCCGACATCGCGCCCGGCCGCACCCGGCTGATCAACGGCACCCCGCACGAGGTTCTGCCACGGCTTTCCGACGAGTCCTACGACATCGTCTTCATCGACGGACCGCGGTTGGACATGCCCGCCTTCGTCGCCGAGGGCATCCGCATGTTGCGGGCCGGTGGGGTCCTGGTGATCCACCACGCGGCCGCGTCCGGCGCCGTCGCCGATCCGTCGCGTACCGACCCGATCACCGCGGCGGCCCGGGAGGCGGCGCTGCTGGTCGCCGACGACGACCGGCTGCTGCCGGTGGTGATCCCGCTGGGCACCGGGGTGCTCGCGGCCGCGAAGGCCCGCTGACCGGCACCCGACGGACATACGTGGGCGGCAACACCCGCGTACGGCACCTCGACCAATCCGCCCACCGACCGGTATCACCGGACCGTGGGCGGATGTCGGGCGGGCAGCCGGCGGCTTGCCGGAGAGCGGCCGCCGGAGAATGACCTCCGGAAAATGACCTCCGTCAGACGTCGGTGGAGAACCGCAGTCCACCGTCGGGGATCTGGACGCCGGGCCACACCCGCGCGCCGCGGAGCAGCTCGCAGCGGGCGCCCACCTCGGCACCGTCCCCGATGACCGTGTCGCGGATCAGGGCGCGCGGACCGATCCGGGCACCGGAACCGATGATGGACCGCTCCACCACAGCGCCTGCCTCGACCACCGCGCCGTCGAAGATCACCGCACCGTCCAGACGTGCCCGCGGACCGATCTCGGCGCCGCGACCGACGACGGTGCCGCCGATCAGCACCGCACCGGGCGCGACCCCGGCGCCCTCGTGCACCAGCGACTCGCCGTGCCGGTCACCGAGGGCCGGCGACGGCGCGATCCCGCGGACCAGGTCGGCCGAACCGCGGACGAAGTCCTCGGGGGTGCCCATGTCACGCCAGTACGCCTGGTCGACGTAGGCCTGCACGTGGCGGCCCTCGGCGAGCAGCCGCGGGAACACCTCACGCTCCACCGACACCTCGCGACCCGCCGGGATCTCCTCGATCACCGCGCGGTCGAACACATAGGTTCCGGCGTTGATCTGGTCCGTCGGCGGGTCCTGGGTCTTCTCCAGGAATGCGGTGACGCGACCGTTCTCGTCGGTGGGCACCGATCCGAACGCGCGCGGATCGCTGACCCGCACCAGATGCAGGGTGACGTCGGCGCCCGTCTCGCGGTGGGTGGCCACCACGTTGCGCACATCGGTCCCGCCGAGCACGTCACCGTTGAACACGACGATCGTCGAGGCGGTGAGCTCGTCGAGCACGTTGCGGATGCCGCCACCGGTCCCGAGCGGCTCCTCCTCGGTGACATAACGCAGGGTGAGGTCCAGCTTGGACCCGTCCCCGTAGTACTCGGAGAACACGTGCGCCTTGAACGAGGTTCCGAGCACCACGTCCTTGATGCCCGACGCCCCGATCCGGGACAGCAGGTGCGTCAGGAACGGCAGACCCGCGGTCGGCAGCATCGGCTTGGGTGCCGAGAGGGTGAGCGGGCGCAGCCGGGTGCCCTTACCACCCACCAGGACCACCGCTTGCACATCGGACATGTCGATGTCGGGAACATCGGCCGCGGGTTGGCCGTGGCCGCCCACCGAGAAGAACGTCATGGTGTCTCCTTATGGATGAGGTACTGGTCGAATTGTGGCCGGTTCAGGCGTCGGCCGCAGCGGAGCGTCGGGCGGCGCGCACCGCGAGGCGGCACCGGATGGCGAGACCGATCCGCAGGGCCAGCCGGATCGGGGCGCGCAGGACCCCGGGGTTGCGGTCGGCCTGGAATCGGTAGGCGCTCTGGTGATGCGCCGGGAGCATGGTCTCGGGCCGCTTGTCGGCGGTGTGCCCCTTGGCGTGGGTGACCTCGGCACCCGGGATGTAGACGTTGAGCCAGCCGGCGCGGCCGAGGCGGTCGCCGAGGTCGACGTCCTCCATGTACATGAAGTAGCGGTCGTCGAATCCGCCGATCGCGTCGAAGGCCTCGCGGCGCACGAGCAGGCACGAGCCGGACAACCAGCCGACCGGGCGTTCGCTGGGTGCGACGTCGTCGGCACGGTAGGCCGCCGACCACGGATTGGACTTCCACACCGTCCCGAGCAGGGCGTGTCCGGTACCGGACACGAGATCGGGGACACGGCGCGCCGACGGGTAGACCGAGCCGTCGGGTTCGCGGATCAGGGGGCCCAACGAGCCCGCGCGCGGCCAGCGGGAGGCCGCGGCGACGAGTTCGTCGATCGCGCCGGGCGACCACTCGACGTCGGGGTTGGCGATCACGATGAACTCCACGTCGTCGTCGAGTTCGCGGACCGCCCGGTTGATCGCGCCGCCGTAGCCGAGATTGCCGCCGGTGTGGACCAGCGTCACGTTGTCGTGCTCACGGTCGGCGGCCTCCGGGGCACCGTCGCCGGAGCCGTTGTCGGCGATGATCACCGGCGGTGGCGACGATGTGGCGTGCACCAGGCTGTCGAGGAAGGTGCGCAGGTGGTCACCGGACCAGTAGGTCACCGTCACCACGGCCAGCTTCGAAGTCACCGGGTCAGCCTAGCCAATCGGACACCGGCCACCGTCGGCTCGTCATTGCGCGTCGCCGGAGACGAGGGTGTCCTCGATCACGGACGTGTCGTCGGTCACCGGCAACCCCGATACCGCGGCGTGCAGGGCCACCCGCCAGTCCCGCAGTGGCGTGAGGCCGGCCGCCGCCCAGGATGCCGGGGACAGCACCGAGTACGCCGGTCGCGGGGCCGGCCGTGGGAACTCGTCGGTGGTGCAGGGCCGCACGCGGGTCGGATCGGCGCCGAGCTCGGCGAACACCGCCCGCGACACCTCGCACCAGGTGACCGCGCCGGCGTTGGTGGCGTGCAGGATCTCCCCCGCACCCGTATCCGCCCGCGGGCCCCGGCGGGCCAACTCCCACAGCCCGTCGGCCAGGTCGACCGCATAGGTCGGCGATCCCGTCTGGTCGTCGACGACGGTGATGGTGTCGCGGGCGGCCTCCAGCCGACGCATGGTGCCCACGAAGTCGGGGCTGTCGGGGCCGCCGGTGTACACCCATGCGGTGCGCACCACTGTGGTCGACACCGCGGCGAGGATGGCGGCCCGCTCGCCGGCGAGTTTGGTGGCGCCGTAGACGGTCGGCGAGGTGGCCACGGACTCGCTGTCGGCGGGTTCGTAGGGGGTCGTCCGGGGCGGGGCACCGGTCCCGCCGGATCCGGCGGCGGGGCCGTCGAAGACGTAGTCGGTGGAGACGTGGATCAGCCACGCCCCGGCGGCGTCGGCGGTGGCGGCGAGGTGGGCGGGTCCGTCGGTGTTGACCGCAGCGGCCCGCCCGGGTTCTTCCTCGGCCTTGTCGACAGCGGTGTAGGCAGAGGCATTGATCACGACGTCACCGGCGGCGAGTCCGGCGAGGGCTGCACGCACCGAGGCGACATCGGTGACGTCGACATCGGCCGATGTCAGGGTGCGCACGGCGATCCCGTCCGGGGCCCGGCGGGCCAGTGCGGCGCCGAGCTGGCCGGCGGCGCCGACGATCCAGACCGTGCCCATGTCGCGGGCCACCGAATCACCCGATGCCACCGAATCGCCCGGGGCCGCCGCATCGCCCGGGGCCGCCGCATCACCTGACGTCACCGAATCACCTGATGTCGTGTCCCTGTGTGCCATGGCGCCATCGTGCCCCACGCGAGGGTCGTCTGCCATGTCGGTCGTCACGGACAGATCGCCCACCGCAGACCATCCGCGAACGGGTCGCGGCAACCGGTTCGTGACGGATGACTCGGCCCGCCCCCGGCGTTGCGCCCCCGAGTTCACCATCAGATTCAGTAACCTTGCGACTGCAAACCACATCAGGCACGTCCAGCACTCGAGTCACAGAGGCCCCAGTACAGCGGTCCCGGACGGACGCCGCCGAGAGACGACGGAGAAGGAAGACCACACGTGGAGTCCCGCCCCGACGGCGCGCGCCGACGGCCGACCCGGCCGAGTGGTGACGTGGAACCCCGCCCCGACGGCGCCCGACGAGGGCCGAGCGGCGACGACACCCGGTCGCGTCGGGTTCGCCCGGAGGCCCCGGATGCGCGGGATCCGCGTCCGCGCCACGCCGACGACTCGCACGGGCAGGCACGTGCCGAGACCCGACCGGACGGCCCCCGACCGGACGGCCAGAGCCCTCGGCGGCGCGCCCGTCCCGAGTCGGTACCACCCCGCCACGATGCGCCGCGTCGGCGGCCGGCTCCCGGCACCGACGGCACCGGCCGTGACGAGGCGCCCCGACCGGGACCGCGGCAACGCTCCTCCGGCGAGATCCACACCCGTGACGCCGAGGCGTCGGCCGAGCCACGCGCGCCCCGCAGGCGTCCCTCGGGTGAGCGTCCGGCGGGCGAGCGGCCCGCACGGCGTCGCCCGGCCGAGCAGACGTCCGACGGCCCGCGGGCAGGCCGGAAGCGCCCCACCGCCGACACCGCGGCGCGCAAACGCACCCCGGACCGGCCCACCGAAGCCCGACCCACCGAAGCCCGACCCACCGAAGCCCGACCCACCGAAGACCGGCGTACCGAAGACCGGCGTACCGAAGACGCGGACCGGGCGGGACAGCGCCCGGCACGAGGACGTCCATCGTCCCGACGGCGCCCCGCAGGAGACGCCACCGCCGGGGATGTCACCGCCGGGAAGCGGCGCGCCCCGCGCCCCGACACACCCGCGGAGAAGACACGCCCGGAGACCGCCCCGGGGCCGGCCGCCGCACCCGGCACCGCCGACACCGAATCCACCACCGATTCCCCGCCACCACGGCGACGGGGCCGGATGGCCGGGCTCTCCGGCGGTCGGCTCGGTCGCGGACTCGTCGCCCTGGTCTCGGTCGCCGTACTGCTGGGCACCGGCTACGTGTGGCGTTCGGTCGACAATCTCGACTCCGACATCACCCGCCTGGCCGGACTCGGCCTCGGTAACGGCAGCGACGGTGCCGTCGACATCCTGCTCGTCGGCACCGATTCCCGCGCCGACGCCAAGGGCAACCCGCTGACCCCGCAGGAGCTGCGGATGCTCAAGGCGGGCGACGAGGTCGCCACCAACACCGACACCATCCTGCTGATCCGCGTGCCGAACGACGGGTCGTCGGCGACGGCCATCTCGATCCCCCGCGACTCCTACGTCGACGTACCGGGGATCGGCAGGACCAAGATCAACGCCGCCTATGGCGCCACCCGGGAATCGGTGCGGCGCAAGGCCGTCGAGTCGGGTACCGACGAGGCCGACGCAGAGCGGGAGGGCACCGGGGCCGGACGCAAGGCCCTGATCGACACCGTCGCCGGACTGACCGGCGTCGAGGTCGATCACTACGCCGAGGTCGGCCTGCTCGGTTTCGTCCTGCTCACCAACGCCGTCGGCGGCGTGGACGTCTGCCTGAAGAATCCGGTGAACGAGCCGATGTCGGGGGCCAGGTTCAAGGCCGGACGTCAGACCCTGAACGGTTCGCAGGCCCTGAGCTTCGTCCGTCAGCGTCACGAGCTACCGCGTGGCGACCTCGACCGCATCACGCGCCAGCAGGTGTACATGGCCTCGTTGACCCAGAAGATCCTGTCGGCGGGCACGCTCACCGACCCGGGCAAGCTGAACGAACTGCAGAACGCGGTGTCCCGCTCGGTCATCATCGACGACGACTGGGATGTGCTCACCTTCGTCGAACAGCTCAAGGACCTCAGCGGCGGACGGGTCAAGTTCGCCACCATCCCGGTGCTCGACGACCACGGGTGGAGCGAAGACGGCCAGCAGAGTGTGGTGACCGTCGACCCGACGCAGGTGAAGGCCTTCACATCCAACCTGCTCGACCCGTCCCGGAACACCGGGCGCGGCGAGTACACCGTCGACGTGGTGAACGCCGGCACCGTGGACGGCCTGGCGGCCAACGTATCCGGCCTCCTGACCGCGAAGGGCTACCAGGCGGGCGCAACCTCGTCGACGCCCACCAACGACCGTGATTCGGTGGTCTATGCCCGAGAAGCCGACGACCCGGGTGCCCGGCTGCTCGCGAAGGATCTCGGCGGGCTGACCGTGCGGGCCGACCCGTCGATGCCGGAGAACCGGATCCGTGCCGTGCTGACCAACACCTACGATGGGACCGGCTCGGTGTCGGACGTGGGTGCGAACTCCCCCGACACCTCGGACCAGGCCAGTACCCCGGCCGCCGCCAACCGGGCGGCGATCACCGCCAACTCCGACGGTCCGACCTGTGTGAACTGATGACGACTTCCGAGAAGACCCTCACCGCCGCGGTGTTCGACGCCGTGGACGACCACTCCCGCCCGGCCCTCACGTTCTACGACGACGCCACCGGCGAACGCACCGAACTCAGTTGGGCCACCCTCGGCAACTGGGCCGCCAAGACCGCCAATTTCCTTGTCACCGAGCTGGGTTCGGCGCCCGGTGACGACGTGGTGGTGGATCTGCCGGAACACTGGCAGACCGCGGGCATCCTGCTCGGGGCGTGGTGGGCCGGCGCCCACGTGCATGTGCCGGGCGACGGGGAACTCCCGGACATGCCGATCGCGGTGTTCACCTCCGCCGAGCGTGTCGACGCCCACCCCGATGCCGAGGAACTGCTGGTGGCCCCGCTCGATCCCTTTGCGTTGCCGGTCAAGGGACTTCCGCCCGGGGTGTCCGACTTCGGGTCCCGGGTGCGGGTGCACGGCGATCAGATGCGTGGTCCACGCTACGACGGACCGGCACTCGGCGGTGTCGCGGGAGCCGCCGTTCTGACGCAGGCACGGTCGGCGGCCGACGCCGCCGGGATCGAGTCCGGTGGCCGGGTGCTGTCGACACGGGAGTGGCGGTCGGCCGCCGGGATCATCGCCAATCTGCTCGGGCCCCTGTCGACGGGCACCGGACTCGTGTGGGTCGCCCACCCGGCGGGTGCCCAGGATCGCCGGGCCGAGACCGAACGCGCAGTCCTGCTGCCCGACTGACGTTCTCGCCGACGAGGCGCGACGTCCGGCGGGATCGGGCAGAGTAGGGGCCATGCAACTGCCTGCCGCGCTCGCCAGGTCGAACAAGTACGCCGTCAACCGCGTCCAAGGACTGTGGGCCCCGTACCTCACGCCCTGGGCCGTCGTCGAACACACCGGCCGCCGGTCCGGGACGTCGTACCACTGCCCGGTGCTCGCGTGGGCCGACGACGACCGGCTCGGGATCGTTCTCGCCTACGGTCGTGACACCGACTGGGTGCGCAACGTGCTGGCCGCGGGTGGCTGCGGGATCAGGCGTCGAGGACACCATCGGCACCTGGTGAGGCCGCGGATCATCCCCGCCGACTCCCCCGATCTCCCCTTCGGCGCCCGGCTGGCCGGCCGCCCTTTCGAATGGGCGCTGATGGGTACCCTCGACGAGGCGCGGCCCGGCACACATGCCGGGGAGACGCACGCATGAGCGACGACCGTCTCGACGACTTCACCGCCGAGGACGCCACCCATCTGGGCGTCACCCGCCGGGTGTATCGCAAGGGTGCGGGGCCCGCGGTGATCGTGATCGCCGAGATGCCCGGGATCACCCCGGCGGTCGCCGATTTCGCGCGCCGCGTCGCCGATCTCGGTGCCACCGCGGTGATGCCGTCACTGTTCGGCACCGACGGCAAGGACGTCTACGGCGGCAACCCGGTGGGCGCCGCGGTGTCGACGGCGGCCACGATCGCGCGGGCGTGCGTCAGCCGTGAGTTCTCGATCCTGGCGCTCGGCAGGTCGTCGCCGGTCACCCGATGGTTGCGGGCGCTTGCCGCCACCGAGCACGAGCGGTGTGGCGGACCGGGTGTCGGCGCGGTCGGCATGTGCTTCACCGGCGGCTTCGCCCTGGCCATGGCCGCCGACGACCGACTCCTGGCACCGGTGCTGGCGCAGCCGTCCCTGCCGTTCGCCGTCACCGGCCGGCACCGACGGTCGATCGACATCGGTGCCGACGACCTCGCCGCGGTGCAGGCCCGCTGCGCCAGGGGACTTCAGGTGATGGGCCTGCGTTTCGAGGGCGACCTCATGTCGCCGGCGTCGCGGTTCCGCGCGCTCGAGGAACTGCTCGGCGACGCCTTCATCGGCATCGAGTTGCCCGACGCCACGGCCAACCCGGATTCGCCACTGCCCAAGCCACATTCGACGCTCACCGTCGACCTCGTGGACGAACCCGGCCAGCCCACCCGGGAGGCCCTCGACCAGGTACTCGACTTCCTGCGACGACGCCTCGAGATCAGTACGCCGCACCCCTGACCGACCCGCACACCACCCGACCGACACCGCGGATCCCGCCGACAGGCCGCGCGCCCTAGTCGCCCAACAGCTTCTGGCGCAGGGCGGCGTCCTTCTCGAGCACCATCTGCTCGAGGCCACGCTGGAAGCTCAGCATGCGGGCCCGCAGTGCGGGATCGGCGGCTCCCAGGATCCGGACCGCCAGCAGGCCGGCGTTGCGGGCCCCGCCGACCGACACGGTCGCGACCGGGACACCGGCAGGCATCTGCACGATCGACAGCAGCGAGTCGAGTCCGTCGAGGTGACGCAGCGGCACCGGCACACCGATCACCGGCAGCGGGGTGGCTGCGGCGACCATGCCCGGTAGGTGGGCGGCGCCACCGGCACCGGCGATGATCACCTCGATACCGTTGTCGGCGGCGGCGGTGGCGTAGTCGAGCATCCGCTGGGGGGTGCGGTGCGCCGACACCACTCCCACCTCGAACGGGATGTCGAACTCGGCGAGCGCCTCGGCGGCCAGTTGCATCGTGGGCCAGTCGGAATCGCTGCCCATGATCAGGCCGACCCGGGCCTTCAACACGTGCTCGGTCGCCTTCTCCGCCGCGTCGGCGCCGGCCGGCCGGCTCGTGGTGTCTGCCCCGTCCGCGGTGTCCGCCCCGGCCGTGTTGCTCGCGCTGTCAGTGATCCCGGGCATCAGTGCCCCTCCCATCCATCCGTCCACACCGCCGTGGACATCCAGTGCGCGGCGCGTTCGGCACGTTCGCGCACCGAGGCGAGGTCTTCGCCACCGGCTCCGACGATATTGACATGCCCGATCTTGCGGTCCGGCCGCTCCCCCTTCCCGTACAGGTGCACCTTCGCATCCGGGATGCGAGCCATCAGGTGATGCAGGCGCTCGTCCATCGACATCTGCGGTGCGGTGTCGGCACCGAGGACGTTCGCCATCACAGTCACCGCCGACCGCGGCGCGGTGTCCCCGAGGGGATAGTCGAGCACCGCCCGCAGATGCTGTTCGAACTGCGAGGTGACCGCACCGTCCATGGTCCAGTGCCCACTGTTGTGCGGGCGCATCGCGAGCTCGTTGACGAGCAGTTCGCCGTCGACCGTCTCGAACAGTTCCATCGCCATCACACCCACGACGCCGAGTTCGTCGGCCAGCCGCAGTGCCATCTGCTGGGCCTGGGCGGCCAGCTCCGGGTCGAGTTCGGGGGCCGGGGCGAGCACCACCGCGCACTGACCCTTGCGCTGGACGGTCTCCACCACCGGCCACGCGGCGCCCTGACCGAACGGCGAGCGGGCGATCATCGCCGACAGCTCGCGGCGCATCGTCACCTTCTGTTCGGCGATCAGGTCCACTCCGGTGTCGAACTGCGCGTCGAAGACGGCCACCGCGGCGTCGCGATCGTCGACGATCCACACGCCACGTCCGTCGTAGCCGCCACGGATCGCCTTGAGCACGATCGACCAGTCGTGCCGGTCACCGAACTCGATCAGCCGTCCGCGGGCCAGTCCCAGGTCCCCGGAGAGGTCGGCGTAGTCGGGCACCGGCAGTCCCAGCTCCGACAGCCGCAACCGCATGGCGCGCTTGTCCTGGGCGTACTGCAGGGCCTTCGACGGCGGCAGCACCGAGACGCCCTCGGCCTCCAAGGTCTGCAGATGCGACAACGGCACACCCTCGTGATCGAAGGTCAGGGCCACCGATCCCCGGGCCGCGGCGCGCAGGTCGTCGATGTCGTCGTGTGAACCGAGCACGACGTCGGCGCTCACCCGGGCGGCCGGGTCATCCGCGCTGCCGGCGAGCACCCGAAGACACTGGCCGAGTGCGATCGCGGCCTGATGCGTCATCCGGGCGAGCTGGCCGCCACCGATCATGGTGACGGTCGGCATGGCCGCACCACCGGACCGGTCGTGCGGGGGTGCGGGGATGCGGGGTTCGGCGCCGGGCGCGCCGTCAGGCGAAGTCACGCGATCCATCGTGGCATGCCCGGCATGTCGGGCGCATGACCGACCGCGGTGGAGTTACCGGCCGGTCGGGGTCCTACACTCGTGTCTTGTGCCATTCATCGATGAGACCGTAGCCCGGCTGCCGGAGCCGGTCCGAGGGCTGGTGATGAAGCACCACGAGCTGATCAAGTTCGCCTTGGTGGGCGGCACCACGTTCATCTTCGACATGGTGATCTTCTACTCGCTGACGTTCACCGTGCTCGAGACCAAACCCGTCGTCGCGAAGATCATCTCGGGTGTGCTCGCCACCATCCTGAGCTACATCCTCAACCGCGAGTGGGCGTTCAAGAACCGCGGGGGCCGCGAGCGTGCGCACGAGGCCTTCCTGTTCTTCGGGATCAGCGGTATCGGCGTGCTGTTGCAGGCCGCACCGCTCTGGGTCGCCAACAATGTCTTCGACCTGCGTTCCAACCTCGGGTCGCTGGAACTCGCCGTCGTCGACTTCATCCTCGGATTCGTGATCGGCAACCTGCTGCAGATGGCGTTCCGGTTCTGGGCGTTGCGCAAGTTCGCCTTCCCCGAGGAGAACCTGCGCGGTGGCGACGCCGGGTCGACGGATCTCTACCCGAGTGTCGAGGAACTCAACGATGAGGAACTCGGTCACGCCTGACCTGCGATCGCGGCGAGCCCGATCCGGGCGCCCCCGATCCCGTGGCTGACGCCGAGGGCACCACCACCGAGAAGATCGGCGGCCGGCGGCGGCTCAGTTCCAGGCGACCACCGTCGGCCTCGACCAGCGCACGCGCCAGCGACAATCCGACACCGTTGCCCGCACCCGCGGAGAACCCACGCCGGAAGATGTCCTGCACCAGGTCGTCGGGCACACCCGTGCCGTCGTCGGCGACGGTGATCCGCACCATGTCGCCGGCCAGTGCCCCCACACCGATCCGGCAGTCACCGGCACCGTGCTGCAGGGCGTTGTCGACCAGCACGCTGACCGCCTCCCGCAATCTGCCGGGGTGCGCCGACAGTGCCACGGGCCGCCCCGTGTAGGTGGTGCGCAGCCGTCGGCCGTGTGCGTCGAAGGCGTTCTCGAAGTCCCCGACCAGCGTGGTGATCAGTTCGGTGACGTCCAGTCGTACCGGCTCGGCGGGGTCGTTGCGGGACGCGGCGACCATCTCGTCGAGTTCGTTGGCGAGCCGTTCGACCTGCGCGAGCCCGGCCTCGGCCTCGTGGACGACGGCGGGGTCCTCGTGTAACGACAGTTCGTCGAGACGCAACTGGATGGCGGTGAGCCGGCTGCGCAGCTGATGCGAGACGTCACCGACGATCTCGCCCTCACGTTCCAGTCGCAGCGCGATCTCGGTGTTCGCGTCGCCGAGCGCCCGCGACACCCGGTCGAGTTCGGTGATGCCGTAGGTCTTCCACTCCGACCGGAAGTCACCGCGCGCCATCGCCGCGGCACGGTCGGCGAGGTCGATCAGCGGGTCCGCGATCCGTCCGGCGGTGACGGCAGCGGCGACCGTACCCGCGGCCAGCGACGACGCGACCACCAGCAGCACGATGCCGACGGCGGCGAGCTGGTCGTTGCGGACGTCGTCGAGCGGGATCTCCAGGACCAGCGATCCGGCGTCGCCGAGGCCGATGCTGTCGGTCATCGCACGTCCGACGATGACGGCGCCGACGGTGCGACTCAACGACCGGCCGCTGTCCTCGGTGTAGGTGAGGATCAGCCGACCACCGTCGGGGACCAGCGCGCGCACCGATGCGGTGTCCAGGCGGTTCGGGTCGAGCGCGGCGTCATGGCCGTCGTCGGTGCGGATGAGCTGATCGGAGATCGATTTGAGGCGGCCGTCGAGCGTCTGGTGCGCGTTGTCCCCGACCCACCACCAGGCGATCACCGACAACGGGATACCCAGCAGGGCGCCGACCGCCACCAGCATGGCGATCATGGTGTACAGGATGCGGCGACGCATGGGCGGAACCGGTCAGTGGCCGCGGGTCACGGATCGAACCGGAACCCGACGCCGCGCACGGTCACGATGTGGCGGGGCCGATCGTGCCGGTCGTCGCCGATCTTCCGACGCAGCCACGAGATGTGCATGTCCAGGGTCTTCGACGACCGCAGGTCGGCCGATCCCCACACCTCGGTGAGGATCTCGTCCCGGCCGACCACCTCACCGGCACGTTCCATCAGGAACCGCAGGAGGTCGAACTCACGGTTGGCCAGGACCAGGTCCTGGCCGTCGACGAGCACCCGACGTCCACGGGCATCGAGGCGGATGTCACCACCCTCGAGGACCACGTCGTCGGCGGTCTGCCGGCGACGCAGCAGAGCACGCACCCGGGCCAGCAGTTCGGCCAGCCGGAACGGTTTGCCGACGTAGTCGTCGGCGCCGGCGTCGAGGCCGACGACGAAGTCCACCTCGTCGGTGCGGGCGGTGAGCATCAGAACGGCCAGCTCCGGCCGGCGGGCACGCACCCGCCGACACACTTCCAGACCGTCCATCTCGGGCAGCCCGAGATCGAGGATCACCAGTTCGAAGCCGCCGTCGACGGCACGTTCGAGGGCCTCGGTGCCGGTGCCGACGACCTCACAGCCGTATCCCTCCCGGGACAGGGCACGGGCCAACGGTTCGGCGATCGCGGTGTCGTCCTCGGCGAGCAGCACATCGGTCACGGGGCAATCCTCTCCCGGCGGGTCATCGGCGGGCCCGGCGGCCGCGGGCGTTGTCGGAATCCGGGTCGGCGTCGTGGTCGCGCCGGCGATCATCCCACCGGTCGTCCCGGTGGCCGTCGTCCCTGCCGGAGTCGCCCCTCCCGGAGTCGCCCCTGCCGGAGTCGCCCCTTCCGGAGTCGCCCCTGCCCACGATGTCGAGCACCTCGTGGTAGAGCAGCGCGTGCACCTTCTCGACCTGGGGGATGTCGTTGAACTCGAGCGGGTCGTCGGAGGCGGACTCGATCATCAGGGTGCCGGTCCGCAGCATCCGGTCGATGGGTCCGTGGCGGAACTCGACGGTGTTGATCCGGCCGATCGGGATGTCGATACCCGACCGGGTGAGGATGCCGTTGCGGAAGATGACACGCCGGTCGGTGAGCACGAAGTGCGTGGTCTTCCACGACACCAGTGGCCGCACGAAGAACCAGATCGCCGCTGCCGCCCACAACACGCCGATCGCGATGTCGGCGACCATCGCAGACGTCGAGGTGAGTCCGGTCGAGGAGACCACACCGAGCAGCAGGCCCGCGACGGCGCTGATGAGCACGAAGAGCAGGAACGGCCCCAACAGGCATTTCCAGTGCGGATGTCGGTGCAGCACGATCCGTTCACCGGGCGCCAGGTTCTCCCGTGGATATGCCATGGGGTCAGCATAGGCGCGGAGCGTCGGAAGGACGGGTCACCGTCGGTAGACTGACGACCGATATTCCGTTCGACGAGGTTCAGGAGACGCTCATGACCTATCGCGACCCCCGGGATCCGCGCACGTCGAAGTATGAGCCCGGGTACGCACCGGACTCCCGTGCGTACAGCCGCCAGGACCCCGTCTATCAGGACCCCGCATATCAGGACCCCGCATATCAGGACCCCGCATATCAGGACCCCGCGAATGCCTACGGGCAGAACTCGTACGCGCAGAACGCCTACGGACAGACTCCCGGACGCCGGGATGCCCACGCACAGCAGTCGCGGCCACGCAAGCATGTCGGCCCCGACATCAACGTCGGCATGTTCGTCGGCGGCATCGTGATGACCGGAGTGGTCACCGGATTGGCCGCATGGCTGGTGGCGTGGATCATCCGCAGCATCGTGGACCAGGTCAACGCCAGTGGCCGGTTCGGTATCTGGAACCCGGTCGCCAACGACGAGATCTGGTTCGCGCTCACCGGTTTCCTGTGCGCCATCGCCGCGGGAGCGCTGTGGTACGTGCTGCAGATCATCACCCCGACCCCCGACGCGTTCTTCCGCTGGATCGTCGGCCTGCTGATCGCGGCGTCGGTGATCATCCCGATCGTCGCCTACGCCTCCGGCCAGATCTCGGTGGGGATCGGCACCGCCGTCATGCACCTCGTGATCGGGTTGCCGATCTTCTCCCTGGTGCCGGCGATGGGACACAAGAGCATCAACACCGGACGCTGACCCACCCCGGCGGGAGCCCGGCCACGCCGGCGCCGGTCCTCAGTCCTCCTCGGGCCGCAGGTGTACGACGTCGGCGGCGGTGGCGCTGACCTGTTCCCCACTTTCGGTGCGGACCACGATCCGCCCGTCGGGGTCGACGTCGACGGCGGTACCGACCCGCACGTCGTCGCCCGGCAGGATCAGCCGCACGCGACGGCCGAGGGTGTCGCAGCGGTCACGGTAACGGCGGGTGATGGTCGCGAGATCCTCCGGCCACCCCAGCCCACCAAGCGCCAGCAGGTAGTCGACGGCCAGTGCGGCGGCATCGACCGGTTCACCCAGTTCGATCCGCAGGCTCGTCGCCGTCGGCACCGGCAGTTGCTCGGCGGTCATGTCGGTGTTGAAACCGGTTCCGACCACCGCGATCCCGCCGGGAACCGAGTCGGTCGCGGCCACGTACTCGGCGAGGATCCCCGACACCTTCTTGTCACCGATGAGCACGTCGTTGGGCCACTTCAGCATCGCCCGCAGCCCGGTCGTCGCCTCGATCGCGGTGGCCACGGCGAGCCCGGTGGCCAGCGACAGCCATCCCAGCGTGTCGGTGTGGCCGCGGACCGGCAGCACCGCCGACACCGCCAGCTGCGCACCGGCCGGCGCCTCCCATACCCGCGAGTGCCTGCCACGACCGGCGGTCTGGTCGGTGGTGAGGCGGACGGTCCCGACGATGTCGGCCTCCGATGCCCGCGCCACGAGGTCGGCGTTGGTCGACCCGGTCGAGTCCACCACCTCCACCCGCTGCCAGATCGTGCCCGCCAATCGGTGGCCGAGCCGGTCGATGCCGGCACGCAGATCCGTGGGGTTGCCAGGGGTGAGATCGGTCATGACCTGTCACCCTACGGGGCGCTGACCTGCTTCGGACGCGGTATCCCTGTTCCCCGACCGATCGCTCGGGAACATGAGTGAAATCTCACGTTGGGGCGGGTTGACGGGGGTCACACTCCTCTGGCTAGCATCGGATTCCATGACCACTGCTTCGTCCGACTCCGGCGCCGCGCCGAACATCCACACGACGGCCGGAAAACTCGCCGATCTGCGCCAGCGACTCGAGGAAGTCAAACACCCGGTCGGCGAGGCCGCGGTGGAGAAGGTCCACGCCAAGGGCAAGATGACCGCCCGCGAGCGCATCGAGAACCTGCTCGACGAGGGCTCGTTCGTCGAGCTCGACGCCCTCGCCCGCCACCGCAGCATCAACTTCGGTCTCGCCGACCGCCGGCCGCTCGGCGACGGCGTGGTCACCGGCTACGGCACCATCGACGGCCGCGAGGTGTGTGTCTTCTCGCAGGACGTCACCGTCTTCGGCGGCAGCCTCGGCGAGGTCTACGGCGAGAAGATCGTCAAGGTCATGGACCTGGCGATCAAGACCGGCCGCCCGCTGATCGGGATCAACGAGGGTGCCGGTGCCCGTATCCAGGAGGGTGTGGTCTCCCTCGGCCTCTACGCCGACATCTTCTACCGCAACGTCCGTGCATCCGGAGTGATCCCGCAGATCTCCCTGATCATGGGTCCCGCCGCCGGCGGCCACGTGTACTCCCCCGCGCTGACCGACTTCGTGGTGATGGTCGACAAGACCAGCCAGATGTTCGTCACCGGCCCCGACGTCATCAAGACCGTCACCGGTGAAGACGTCACCATGGAGGATCTGGGCGGCGCCCAGACCCACATGACCAAGTCGGGTGTGGCGCACTACGTCGGCGCCGACGAGCAGGACGCCCTCGACTACGTCAAGGAGCTGCTGGGCTACCTGCCGAGCAACAACCGCGCCGAGCCGCCGCGTCTGCCGGTCGCGAGTCCGGCCGCCGGGTCGATCGAGGAGACCCTCACCGACGAGGACCTCGAGCTCGACACCCTGATCCCGGATTCGGCCAACCAGCCGTACGACATGCACGAGGTCATCCGCCGCATCGTCGACGACGAGGAGTTCCTCGAGGTCCAGGCCGAGCGTGCGAGGAACATCATCGTCGGCTTCGGCCGGGTGGACGGTCGCAGCGTGGGTATCGTCGCCAACCAGCCGACCCAGTTCGCCGGCTGCCTCGACATCGACGCCGCGGAGAAGGCCGCACGCTTCGTGCGCACCTGCGACGCGTTCAACGTGCCGATCGTGACCCTGGTGGACGTCCCGGGCTTCCTGCCCGGCACCGACCAGGAGTACAACGGCATCATCCGCCGCGGCGCCAAGCTGCTCTACGCCTACGGCGAGGCCACCGTCGGCAAGATCACCGTCATCACCCGCAAGGCCTACGGCGGCGCGTACGACGTGATGGGCTCCAAGCACATGGGTGCCGACGTCAACCTGGCCTGGCCGACCGCACAGATCGCGGTGATGGGCGCCTCGGGTGCGGTGGGCTTCGTCTATCGCGGCCGCCTCAAGGAGGCCGAGGCCAACGGTGAGGACGTCGACGCACTGCGTCTGGAACTGCAGCAGGAGTACGAGGACACCCTGGTCAACCCGTACGTCGCCGCCGAACGTGGCTACGTCGACGCGGTGATCCCGCCGAGCCACACCCGCGGGCAGATCGCCACCGCGCTGCGGCTGCTGGAGCGCAAGATGGTCACCATGCCCCCGAAGAAGCATGGGAACATCCCCCTGTGAGCACCGACGAGACCGTGAGCACCGGCGTGACCGCCGGGGAGAGTACCGCCGCGACCGCCCCCTTCCTGCGTGTGGTGAGTGGCAACCCGACCGACGAGGACGTCGCCGTGCTGGTGTCCGTGGTCGCCGCGGCCGCCGGATCGGGCGCGGCCCCGGCCGACTCCGAACCCCGTAACGACTGGGGACGTCCGGTGGACCGGCTGCGCCCGCAGTGGGGTTCGCCGCTGAGTTTCACCAACCAGGGCTACTGACGCCGGTGACCACCGCCGGACGCACACCGCGCTATGAGGTGATCCTGGGGTCGGCGTCGCCGGCGCGGCTGTCGGTGTTGCGCCGGTCGGGGCTCGACCCCCGGGTCGTGGTCTCCGACGTCGACGAGGACTCCGTCCTGGAGGGACTTCTCGGCGCCCCACCCGAGGATGTGGTGGCCCGGCTGGCGATGGCCAAGGCCGATGCGGTGGTCGCCCGGCTGGTCGCCGAACGCTCCGACGCCGACACAGACCCCGACGCAGGCGACGACCGTACGGTGGTGATCGCCTGCGACTCGATGCTGTTGTTCCGCGGGGCACTGACCGGCAAGCCACACACCCCCGACGTGGCGATCGCCCAGTGGAAGCGTGTGCGCGGCCATTCGGCGCAGCTGCTGACCGGCCATCACGTGAGCGTGCTGTCGGGACTGGACGTGGTGGTCTCGGCCAACGACACCTGCACCACCACCATCGAGTTCGCCGATGCGACCGACTCCGAGATCGAGTCGTACGTGGCCACCGGCGAACCGCTGCAGGTGGCCGGTGGGTTCACCCTCGACGGTCTCGGGGCGTGGTTCGTCGACGGCATCGACGGCGATCCGTCGTCGGTGATCGGCATCGGCCTGCCCACGGTGCGCCGGCTCCTGCGGCGGGTCGGGATCGCCGTCGCCGATCTCTGGCAACCCCCGTCCTGATCACCGCGCCGCGATGACCCGCCCGATCTGAACCGCCGACACCGACTCACCGGTGTCGGCGGTAACGCGCTCCCTGCGGCCCAGCAAAGCCTGCGCCGCCCCGCAATCCCGGCGCCGCCCCGCAATCCCGGCGCCGCCCCGCAATCCCGGCGCCGCCCCGCAATCCCGGCGCCGCCCCGCAATCCCGGCGCCGCCCCGTAATCCCGGCGCCGCCCCGTGCCGCCGACCGGTCAGCCGAAGACCTCCGGCCAGTATTTGGTGAAGCAGTTCACCGGCTGTCCCTGCTTGAGCGACGGCCCGAAGAACCCGAGCGAGATCGCGCCGATCCGCTGCGTGGCGGTGCCGTGCCCCTGACCGGGCGCGGGGTCGCCGATCTTCTGCAGCAGTGCGACGGCCTGGGTGATGTCGGCGATGGACAGCTGGTGACGTTTGAGCACGGTGGCCGCCCAGTTGCCGGCCAGGCAGTCGGCGATCAGCTCGGCGTTCTCTCCGCGCGGTTCCGACCGCGGACCGAGGCCACCGGCCTGCACGATGCGATCGACGACGGCGTGCCCGTACTCGTGGGCCACCACCGTCGCCGCGGTGAACTCGCCCTGGAATCCGCCGATCTGATCGAGCGGCCCCTGGACCAGGAATGTGCCGGTCCAGATCCCGACGAAGGTCTCCACCGGCAGGATCACCGACCCGGTGACCCGCTGCCCCGAACCGGTGGCGGCCGCGTCCAGCGGGCAGAAGAAGGCATTGGGGGTGTCGGACTCCACCACCGTGTCGCGGTCGTCCTCGTCGGTGCAGGACGAGCGGAAGGTCTCGCCCGACTCGACCAGCACGCGACCGGGATCGGGGTTGCCCCAACCCAGTTCGTCGAACCACGGGCCCCAGGTGCCGTCGAGGTCGTCGAGCACCGAGGCCAGGTAGGCCGGGACCTGCTTCTGCGCGTTGTCGGCGGTGATGTCGCCCTGCATCAACGACGACGTCGGCACCGGCAGCGCGGGGCAGGTCCCGGCGGTGCAATCACCGGGGACCGAGCCGGTCGGCGCCGACGACGACCGTGTGGTGCTGCTGCGCGGGGTACTCGAGGCCGTCGACGACCCGGATGCCGTGGTCGCGGTGGTGGTGCCCGGAGACCGGGGCTGGGCGGCTTCGTCGCCACCGCCGTTCGAGCACGCGGCGAGCCCGATCGCCGTGACCGCGATCGCGACGACGAATCGGAGACGGGCCGAACCTGGACGGATCATGTGAGGAATCTAGCAACGCTTCGGGGCCTGGCCGAGTGGTCTGTCACCAGTTGAATGACCGGCAGCAGATCGCGGCGAATCGCCGCACCGACCCGGTTGGCCGCCCACCGCACCCCGCGACTCGGTAGGCTCTCCTGCGGGACCGCGCAGCCCGCCGATCCATGACCCACCGTGGGAGAGGTTGTTCAGTTGAGCGTTGAGACCGACCAGAATCCGGCCTTCGCCGATTACGCGCACCCCGAGCGACTCGTCACGACGCAGTGGCTCTCGGCGCATCTGGGCACCAAGGGACTCAAGATCATCGAGAGCGACGAGGATGTGTTACTCTACGACATCGGACACATCCCGACCGCACAGAAGGTCGACTGGCACCTCCATCTCAACGATCCGGTCACCCGCGACTACATCAACGGTGAACAGTTCGCAGAACTGATGCGCAGCAAGGGAATCGAGCGCGACGACACCATCGTCATCTACGGCGACAAGTCCAACTGGTGGGCCGCGTACGCACTGTGGGTGTTCACCCTCTTCGGTCACGAGGACGTGCGGTTGCTCGACGGCGGCCGTGACGCGTGGATGGCCGAGGACCGCGACACCTCCTTCGACGTCCCCGAGTACCCCCGCTCGGACTATCCCGTCGTCGAGCGTGACGACTCCGCGATCCGTGCGTTCGCCGCACAGGTCCGTGAGTCGCTGGGCATCGAGCCGCTCATCGACGTCCGCTCCCCGCAGGAGTACACCGGCGAGCGCACCCACATGCCCGACTACCCGGAGGAGGGTGCACTGCGCGGCGGTCACATCCCCACCGCGGTGTCGATCCCGTGGGCCAAGGCGGCCGCACCCGACAGCCGCTTCCGCAGCCGCGCCGAACTCGACGAGATCTACGGCGGACTCGACCCGCAGACCCCGACCATCGCCTACTGCCGGATCGGTGAGCGCTCGAGCCACACGTGGTTCGTGCTGACCCATCTGCTCGGATTCGGCAACGTCCGCAACTACGACGGTTCGTGGACGGAGTGGGGTAACGCCGTGCGTGCACCGATCGTCGTCGGCGACGAGCCGGGCACCGCACCCAGCTCGTCATGAGTCTGCCCCCAGCTCTCGCAGAGATCGTCGACGACTTTGCGGCCGTGGGAGATTCGGACCGGGTCACCATGCTGCTGGAATTCGCCGGCGAGCTGCCCGACCTTCCCGAGGACCTGCGCACCGAGGCGATGGAACCGGTACCGGAGTGCCAGTCCCCGGTGTTCTTGTCGGTCGACGCCGCCGACCCGGAGCGGGTGCACCTGTTCTTCAGCGCACCCCGGGAGGCACCCACCACCCGCGGGTTCGCCTCGATCCTGCATCAGGGTCTCGACGGTGCGTCGGCGGCGGAGATCCTCGCCGTGCCGGGCGATTTCTACCATGATCTCGGGCTGGCCGCAGCGGTCAGCCCGCTGCGTCTGCGCGGGATGGCCGGGATGCTCGGCCGGATCAAGTCACAGGTGCGCACGCAGACCGGAGCGGGCCCCGCCGGTACCGATTCCGCGTCCGCTCCCCCGACCCCGCCGACGTAGGGCCGTGAAGTTCATCCAGATCCTCGAGGAGCCGATCGCACCGGGCGGGCTCGTCGAGTGGACCCCGTTCACCCCGGGCGGCCTGGGTACCTGGAGCCCGGACCCGCGGTTGACCTCCCACAACCACGAACAGCATCTGCGGGCCGCGTTCGAGTATCGTGCGCGCACCCATCGGGAGGGCGGCCGCGAGTCGTGGCTGGGCGTGTCCGTCGACTTCGACGAACCGCTGTCGATCCCGGCGTTGCGCGCGACACTGCGCTTCTGGATCGACCGGCACGAGGTGTTGCGCAGTCACGTCGTGATCACCCGCGACGGGTTGCGGCGGCTGACCACCGCACCGGGCACCGTCCGGCTGAACATGGGTCGGATCGGCTGGTACACCGATCCCGGGCCGCTCGTCGAGCAGCTGGCCGGCTCCTTCGACCGCGCCACCGCCCCGATGCACTGGCCCGCCTACCTGTTCGCGACGATCGGCCGGGAGTCGTCGTTCACGCTGATCTTCGCCGCCGACCACTCGCTGGTCGACGGGTACTCGCTGATCATGGCCCAGCACGAGCTGACCACGATCTACCGTGCGATGCGCGACCACCAGCCGGTGGAGCTGCCCGAGGTGGGCAGTTACGTCGACTTCAGCGCCGCCGAGCGACGACAGGCCGATCAGGACGGCGCCGACCACCCGGCGGTGAGCACCTGGAGCCGGTTCCTGAAGGCCGGGAGCGGCGACATGCCCGCCCTGCTGTCGGACGCACCCGACGCCACCGGAGCCGAGCACCCGACCGCGCCGATCACCTCATCGACCACCGCGGCCGCACCGGAACCGACCGCGGGCTGCGAACCGGCCCTGACCGGTGAACTTCCCCAGGAATCGAGGTCGGGGGTGATCGTCGACGACGACACCGCCAACCAGTTCGCCGCGGTCTGCGCCGAGGCCGGCGGGTCGCTCACCGCGGGGATCCTCGCCGCCTTCGCGATGGTCCACCACGACATCACCGGCGACCCCGAGTTCCGTTGCGTCCTGCCCCGGCACACGCGTGACGACACGCGATGGCTGGCCGCGCTCGGCTGGTTCGTCGCGGTTGCCCCGTTCGCTCTGGACATGTCGGACTCGCCCACCTTCGATCAGACCGTGGCGCGCTCGACCGCCGAGTTGAAGCACTCCCGGCAAGGTGCGTCGCTGCCGTATCTGCGGGTCGCCGAGCTGATCGGACGCAGCGGACATCCGCGGTTCGTGATCTCGTTCATCGACACCCGGTACGCGCCGCGGGCGGCCGAGGCCGACGCCGGCCGGGCGACGGTGTTGCGCAGTCACTCGTACTCCCCCGACGAGGTCTACATCTGGATCAACCGCACCCCGTCGGGCCTGCGGTATTCCACCCGTTTCCCGCACCGGACCGGGACGGACCTGGTGCCCGGGTTCCTCGACGCCTTCGCCACCTGCGTGCGGGCCGTCGCCGATGGCAGCACATTCAACTCGCGGATGTGACCCACACCTCCACCGATCGTTTGCTCGGTGGGTTAGGGTGAATGCCGGTGTGTGCGCCGCCTAGACTCCAGGGGGTGCGCCACGCCGGTCGCGGACACCCTGTTGTGACCGGTGCCCAGATCCCGATTTCGGCGCCCCAACCGGACGCCGTGCCGAACCGCCCCGTGGCGCGCACGCGACGCGGTGCCCCCGAAGTAAGGCCCAGGAGAACAAGTGCCCAGTCCCTCTGCCATCAGCAAGGTCCTCATCGCCAACCGTGGCGAGATCGCCGTCCGTGTGATCCGTGCCGCCCGTGACGCGGGGATCGCCAGTGTCGCGGTGTACGCCGAGCCCGACGCGAACGCGCAGTTCGTCAAGCTCGCCGACGAGGCCTTTGCGCTCGGTGGTCAGACCTCGGCCGAGTCGTACCTGGTCTTCGACAAGATCCTCGACGCCGCCCGGAAGTCGGGCGCCGACGCCATCCACCCCGGTTACGGCTTCCTCTCGGAGAACGCCGACTTCGCCCAGGCCGTGATCGACGCCGGCATCACCTGGATCGGTCCGTCACCGCAGTCCATCCGCGATCTCGGCGACAAGGTCACCGCCCGCCACATCGCACTCAAGGCAGAGGCCCCGATGGCACCGGGCACCAAGGATCCGGTCAAGGACGCCGACGAGGTCGTCGCCTTCGCCAAGGAGTACGGCGTGCCGGTCGCGATCAAGGCCGCCTTCGGTGGCGGCGGCCGCGGCATGAAGGTCGCCTACACCGTCGAGGAGATCCCCGAGCTGTTCGAGTCGGCCACCCGTGAGGCCATCTCGGCCTTCGGCCGCGGCGAGTGCTTCGTGGAGCGCTACCTGGACAAGGCCCGCCACGTCGAGGCCCAGGTGATCGCCGACCAGCACGGCAACGTCATCGTCGCCGGCACCCGCGATTGCTCGCTGCAGCGCCGCTTCCAGAAGCTGGTCGAGGAGGCCCCCGCGCCGTTCCTGACCACCGAGCAGCGTGAGCGCATCCATTCCTCGGCCAAGGCCATCTGCCGTGAGGCCGGGTACTACGGCGCCGGCACCGTCGAGTTCCTGGTCGGCAACGACGGCCTGGTCTCGTTCCTCGAGGTCAACACCCGCCTGCAGGTCGAGCACCCGGTCACCGAGGAGACCTCCGGCATCGACCTCGTGCGCCAGCAGTTCCGCATCGCGCAGGGCGAGAAGCTCGAGATCTCCGAGGATCCGACGCCGCGCGGACACTCCTTCGAGTTCCGGATCAACGGCGAGGACGCCGGACGCAACTTCCTGCCGGCCCCCGGCCCCATCACCGTCTACCGTGAGCCGTCCGGCCCGGGCGTGCGCGTCGACTCCGGCGTGGTGGCCGGCGACGTCATCGGCGGCCAGTTCGACTCCATGCTGGCCAAGCTGATCGTCACCGGTGAGACCCGCGAGCAGGCACTCGAGCGTGCCCGCCGCGCACTCGCCGAGTTCGAGGTCGAGGGTCTCGCGACCGTGCTGCCGTTCCACCGCCACATCGTGTCCAACCCCGCGTTCATCGGTCACACCGACGAGAACGGCGTCGAGTCGTTCGACGTCTACACCAAGTGGATCGAGACCGACTGGGTCAACCCGATCGAGCCCTACACCGGTGGCGAGGCCATCGAGGACGACGACATCGCACCGCGGCAGAACATCGTCGTCGAGGTCGGCGGCCGGCGCGTCGAGGTGTCGCTGCCGGGCGATCTGGCACTCGGTGGCGGGGGCGCCGCCGGTGGCGCGATCCGCACCAAGCCCAAGGCCCGCACCCGCAAGAAGGCCGCGGGCGCCGCGGCGTCGGGCGACGCCGTCACCGCTCCGATGCAGGGCACCGTGGTGAAGGTCGCCGTGGAGGAGGGCCAGACCGTGGCCGCCGGTGACCTGGTGGTGGTGCTGGAGGCCATGAAGATGGAGAACCCGGTGACCGCGCACAAGGACGGCGTCGTGACCGGCCTGGCGGTCGAGGCCGGTGCCGCGATCACCCAGGGCACCGTGCTGCTGGAACTGAAGTGACGTTCGCCTGATCGGGTTGCCTCAATGGAACCCATCGAGATCAACGCCGGGACGTGGTATCTGCGGGCGCTTCGCGCCGACGAACGGATCACCGACGTCCCGGCGTTGTCGACTCTCGGGATAGATCAGCCTGCCACGTATGTCGCTGCGGCCGAACATGATTGGCACACCGAGACCCGATTCACCTGGGCGGTGTGCATCCCCACCACCGGCGAGCTCGTCGCCGTGATCGGGGTCGACGCCGACCGCGGCCTGTGGGGTCGTTGCCGTGACGGCCACGACGAGGCACTCACCACGGCGATCGGCCCGGTCACACGGTTCGCCGACGGCGCGCTCGGACTCGGTGCCGTGGGGCCCCTCACCGACGGGCTCTGAGATCCCGATCGCCGGATCCCGCTCGCCGAATGTCCGGGGTCAGTCCGCCACGTCGTGATCGACCCCGGTCGCGAGATCGCCGCATTCCACCACCGTGACGTCGTCACGGCCGCGCAGATAGGTCTGTGCACCGACGTCACCGGCCAGAACCGCCCGGACGCCACCCAGATGGCCCGCGCCCAGATACACCGGATGACCGGGCCGACCGCCGTAGACGGCGCGGACGAGCGCGTCCCGCCGACCACCCGCGGTGGCCACGATCCGCGCCACCACGTCGGACCCCACGTCCGGCGTGTCAACAACATGTAAAACAACCCCGTCCATCTCGGGCCGATCGGCGACGTGATCGAGTACCGCACGCACACTCGCCGAGACTCCCACAGCCCAGTCCGGGACCGTCACCGCGTGCGACTCCGACGGCGGATCGACGAGTGCCGCTCCCATCGCGACCAGCACCTCGGCGCACCCGCCACGTCGCAGTGCATCGACCGCGATGTCGAGCCACTCTCCTTGCTGGGCAAGGATTTTCGGGATACCAAATCTTCTGCCCCCGCCGGCCGCGAGAACCGCACCGACATACATGGTCGATCCCCTTTCCGACGGTGACGAAGACCCGGGTCCACCACGTCCACGGTAGTGCCGCCCGACGGCAGCAGACCACCGAACGAGGCGTGGTTACACCACCGCAATATACGATCACGCGGTCGCGAGAACCGTTGCGCGGGTCCACTATTTAGCTGCTGATGCGGCGGTGTTCCTCATCCATCGCCGCATCGAACCATGTTCATCCGTCGCAGGGAGATGGCGATGTCCACCGACTCGGCCCCAGCCGCATCCGTACCAGCCAAGCGCAAGCGGGTTCATCCCGTCGACCAGGTGCCGCCCCCCGGCAGACTGGTCGCGCTCGGTGCCCAGCATGTCGTCGCCTTCTACGCCGGCGCGGTCCTCGTCCCGCTGCTGATCGCGCGGGCGATCGGCCTCGACAACGAGGCCCTCACCATGCTGATCACCGCCGATCTGTTCACCTGTGGCATCGCCTCGCTGCTCCAGTCGGTCGGCATCTGGAAGATCGGCGTGCGCCTCCCACTGCTGCAGGGCATCACGTTCGCGACCCTCGCCCCGGTGATCCAGATCGCCAATCAGCACGGCGGCGGCCGCGTCGGGCTCCAGACGGTGTACGGCGCGGTGATCGCGGCCGGTGTCTTCACCTTCCTGATGGCCCCGTTCTTCGCCAAACTGATCCGCTTCCTTCCGCCGGTGGTGACGGGAACGCTGATCACCATCATCGGTGTCTGTCTGATCCCGGTGGGTGCCGGCGATGCGGTGACCGATCCCAACCAGCACCTCAAGGATCCGGGCAACTGGAAGTGGGTGTGCTACGCCCTGGGCACCATCCTGCTGATCGTCCTGATGCAGCGGTTCTTCCGCGGCTTCATGGCCACCATCGCCATCCTGCTCGGTCTGGTGGTGGGCACCTTCGTGGCCTGGCTGTGCGGTGACGCGCACTTCTCGTCGGTCGGTGAGGCCAACTGGCTGGGCTTCACTCCGCCGTTCGCGTTCGGCTGGCCGCAGTGGGACGTCGTCGCCATCGTGTCGATGATCGTGGTGTTGCTGGTGGTCGCGGTGGAGTCGACCGGGTCGATCTTCGCGACCGGTGAAATCGTCGGCAAGCGGATCAAGGCCGACGACGTGGCCGCGGCGGTCCGCGCCGACGGTGTCGCCACCGTCATCGGCGGCTCGTTCAACTCGTTCCCGTACACCGCGTTCTCCGAGAACGTCGGCCTGGTGCGCCTGACCGGCGTCAAGAGCCGCTGGGTGGTGGCATGCGCCGGTGTCATCATGATCATCCTGGGTCTGCTGCCCAAGCTGGCCAAGGTGGTCGAGTCGATCCCCGCCCCGGTACTCGGCGGTGCGGCCCTGATCATGTTCGCGACCGTCGCGATCGTCGGTATCCAGACCCTGACCTCGGTGGACTTCACCGATCACCGCAATCTGATCATCTCCGCCACCTCGCTCGCGGTGGCACTCTACGTGCAGTTCTCGCAGTCGTCGGCACCGACCACCGTGATCGAGAAGGGCGCCCACGTCGACGTCCCGGCTCTGCCCGGCGTCGACCAGGCCATGCCCAACCTGATCCTGCAGATCCCGTTCTCGACCGGCATCACGATGGGTGCGATCACCGCAATCCTGTTGAACCTCCTGTTCTTCCACATCGGGAACAAGGGTCCGGCGGTGGCCGGCGGCGGAGCCATCACCCTCGACGAGGTCAACGAGATGAGCGTCGAGCAGTTCCGGGAGACCTTCGGCGACGTGGTGCAGGGTGTCGACTGGGTACTCGACCGGGCCTTCGACCAGCGTCCGTTCGAGGATGCCCACGACCTGCGCAGCGCCTTCCAGGAGGCCATGCTCACCGGCAGCGACACCGAACAGCTCGACCTGATCCGCGCCTTCCCCGATCTGGGCGCCGAGGACGAGGAGACCGGCGAACTGCAGGCCGTCGATCACAAGGGGCTCTCGCACCTCGAGGAGACCGAGCACGAGAACGTGGTGAACCTCGCCGCGGCGTATCGGGATCACTTCGGCTTCCCGCTGGTGATCTGTGCGCGCGAGACCGAACGCTACGACCGGGTGCTGCGCAACGGCTGGGCGCGCATGGACAATTCGTCGACGTCGGAGAAGTCGTTCGCGCTGATCGAGATCGCGAAGATCGCGAACTACCGGTTCGACGACCTCGTGGCCGATGCGAACCCGATCACCTCTGCCCGGTTCTCACGTCAGCCCGAACTCTCCTAGGCTGGTCTGCGTGCGAAGAGTCGATTGGCGAGGTTTGTCCAGTTTCAACGAGCTCAGTGAACGGCAGGCCATCAGTACCCTCTACGAATGCTGCAGTTCGTCGATCTGGGCGCTCCGCGTCGCCCGGGCCCGCCCGTTCTCCGACGACGACGCACTGCTCGACTATGCGGACCTGATCCTCGCCGAACTCACCGAGACCGACCTGGACGAGGCGTTGTCGGGGCATCCCCGAATCGGTGACCGTCCCGACAACCCCTCCTCCCATCGCGAGCAGTCGGGGGTTGCCGGGGCGGACGCCGCGGTGCTGGCCGAGTTGAAGGAACTCAACGCGGCCTACGAGAACCGCTTCGGGCACGTCTATCTGGTGTTCGCGAACGGTCGGCCGGCCGCGGAACTGCTGGGCATCCTCAAGGAACGCATACGCAACGACCCGGAGACCGAGCGCCGGGTGATGCGCATGGAACTGGGCAAGATCAATCGCAGCCGCCTTGCCCGGATGCTGACGCCCGCGGTCGAGTATGTTGACGACTGATCCGAGCTGAGGAGCAACGACGCGATGTCCGGTTTGTCCACCCATGTCCTGGATGCCACATCCGGTGCCCCTGCCGTCGGGATGTCGGTGATCCTGCAGGACGCCGCCGGCGGCGAGCTGGCGTCGGGGGTCACCGACGCCGATGGCCGCATCGGCCAGGTGACCACCGACGCCTTGGTCCCGGGTATCTACCACCTCGTGTTCGAGACCGGTGAATGGTTCTCCGACAACGATATCGAGGCGTTCTACCCCGAGATCGACATCTGCTTCACGGTCGACGACGCCGATCGGCACCACCACGTGCCGGTGTTGCTGAGCCCGTTCGCCTACTCGACGTATCGGGGCAGCTGATGCCACACGCCGGCTGAGCTGGACGTCCTCGCCCAGCTCAGCCGACCGGCCGTCGACACCCCGGCACGCTGCGCCCGACGCCAACCACCCCACACGATGGTTGAGCAGGACGTCCTCGCCCAGCGAAGCCGACCGACCGTCGACACCCCGGCACGCTGCGCCCGACGCCAACCACCCCACACGATGGTTGAGCAGGACGTCCTCGCCCAGCGAGGCCGACCGACCGTCGAAACCTCTGCAGGTTGCGCTGGGAGCCAACCACCGTCGCGCGGGCCCGCGACGACACAGTCGGCGCAGACAACAGAGCACTGTGCCGTGTTCCGGTATGGCTGTCCTATGATGGGCGGCGCAGTTGGTTCGCCGACCGGGATGTCATGGAGCCCCTACACCCGATCGTCGGCGTCGAGTCCGTGTGATGTCTGACGACGTCGGACGGGTGAGAGGGAATCCGGTGTGAATCCGGAACTGTCCCGCAGCGGTATGTCGAAACGACCGCCGTCACGTGCACTGGGCCCATGCCCGGGAAGCGACGGCCAGTAGGTTCCGCGGAGCGATCCGCGCCTGTCGACGAGTCCGAAGACCTGCCTCCTGTACCGGCCGCGCCGCGGTCGGTGGCTCGTCGCCTCGTGGACAGGGCGCAGGTCGGACATGCTGACTTCGAGGTCGCCTTCTCGCGTACCTCCCTGGGGCTGCCCGCCGTGCCCGCAATGGCGACGACCGTCGGAAACCATTGCAGGAGTGAATGTCTCATGTCCGAGAGGACCAACTCACCCTTTACCGCGACCGTGCTCGGCGCTCCCCGGATCGGTCCGCGTCGTGAACTCAAGCGCGCGATCGAGGCCTACTGGGCGGGGCGTCTCGACGCCGTCGAGCTCGAGGCCACTGCCGCCGGTCTGCGCGCCGACACTGTCGCACAGCTGTCGGCCGCGGGGCTCGATTCGATCCCGGTGAACACCTTCTCCTACTACGACCAGGTCCTCGACACCGCGGTGATGCTGGGCGCACTACCCGAGCGGGTTTCCGCGATCGCCGATCCACTGGACCGGTACTTCGCGGCCGCGCGTGGTACCGCCGACGTCGCCCCACTGGAGATGACCAAGTGGTTCGACACCAACTATCACTACCTGGTGCCGGAGATCGGCGCCGACACCAGCTTCACGCTGAACCCGGAGAAGGTGCTGGCCGAGGTCGCCGAGGCCCGCGACGCCGGGGTCAACGCACGCCCGGTGGTGATCGGTCCGATCACCTTCCTGGCGCTGTCGAAGCCGATCGGTGCGGGTTCGCCGCTCGACCGGATCAACGAGCTACTCCCCTGCTACCTGGAGCTGCTGCGTGTGCTGGCCGAGGCGGGTGTCGAGTGGGTGCAGATCGACGAGCCCGCCCTGGTCACCGATATCGCCTCGGGCCTTCCGTCGCTGTCCGGTTCGGTGTACTCGGCGCTGGCACAGGCGACGACGCGTCCGAAGATCTTGGTCGCCACCTACTTCGGTGATGCCGGGGAGGCACTGCCGGCGCTGGCCCGTTCGGGTGTCGACGGTGTGGCGGTGGATCTGATCGAGGGCCGCCTGGAGAGCGTCGTCGACGTCCCGGAGCTGTCGCGTCTGCATGTGGTCGCCGGTGTGGTCGACGGCCGAAACATCTGGCGCACCGATCTGGAGAAGGCTCTCGCCACCCTCGGCACCCTGCTGGGTTCCACCGGTTCGCTGGCGGTGTCGACGTCGTGCTCGACGCTGCATGTCCCCTACTCTCTGGAGCCGGAGACCGGGGTCGACGACAACCTGCGGGGCTGGCTGGCGTTCGGTGCCGAGAAGTACGTCGAGGTCGCCACCCTGTCGCGGGCGCTGACCGGCGGACGCGAGGCAGAGGCCGCCGCGTTCGACGCCTGTGCGGCTGCGTTGGCCACCCGCGCCACCGATCCGCGAGTGCACGTCGATGCCATACGTGAGCGTCTGGCTGCGGTGAGTGATGCCGACGTCACCCGTGGCGAGGCCGCCGAGCGGCTGGCCGCACAGAACGACCGGCTGGACCTGCCGCCGCTGCCGACGACGACGATCGGCTCGTACCCGCAGACCTCGGCGATCCGTCTCGCGCGTGCGGCACTGCGCAAGGGTGAGATCGATCAGGCCGGCTACGAGCAGAAGATGCGCGAAGAGATCAAGTCCGTGGTCGACCTGCAGGAGCAGATCGGCCTGGACGTCCTGGTTCATGGTGAGCCGGAGCGCAACGACATGGTGCAGTATTTCGCCGAGCAGCTCGACGGGTTCTTCACGACGGTCAACGGTTGGGTGCAGTCCTATGGCACACGTTGCGTGCGCCCGCCGATCCTGTTCGGCGACGTGGAGCGTCCGCACCCGATGACGGTCGACTGGATCACCTACGCCCAGAGCCTGACCACGAAACCGGTGAAGGGCATGCTGACCGGCCCGGTCACCATTCTGGCGTGGTCGTTCGTCCGTGATGATCAGCCGCTGTCGGAGTCGGCCGATCAGATCGCCCTGGCGATCCGCGACGAGACGGTGGATCTGGAGAACGCCGGTGTCGGCATCATCCAGGTCGACGAGCCTGCCCTGCGTGAGCTGCTTCCGCTGCGAAACGCCGACAAACAGGCGTATCTCGGGTGGGGGGTACGGGCATTCCGGCTCTCGACGTCGGGTGTCGCCGATGCGACCCAGATCCATACGCACCTGTGCTATTCGGAGTTCGGCGAGGTCATCGGTGCGATCGCCGAACTCGACGCCGACGTCACCTCGATCGAGGCGGCACGGTCGCACATGGAGGTGCTCGACGACCTCAACAGCGTCGGGTTCGCCAACGCCGTCGGCCCGGGTGTCTACGACATCCATTCGCCACGTGTTCCCGACACTTCGGAGATCGAGACCTCGCTGGCCGAGGCGCTCAGCGCCGTCGGCCCGCAGCGTCTGTGGGTCAACCCGGACTGTGGTCTCAAGACCCGCACCACCGATGAGGTCACCGCGGCCCTGACCAACATGGTCGCCGCCGCGAAGGCGGTGCGCGCCGGAGCCTGACGCCAGTCATCATGCCCGGCTCGACCAGCCTTTCGCGGTGCGTGGTCGAGCCGGGACCGAGCATCGTGAGACTCGAACATCATCTGCCGCAGACCCATTCGGTGGTTGAGCCGGGACCGAGCAGCGCGAGGACCCGTGTCGAAACCTCGGTAGCCCACCCTGGGTCCTACGGACGCGGGGGTTTCGGCTCAACCACTGTGTGGTGGTTGATGTTCGGTG
>NZ_JBSFRM010000035.1:0-48176 GCF_053589235.1 Gordonia sp. NPDC003376 | reverse complement strand
TCGATCACCCGCAACACTCTGCTCGAAACGACGTGTGACGGTGTGGTGGTGATGACCATCGTCGATGGCGAACGGGTTCCGTTGGATATGGCGCGGTCGAAACGGTTGTTCACCGCCGGTCAGCGGCGGGCGTTGTTCGAGCGGGATCGGTGTTGCATCAAGTGTGGTGCTCCGGCGTCGCGGACTCAGGCCCATCACATCGCGCATTGGTCGGATGGTGGTGCCACCGACCTCGCGAACGGTTGCCTGTTGTGCACCTCGTGTCATGCCGATGTGCATCACAATGGGTGGGATGTCTATATGGGACCCGACTCCCATCCGTGGCTGATCCCACCGGAGACGGTCGATCCACGGCGACGCCCGATCCCTGCGTATAACCGGCGGTTCGCTGATGAACTACCGAACGCCGCTTGAACTGTCTGTTGTGACCTGACCCTCATCCGTGTCTGAGACTTGCACCCGACGGTGTCGGGACCGCGTCGGTACCTTGAGAATTCCATAGAGATGACGAGTGTCGGGACCTCCGCCTGTTGCGCCGGCGAGCTCAGCCGGCGGAGGTTTCGACACGACTTGTCGCTGCGCTCCTCGTCGGCTCAACCATCAACGGCGGGTGACTGATTGAGCCTTCGGTGCTCCTCGTCGGCTCAACCATCAACGGCGGGTGACTGATTGAGCCTTCAGTGCTCCTCGTCGGCGCAACCGCCAACAGTCTCTTGCTGATTGAGCCGGGACCGAGCATCGCGAGGACCCGTGTCGAATTCTCCGCAGGTGATATCGGATGGCGATGAGCAGGAACGATGTTCGCGTCTATCTACTGCGCCATCTGTACTGGCGGAGCGGTGGTGGTCGGGGGAACCGCAGGCGTCGACTCGGTCGGTGCACCCGGTTCCGGGCTCGGGGCCGTCGTCACGGGTGGGGTGATCGCCCCGGCGAGGCTGCGGATCTGGGTGAGTGCCGGATATCCGTATGCTCCAGGGCAACTGGTGTTGTTGTAGTCGCGATGCCCGGCGATCACCGGCAACTGCGTCTGTGTGCCGGCCGGGAACTTGCTGTCGGAAAAGTACTCCGACGTGAGGTGTGCGGTACCGGCCGGGTTCAGGCCCGCCTTGCTCAGCCGCCACTTGAGGAAGCGGCCCACCGAGGCGAGCATCGCGCCGCTCGGGGTGACCTCCTCGAGGTTACCGATCATCGACACCCCGACGGTGTTGCGGTTGAACCCGCCGGTGTGGGTGCCCTCGACGTTGCGGTCGAGCCCACCGAAGGCGCCCTCGAAGATCTGGCCGTACTTGTCGACCAGCACGTTGTAGCCGATGTCGCACCAGTTCAGGGTGCGGGCGTGATAGGCGTAGATGCCGCGCACGATCTCCACCGACTGCTGTGGTGTGTAGTCATTGGATCCGGCGGTGTGGTGGACGATCGCGCCGTTGAGCGTCGGCGAGATGCTCGGTTGCGAACAGCGGATCGACTCGTCGGCACCCCACGCCGCCCGCGAGATCACCTGCGGGCCCCCCGACAACGTCGTCAACATCGACGACCCGAACGAGAGCAGGCTGTCCGGACTGAGCAGCGTCGCCGACAACTCCGGCATCACCGTCCCGGCCAGATTCTTGAGGATCTCCGCTCCCGCCCCGAGCACCTGGGTGAGCAGATCGGTGCCGGCGCCCTCGGCGGGAGTACCCGCGGCCCGGGTGGACCGCAGTGCGGGGATGGCGAGCCCCTCCTCGGCGACGGCCACCTGGATCTCGGTGGCATCGCCCACCCACACCGGCTCGGTACCACCTGGTTGCTTCGCCGACGGGGCGGCCGCGGTCTGGATCGGCTCGAGTTCTACCCACTCACCCCAGCGACCACCCGCCTCCTTCGCGCGCAACAGCAGGGTGGCGTCGTCGGGATCACCCCAGACCGGCTTGTTCCACGTGAATCCGACCATCTTGAACGGAGTGTCCCGGACGAGATGCTTGACCGACGCGCCGACCGCAGGCTGCGCGACCTCCCCGTCGTCGGAGACGGGGGTGCGACCGGAGGGCGGCAGTGTGGTGATGTCGAGTTCGGGCAGTGTGATCCCGGCGGCCTCGAGCCCCGACGACGCGAGGTCCAGTGCCACCGACGGCAGTTCACGCAGGGCGACCTCCTCGATGGCGGTGTGGTCGATCGGACGATGGTTGTCCACCGGGCGCACGTCTCGCGCCGAGCGGTCGGGGCCGAGATCGATCAGCATCCCCGCGCCGAGCGCGAGGGCCACCGCCGCGACCAGCACCGAGGGCGTACGTCGTGGGTATCGCACCGATCTCTGCTCCTAACGGGATACGCGGCCGATGCGTGTGCACCGGCGACGCCACCGATCGTGTCGGGGAGTCGTCGTCATCACGGGCAGTCCACGCCGGGGACGTATAACTCGTGATGCGGTTGTTATCTCCTGTGGTTGGTGATTCTTAAGAGACTTGATTATGGTCACTTGAGTCCCAGTAGTCACATTTGTAACAGATGCTGTGTGCTACCAACCGGCCGGAAGGGCTGATCGACCGTGGGGGAGATGCACTCGTGAACGCTCGTCTGACCGGCCTATTGGCCTCGCGGACCCGACCGCGCCTTGCGCGCCGGCGCACCACATCGGTGATGGTCGGCGGCACCATGTCGGCGCTGCTGGCCGGCGGCCTGATCTTCGGCGTGACCGCCTCCGACCGCGCCCACGACATCGGCCTGACCGCAGGCTCGGAGGTCACCCTGACCGGGCATGGCCTCGGACATGGCCGCGGTATGGGGCAGTGGGGCGCCTACGGATACGCCAAGCGTGGCTGGTCGGCGAGCCAGATCCTGCAGCATTACTACGGCAACACCACCCCCGGTCGCGCCCCCACGCCCGAGGTGCAGGTGACCCTGAGCGGCAAGAGCGCCGTCAATGTCCGCTCCGACGCCCCGATGATGGTCGGTGGTCAGCGTGTCGAGGCCGGCCAGGCGGTCAGCCTCAGTGGCAACAGTGCCACCATCACCAGCGGATGCGGAGGCGGCGCGGTCCGAACGGTGCCCCTCGCGCAACCGTTCGTCGACCCGGTCAACACCGCGCCGAACCGCCCGGCCAACGAGTTCCTGCGTTTCTGCGGCTCCAACGAGGCGTTCCGTGGGTCGCTGGGCCTCGACGGCGGGAACGTGGTCAACAAACTGCACGTCGACGACTACGTCAAGGGCGTCATCGCCCGCGAGAGCGTCCCGGGCTGGGCCGATTCCGGTGGACTTGAGGCACTCAAGGCGCAGGCCGTCGCCGCACGCACGTACGCGTTGTCGGCGATCGCGGGTGGCAAGAAGATCGACGACACGCAGAACTCGCAGGTCTACGGCGGTGTCGCCGGTGAGGACCCGCGCACCAACACCGCCGCCGACGCCACCGCCGGACAGATCCGTCTGCAGAACGGGGCGCCGGCGTTCACCGAGTTCTCCGCGTCCACCGGCGGCTACACGGCCGGCGGTCGCTTCCCCGCCGTCGCCGACGAGGGCGACTCCGCCTCGCCGAACCACAACTGGACCGCCACCGTCAGCCCGGGCAGTATCGCGTCGGCCTTCGGGCTGCCGTCCCTCGACAGCTTCGAGGTGATCGAGGCCAACGGTCTCGGCGCCGAACAGGGCCGCGCCCTCAAGGTGCGCGCCACCGGCGGCGGCCGCAGCGTGGAGGCCACCGGCGAGGAGGCCCGCACCAAACTGGGGCTCAAGTCGTCGTGGTTCTCGGTGCAGGGGCAGCGCACCCCGCCGCGCATCGTCACCCCGCCGACCGGCCCCGGTTCGACCGGGTCGGTGGACCTCGGCTCGCTGAACGGGATCGCCGACCAGCTGCTGCCCGGCGCCGGTGACCTGCTCGGCACGGCCACCTCGGCCTTCGAGGGCCTGCTCGGCGCACTCGGCGGCAACACCGGCGCGCTCGGCGCGGCGGTCGGCCTGCCCACGCTGACCCCCGATGCGGCCGGGGTCACCCAGGTGTTCGAGAAGGGGATGCTGTTCTTCAGCAAGCAGACCGGGGCGCACGCCCTGGCCGGACAGGGATTGAAGGACTATCAGGCTCGCGGCGGCATCCCGGTGCTCGGCTTCCCCAAGCGGAACGTGCTGCGCTGAGGCGTCGAGTGTCCGCCGGGGTGTGAGGATTCAGGCACTCTGGACGGGTCATCGCAGGTGATGGCCCCGACGCCGCCGTGGCACGGAGAATCCTCAGGTTCGGTCCGTTACCCTGAACTCCCGTGGCATCCAATACCAACGCCGGTTTTGACCTGATCGTGGTGGGTTCGGGATTCTTCGGCCTCACCATCGCCGAACGGGCCGCCGCCGAGTTGGGCAAACGAGTCCTCGTCGTCGAGCGCCGCCATCACCTCGGTGGCAACGCCTATTCCGAGCCCGAGCCGAGCACGGGCATCGAGATCCACAAGTACGGCGCGCACCTGTTCCACACCTCCAACGAGCGCGTGTGGGAGTACGTCAACCGCTTCACCGACTTCACCGGCTACCAGCACCGTGTCTTCGCGATGCACAAGGGGCAGGCCTACCAGTTCCCGATGGGCCTGGGCCTGGTCTCGCAGTTCTTCGGCCGGTACTTCAGCCCCGACGAGGCGCGGGCCCTGATCGCCGAGCAGGCCGCCGAGATCGACACCAAGGACGCGACCAACCTGGAGGAGAAGGCGATCAGCCTGATCGGTCGCCCCCTCTACGAGGCGTTCGTCAAGGCCTACACCGCCAAGCAGTGGCAGACCGATCCCACCAACCTGCCGGCAGGCAACATCACCCGCCTGCCTGTCCGCTACACCTTCGACAACCGCTACTTCAACGACACCCACGAGGGACTGCCGGTCGAGGGATACACGGCGTGGCTGGAGAACATGGCCGCCAACGAGCGGATCGAGGTGCGCCTGAACACCGACTGGTTCGAGGTGCGCGAGCAGATCACCGCCGCCAACCCCGATGCGCCGATCGTCTACACCGGCCCGCTGGACCGCTACTTCGACTACTCCGCCGGCCGCCTGGGCTGGCGCACCCTGGACTTCGAGACCGAGGTGCTGCCGACCGGCGACTTCCAGGGCACCCCGGTGATGAACTACAACGACGCCGACGTGCCGTACACCCGGATCCACGAGTTCCGGCACTTTCATCCCGAGCGGGACACCTACCCGACCGACAAAACGGTGATCATGCGGGAGTACAGCCGGTTCGCCTCCGACGACGACGAGCCGTACTACCCGATCAACACCCCGGAGGACCGTGAGATGCTCGCGGCGTACCGGGATCTGGCCAAGGCCGAGACCGTCGAGCGCAAGGTGCTCTTCGGTGGCCGGCTGGGCACCTACCAGTACCTGGACATGCACATGGCGATCGCGAGTGCGCTCACCATGTTCGACAACACGCTGGCGCCGCATCTGCGCGACGGATCGCCGCTGGCCGAGGCGGAGTAGATGAGCGTCACCGGAGTCACCACAGAACAGAACACCGAGAACCGGGCCGACGACACCGCGGGTACCGCGTCGTCGTCCAAGGCCGTCGAGCTGCTGCAGCGCGTGATCTTCCCGCGTCCCGGCGAGCCGGTCGACGTCCGCTCGCTCTACCTCGTCGAGTCCTGGGGCAACAACCAGCGCGCCCACTCGCCGAGCCGGACCTCGGTGGTGCTCGGCACCGATTCCGAGGTGAGCTTCGAGACCTACTTCAACGCCTTCGCCGCCGCCTACTGGCGCCGGTGGAGCATCCTGGAGTCGGTGGTGCTGCGGGTCGAGGTGATCGGCAATTGCCGCGTGGATCTGTACCGGTCCAAGGTCGACGGTTCCCGCATCGGGATCGGCGGCGACCTCATCCCGACCGACGAGAACGGCCGGGGGGTCATCGAATTCGAGCTCGACCTCGGTCCGTTCGAGGACGGCGGCTGGATCTGGTTCGACGTCACCACCGACACCGAGACCCAGATCGTCTCGGCCGGTTGGTATTCCGCGGTCGCCAGCCCCACCGGCTCGGAGACCAAGCGGATCACCGTGGGCATCCCCACCTTCAACCGGCCCACCGACGCCGTCGCCGCACTCGCCGCGCTCACCTCGGATCCGTTGGTGGACGGCGTGATCGACGCCGTGCTGATGCCCGACCAGGGCACCCGCAAGGTGGTCGACGAGCCCGGCTACGACGACGCCGCCGCCGCGCTCGGCGAGCGCCTGCGCATCTTCGACCAGGGCAACCTCGGTGGGTCCGGCGGATACGCCCGGATCATGTACGAGGCGTTGCGCCTCACCGACAGCCCGTACGTGCTGTACATGGACGACGACATCGCGATCGAGCCCGACTCCATCCTGCGGGCGCTGGCGATGTCGCGATTCGCCAAGTCCCCCATGCTGGTCGGCGGTCAGATGCTCAATCTGCAGGACCGCAGCCACCTGCACTGCATGGGCGAGGTGATCAATCACCACACCTTCATGTGGACCGCGGCACCGTTCGTCGAGTACGACCACAACTTCGCGATGCACCCGCTGCGTGACCGCGAGAACTCCAAGAACCTGCACCGACGCATCGACGTCGAGGGCAACGGCTGGTGGATGTGCATGATCCCGCGCGAGTGCGCGGAGCGGATCGGCCTGCCCATGCCGCTGTTCATCAAGTGGGACGACTGGGAATTCGCGCTGCGCGCCGCCAAGGCCGGATACCCGACCGCGACCGTCCCGGGAATCGCGATCTGGCACATGGCCTGGAGCGACAAGGACGACGCGATCGACTGGCAGGCCTACTTCCACCTGCGCAACCGGCTCGTCGTCGCATCCATCCACCACGACGGCCCGATCAAGGGCATCCTGCAGTCGATGGTCAAAGCCACCGCGAAACATCTTCTCTGCCTTGAGTACTCGACGGTCGCCATCCAGAACGAGGCGATCCGCGACTTCCTGGCCGGCCCGGATCACATCCGGAGCCTGCTGCCCACCGCGCTGCCCAAGATCGCCGCGATGCGCAAGGAGTTCCCCGACGCCGTGGTGCTGCCGTCGGCGACCGAACTTCCCCGGACCAGCGGCGAGGCAACGCATCTCGGTACCGCGATCCCGGCAAATCCGGTCAGCAAGCTCAAGGCGCTGGCCGGTGCGGTGGTCAACAACCTGCGCCCCGCCGATCCGCGGCATCACGAAGTGCCGCAGGCCAATTACCCGCCGATCGAGGCCCGCTGGTTCTCTCTCGGCCGCGTCGACGGGGTCACCGTGACCACCGCCGACGGCCGTGGTGTGGTGTATCGCCAGCGCGACCGGGACAAGATGATCGCGCTGGCCCGCGAATCGGCGGCCCTGGTTCGTGAACTCAACGAGAAATTCCCTGAGCTGCAGGCGGCCTACCGGGCCAAGCATCAGGAGCTGACCAGTAAGGAGAGCTGGGCGGGTGTCTTCGGAATCGACTGAACCGACCATGACCGCACCGGTGGACGAGCCCACCGGCGAGGTCAAGGTCCTGGTGGACATCCAATCGGCGATCGCCACGCCGCCGATCACCGCGGCAGCCCGTGGGCTGTCACACTTCGGGGAGCACTCCCTGGGGTGGCTGGCGATCAGCGCCGCCGGGTGGGCGCTGGCGACCCGGCGCGACGACGCCGCCGCGCAGCGCCGTTGGATCGAGGCGGGCGTGGGTGCGTTCGGTGCGCATGCGGCGTCGGTGGTGATCAAGCGCATCGTGCGGCGCAAGCGTCCGCACGACCCGCGGATCGAGGTGGGGGTGTCCACCCCGAGCAAGCTGAGCTTCCCGTCGTCGCACGCCACGTCGACCACCGCCGCGGCGATCCTGATCGGCCGCGCCGCCGGTTTGCCGCCCTCCCTGCTCCCGGCGCTGCTGGTGCCGCCTATGCTCACCTCGCGACTGGTTCTGGGTGTGCACTACCCGAGCGACGTCGCGGCCGGTGCGGCGATCGGCGCCCTCAGTGCGGGTGCGGTGATCGCCGCTGACCGGTATGACGCTGACCGGTATGACGCTGACCGGTACATCGACCGTGCCATGACCACCTGCGTCGGCAGGAACAGGGAGAAGTGATGAGCGAGGAGCCGATCGAGCACGGAAAGGTGCAGGGTCCGCCGAAGAGCCTGGCCGCCGGGCTGATCAAGGCCGTGCGTCCGCGGCAGTGGGTCAAGAACGTCCTGGTTCTGGCCGCCCCACTCGCCGCGGGCACCGAGGTCCTCACCAACGGCGACATGATGATCCGGGTGGCGATCGCATTCGTGTCGTTCTGCCTGGTCGCATCGTCGATCTACCTGGTCAACGACGCACTCGACGTCGAGGCCGACCGCAACCACCCCACCAAGCGGTTCCGTCCGATCGCCGCCGGCGTGGTGCCGGTGAACCTGGCGTATGTGCTCTCGGTGATCTTCGCCGCCGCATCGATCGGCGTCGCGTTCCTCGCGAACTGGCAGACCGCCGTCACCATCGCCGTCTATCTGGTGATCCAGCTCGGCTACTGCTTCGGGCTCAAGCACCAGGCCGTCGTCGACATCTGCATCGTGTCGTCGGGCTTCCTGCTGCGCGCGATCGCCGGTGGCGTGGCCGCCGAACTGCCCAACGGCCTGTCCCGCTGGTTCCTGCTGGTGATGGCGTTCGGCTCGTTGTTCATGGCGGCGGGCAAGCGCTACGCCGAACTGCAACTCGCCGAGCGCACCGGTGCCAAGATCCGCAAGTCGCTGGAGTACTACACCACCACCTACCTGCGGTTCGTGTGGACGCTCGCGGCGACGTCGGTGGTGCTCTGCTACGGACTGTGGGCGCTCGACGACACCATTCACAGCGACAACGTGTTCTATGCCATCTCGATCGTCCCGTTCACCGTCGCCATCCTGCGGTACGCGGTCGACGTCGACGGCGGCGCGGCCGGTGAGCCGGAGGAGATCGCACTCGGTGACCGGGTGCTGCAGTTCCTCGCGGTGGCCTGGATAGTATGCGTGGGTGTCGCCGTCTATGCAGTGTCGTGATGAGTCCCCGGCACCGGTGGGCCCATGACCGACGATGCCACCCGGCTGGGTGGTTCCGATCGGTCCGGCCCTGATACCGGTGACCATCCCGGGGATGACGCACCGACCCGCTGGCTGCGGCTGAACCTCGACGACCCCGCCGACGAGCGCCCCGCCGACGAACACACTGCCGGTGCGGCCGACCAGGGCCGGGTGGACGCCGGCGAGCGTGCGGCGGACGAGACCAAGCCCCCGGCCGACGCCGCCACGCGCCCGGACCGCGGCAGGCGTTCCGCGGTCGCAGCGTGGCGTGGCCGGGGTCCGCGTGAGTGGATCGCGATCGGCAGCTTCGTCGTCGGTGCGGTCACCGTCGCCACCTTCTTCGCGATCGGTGCCTGGCAGCGTCGGTGGATCGCCGACGACGGCCTGATCGTCCTGCGCACGCTGCGCAACCTGTTCGCCGGCAACGGCCCGGTGTTCAACGCCGGGGAGCGGGTCGAGGCCAACACCTCCACCGCCTGGACCTATCTGCTGTGGTTCTGGGCCTGGGTGACCGACGGACAGCTCGAATACGTGGCACTGTGGGTCGCGTTGGTGCTGTCGGTGGCCGCGATCCCGATCGCCATGTACGGCACCGCACGCCTGCTACGTACCCGTATCGGCGGGGTCACCGGCGACGGGTACACCGTGCTGCTGCCGCTGGGGGCGATCGTCTACATCGCCTTGCCGCCGGCGCGGGACTTCGCCACCAGCGGTCTGGAGAACGGCCTCTGCATCTTCTGGGCCGCCGTGCTGTGGTGCCTGCTGGTGGCGTGGAGCCGTCGCGCGAACGGGCCCGACGCCACGCGCAGTGGATCGGCCGCCACGCTGTTCCTCGCGTTCTGGGCGGGTCTGGCCCCGCTGGTGCGCCCCGAGCTGACCGTCGTCGGCGGTATCGCGCTGGTGCTGGTGTTCCTGGCCCCGCTGTCCTGGAAGATGCGCGTCGGCGTGGTCGTCGTCGCCGCGGTCCTGCCGGTGGGCTACCAGATCTTCCGGATGGGCTACTACGCACTGCTGGTGCCCAACCCGGCTGTCGCCAAGGACGCCTCGGGCTCCAAGTGGGGGCAGGGCTTCACCTATCTGGCCAATCTGTTCGGCCCGTACTCCTTGCTGCTGCCGGTGATCCTCGCCGTGGTGGCCGGTGTGCTGATGGTGATCGGCGTGCGGTTGCGTCGCCTCTCGCCTGACTCGAGCACGACCGCCGACTCGAGCACGACCGCCGACTCGAGCACGACCGCCGGCTCGACCACGATCTCCGACTCGACCACGATCTCCGACGCCGCGCCGGCGTCTCGTCGGGATCGCCTGGTCGGCTGGTCCCGCGCACTGCAGACCCCGACCGCGGTCACCGTCGCCATCCTGGCGGCCGGGGCGATCGTCTTCGTCTACTGGCTGCGCCAAGGCGGTGACTTCATGCACGGCCGGGTGCTGCTGACGCCGCTGTTCGTCCTGCTGCTGCCGTTGATGGTCATCCCGGTCACCATCCCGGTGCACGGCGTCGTCGCGGCCTTCCGCCGCACGCCCGCCGAACGCACGTCCCCGACGGACACCGCCGCCGGTGCGACCGGCGACGAACCGACCACGAACAGTACGACCGCCGGCGACGCGACCGCCGACGACGCGACCGGCGATCACGCGACCGCCGACGACGCGACCGCCGATCACGCGACCACCGACGACGCGACCGGCGATCACGCGACCACCGGCGACGCGACCGGCGACCATGCTCCCGACGACGCGGAGCCGAACGGCCTGATTCCCGACCCCGCGATTCCCGACCCCGCGACCCGCAACCGTCGTACTCGGCTGCAGCTGGCCGGTTCGGTGATCATGGCCGGGTTGTGGGTCACCACCGTCGTCTGGGCGGCGATGGTCCATGAGACCGTCCTGCCCAATGCCGGCATCGACATCGGGCGTAGCGGCATCGTCGACGAGCGCCGCTTCTATGTGACCAACATGGGCAACGAGAACCCGGTCACCGCCGCCGACTACCTCGACTACCCGCGGATGCAGGCGATGGTCGACAACATCGCCGAGCACGAGAAGGAGGGTGGGGTGTTGGTGGCGTCGTTCAACTACGACGAGTGGTACTACATCCCGCTGCCGCAATCGACGCCGCCGGACAAGCGCACCCTGACCGTGTACTTCCTCAATCTCGGCATGACCAGTATGAACGCCCCACTGGACGTGCGCGTGGTGGACCAGATGGGACTGGCCTATCCGCTCGCCGCGCACACCGAGCGACTCGAGGACGGCCGGATCGGCCATGACAAGGTGCTGCCCACCGAGTGGGTCGTCGCCGAGTCGGGAGCCGTCCCACGCCGCCCGGTGCTGCCCGGATTCCTCGACGAGGACACCGTCCGCCAGGCACAGGTGGCCCTGACCTGTCCGGACACCCGTGACCGGTTCGCCTCGTTCGAGGGCATGTGGACCTGGCAACGGTTCAAGAGCAACCTGAAGCAGTCCTTCGGCTTCAACAACTACCGGATCGAGCGCAACCCCGAGTACGAGATCCAGCGGTGTGGATTGACCATGCCGCAGCGGATCAACCCGCGATAGGAACCGGGATACGTGCCGGTCACCGTTGTGTCGCATCCGCGAGGCCGGATGCCCGAACGAACTCGGACGATTGGTGTGTACCGCCCTACGACTTGCGGGGGTTTGTCTCGGATCGGTAACGTGCGCCGCGGCGATATCGATAGAACGACCGTGAACAACATGTCCGGGAGGCATCGCGTTCACCAACCTGAGAATTGTGTGATAGGAGTCACAGAGTTTGTCGAGGGTTGGTAATTGAAATAGGCTCCCCAGTCGTCCCAGGTGCCCGTCGAGACACCGGGCCGGGTCGGGTGGGGGAATCCGGACATCGGAGTGACAATCCGGTATCGGTGTCGTGGTGTGACGCTGATCGCCGGTGACAAAGGGAGATTTTCAGTCGATGGGTGCAGGTGGAATGAAACCGAAGGGCAGGCTACGACTCCGTAGTCGCGTGGTGGCGGTGATCGTCACGGCGCTGACCGTCGCGGGACTCGTCGGCACGGTCGCGGGAGTCGGCCAGGCGGATGCGCGGGTCAACGGCACCGCCGGCGTCAAGGAATTCTGGATCGATGCCTGCGGAATGCCGACCAACGGCGCCTTCGGCAACAAGTCGATGGCCCCGGGCAAGGTCAAGGTCCGTGCCTGGCAGCGGCCGGGCAACACCCGCACCGTCATCATGCTCGACGGCATGCGCGCCCAGTACGACTTCTCGGGCTGGGAGATCAACACCAACATCCAGGAACTGGTCAAGCGCGGCGTCAACGTCGTCGAGCCGATCGGTGGCCCGGCCAGCTTCTACACCAACTGGAACGCGCCGAGTAACTTCAACGGCCAGCAGCGCCGCTACATGTGGGAATGTGTCATCAACAACACGCTTCCCGCAGCACTGAAGTCGGGCCGATTCGGCAACTTCGGCACCAAGGGCGGCAAGTTCGCCATCATGGGTCTGTCGTCGGGCGGTAACGCCGCACTGACCCTGGCCACCAAGCGTCGCGACCTGTACTACGCCGCCGGATCGCTGTCCGGCTACAACTTCCTGAGCGCCCCCGGCATGCACACCATGCTGCGGCTGGCCATGCTCGACGTCGATCCCAAGCCGTGGAACGTCGATGCCATGTGGGGTCCGCCGTGGGACGGCCGCTGGTACGACAACGACCCGTCGCTGCGGATCAACCAGATGCACGGCATGAAGATCTTCATCGGTTCGGGTAACGGCCTGTTCGGGCAGTACAACGCCCTGCCGAACGTGTTCGACGACCTGTTCAAGGGTTCGACGCTGGAGATCCTCGCGTTCACCCAGGCCAAGGCCTTCGAGGGACTCGCCGCCCTGAACGGCCTGCCGGTCATGACCTACTACGCCAACGGCACCCATGCCTGGGGCTACTGGCAGGACATGGTCTGGAACGCCTACGCACGAGGCTTCTTCCGCTGACCTGCTGACCGACACATCAGACGACCCCGCCCGGGACCATCACGGTCCCGGGCGGGGTCGTCTCGTCAGGTCGTGGTGCACCGGACGGCCCGGACGTCCACTCCAGGTCACAGAAATCACAAAAATCTCATCAGTCACAGCGTGGCACTTCCCCAACCACTCCTCGGCCGTGTAAGAAACACCTGAGGCGAAATGACACCAGTGGGATCAAAGTGACTTGGGAGGCTGCTGGTGTCATGCTTCGAAAGGTGCAGACGCGCCGACCGTCATGGGGTGTGAAGGAGCTCGAGGGTATGCAACACGTCAGTGTGGGGAGAGACGGACGCCGCAGGCCCATCCGTGGGGCGATCACGATCAGCGTGATCGCGGTGCTCGTGGCCGTGGTGGCGTTGCTCGGGCAGCGTCCCGCGGCCGCCGACCCAGCCCCCGCGCCGGCCGCCCCCGCCCCGGCCGCGCCCGCGACGTCCGCCGCACCCGCTCCGGGTCCGGCGGCCCCGGCGAGCCCCGCGGCCACCCCCGCGACCCCGGCCGCCGCCCCGGCGCAACCGGCCCGGGTCACCAAGGTGTTCTGGTACACCGACCGACGTGTGGCGCTGTGGGTGTTCTCGCCGTCGATGAACACCGAGATCCAGGTGCAGCTGTTGCTGGCCCGGGACTGGTGGGCCAACCCACAGGCGAGATTCCCGCAATTGACGATGCTCGACGGCCTGCGCGCGCAGGACGACCAGAGTGGCTGGGTGATCAACACCGACGTCGTCGACTTCTACAAGGACAAGAACGTCAACGTGATCCTGCCGATCGGCGGGGAGTCGAGCTTCTACACCGACTGGAAGGAACCCGACCGCGGCAAGAACTACCAGTGGGAGACCTTCCTGATCCGCGAACTGCCGCCGATCATCCAGGGTGACTGGCGGTCCACCGACGTCCGCGGTATCGAGGGACTGTCCATGGGCGGTTCGGCGGCGATGATGCTCGCCGCCCGCAACCCCGGCTTCTACAAGTTCGCGGCGTCGTTCTCGGGCATTCTGCAGATGACCTCCTACGGCATGCCGCAGGCCATCCAGTTCGCACTGCGTGACGGTGGCGGCTACGACGCGATGAAGATGTTCGGCCCGCCCAGCGATCCGGCCTGGAAGGAACACGACCCGTATCTGCTGGCCGACAAGCTGCGTGGCACGAGTCTCTACATCTCCTCCGGCAACGGGATGGTCGGCCCGCACGACAGCCCGTCCGACATCCCGATGCTGGCCACCAACTACTCCGGTGTGGGACTCGAACTGCTCAGCCGCGTCACCTCCCAGCAGTTCGCGATCAAGCTCAACGAGCTCGGCGTCCCCGGCCAGGCCGTCTACCGGCCGTCGGGTACCCACACGTGGCCGTACTGGGAGTTCGAGATGCAGCAGGCGTGGCCGCAGGCCGCGGCCGCACTCGGGCTGTCCGGTGACAAGGTGGCCTGCCGGGTCGGTGCAGCGTTCAAGAAGGTCGCCGACCGTGCCAAACTCGGCGTCTGTCTCACCCCCGAGTACGGCGTCACCGGCGGCAAGGCCCAGGACTTCGTCAACGGTCGCATCATCACCGGGCCGAAGGGCCCCAAGGTGGTCACCGGTGCGATCGGGGGTGCCTACGCCGGGCAGGGTGGCCCCGGTGGCAAGCTCGGCCTGCCGACCAGTGACGAGCAGCCCTGGCGGGACAAGGGAGCGTTCCAGACCTTCGAGCACGGGCGGATCAACTGGACCCCGCGCGGTGGGGCGCAGATCACCCGCTGAGGCGGCAAGTGTGGGCGTCAGGTGTGGCTCCCCTGAGATCACTGTGAGAGTTGGCAGGGTTTTCGCAGGTGGGCTGCTCTGGGTGGCCGAGACGGTCGGCGACGGCGGGTAGCCTAGCGCTGGCGGTCGGGGAGACCCCGGCGTCGGGCGATTCGAAGGTCGCCGGGCGGTTGAGCGAGGAAGTGATGATGACGAAGTACCTGCGGCTGGGGCTGCTGATGGCCGGTGCGGTGTGTGCGCTCGGCTCGGTCGCGGCATGTGCCGACGACTCGACGGCGAGCGCGCCGATCACCAGCGCCCCGGTGACCACCACGTCGGTCTACTCGTCGTCGCCGAGTACGTCGGTCGCCGCGAGTTCGGCGGCGCCCGCAGGTTCGGGAAGTGCGTCGCGATCCGCCTCGTCGGCCCCGCGGGCCGGTTCGAGCCTGCCGGCGACGGCACCGTCCGGTGCGACCACCACCACCGCTGCCGACGGAGATTTCGCCGCACCGCAGGGACATACGCTGACCGACAAGGATCGCAAGTACCTCCAGGCGTTGCGTGATCAGAAGGTGTCGATGCTCGGCGACACCGACAACGGCGTCGCGCTGACCCTCGCGAACTACGTCTGCACCGCCGAGCAGAAGAACACCGATCCGGTCACCGTGAAGGGCTATGTCACCGCTCTGGTGTCGCCCGGCACCAACAGTGCCCAGGAGGCGAATGCCAAGGCCGACAAGGTGATCAAGGCCGCCGAGCAGAACTACTGCTGAGGCGCGGATTCGACCTGTGAACTCCCGACGCACAGCGCCGCGCCGACGGCGGCGCGGCCTGGCCCTGTTCATCTCGTTCATCGCCCTGATCGCGGTGATCGCACTGGTCCTGATCCTGATCTGGGTGAAGGGCCTGTTCACCGCGCCGCCCGAACAACCGGGCGGACGCCCGCCGGGCAGCTCCACCCCCACCACGCGCCCGGAGGCGCAACCGGCGTCGTGCCCGGACATGGTGACCCTGGTCGTGCCGGGCACCTGGGAGTCCACCACCGGCGACGATCCGCTGAATCCGACGTCCAAACCGGCGTCGTTGCTGCTGCGTGTCTCCAAGGCGCTGCAGAACGAGTACCCGTCGTCGCGCACCGAGGTGTACACGGTCCCCTATGTCGCGGAGTTCCGGAATCCGACCAACCTGAGCGACCACCAGACCGACTACAACGACTCCCGCACCCAGGGGTACAAGCGGGCCGCCGGCAAGATCATCGCCACCCACGAGAAGTGTCCGCTGACCACCTACCTGATCCTCGGTTTCTCCCAGGGGGCGGTGATCGCCGGTGACCTCGCGAGTGCGATCGGAAACGGGCGCGGCGTTCTCCCGGAGGGTGAGGCGGATCTCGTGCGCGGTGTCGGACTGATCGCCGACGGCCGCCGTGTACCTGCCGAGGGCCGCCACATCGGACCGAACCCGCCGGGGGTCGGCGCCGAGGTCTCGTTGGGTGGGATGGGCAGCCTGGTCCCGGGGATCACCATGACCGGCCCCCGCACCGGCGGCTTCGGCAGCTTGCAGGATCAGGTCGTGACCATCTGTGCGCCAGGCGATCTCATCTGCGACGCCCCGACGGTCACCAATCCTCTCGGTGCCCTGAACCAGTTGATGGGTGCGATCAACAATCCGGTCCATGCGATGTACGCGACCAAGAAGTACTGGTCCCTGGGCGGCTCCTCGGCGACCCAGTGGATGTACGGATGGGCCACCGGCGTGATCGACGAGGCACCCCGCCCGGCCCACAACTGAGCCCCGCCGCGCCTGGCAGGTCGGTGGGAACTCGCTGATCACCGTCACGAACCGTTTGGTCAGGCCCGCATGCTGCACTAACGTGGGCTGCTGGTTCGCGGATGTCGTCCCTTCGGGGTAACCCGCGGAGACCACGACACCAACGCCACGACGGCAGCGGGCACACCGAACGAGGAGACATCGATGACGCAGGTCGAGGCCGAACGGCCGGACGAGCCGACCGGGCTGCGTAAGTTCCGGTTCGGCGCCGGCGGTGAGGGCAACAAGGACGAGGGTGGTGCCCGCAAGTTCGTCAAGCTCGCCCAGGCCGCCGAGGAGTACGGCTACGACACCTTCGCGGTGCCCGACCACCTCGGCAACCAGGTCGGTCCGCTCGCCGCGCTCGGCGCACTGTCCCAGGCCACCAGCACAATCCGCCTGGGTACCTCGGTGCTCGCCAACGGCTTCCGTCACCCCGCGATCCTGGCCAAAGAGGCCAACACCATCGACGTGCTGTCCAAGGGGCGTCTGGAGCTGGGTATCGGCGCCGGGTGGATGAAGGAAGAGTTCGACAAGGCGGGCATCGAGTTCGAGTCGCCCGGTACCCGAATCCGTCGCCTCGACGAGTCGCTCACCATCCTCGACCGGCTGATGCGCGGGGAGACCGTCGACTTCGACGGCGAGTTCTACCAGATCTCCGGCCTCGAGGGCAGCCCGCGCCCCCGGCAGGGCCCGCGCCCGCCGATCGCCGTCGGTGGTGGCGGACCCAAGATGCTGGCACTCGCCGCCAAGCACGCCGACATCATCTCGGTGGCCCCCGGCACCACCCCCGACGGCAAGATGAAGCTGTCGGACATGACCATCGAGAAGACCGCGGCACGCGTCGACCGGATCCGTGAGGCGGCCGGGGATCGGTTCGGTGAGATCGAACTCAACTGGACCATCGCCGTCATCGTCATCACCGATGACCGCACCGCGACGGCCGAGATGGCGCTGAAGGCCCTCGACCAGGGCTACCCGCCGAACATCGAGCGCGACACCGAGTTCACCGTCGACGACGTGCTCGATTCGCCGTACATCGCGATCGGGTCGTTCGAGCAGATCGCCGACCAGATCCGGGAGGTGCGGCGCCGCACGTCGATGTCCTACGTCGGTGTGTTCCCCACACAGATGGACGCGTTCGCGCCGATCATCCCGCTGCTCAAGGGGGAGTAGGATGTCGGTTTGGTCTGGGGCGAACTGCGAAGAGACGCTGACCGAGTAGGCGTAGGCGGCTGCGGACAGTGATCGTTCCGCAGCCCGCCGATCACGAGACAAGCGAGTAAGAGACAACGATCACGTCCGATTCGAATGGGTAAACAGGACTGCGCTACCGTGTCACGCGGTAGCCCGGAGTGGGTGCCGAGCCGACCACCCGCCCGCCGGCCGAGACCGGCTGAGCAGGGTCGGTCGACGTGGTGCAACGGGGAGCACCGCGTGGCGCGGACAACGCGCCCCGGTCCGGTGGTCCATGCCGGGGGCACAGGAGTTATGAATGCTGAACACTGAATTTGAGCAGTTCCTCGACGAGAACGGCCAGCTCCACTTCAACGAGGATGCGACGCTGGTCGACTACGTCGAACGCAACGTGCGTGAGCAGGCCGACACGCTCGCCTATCGGTTCATCGACTACAGCCGCGAACGCGACGGCGAACGTCAGGACCTGACCTGGGCGCAGTTCGGCAAGCGCCTACGCGCCGTCGCGGCCCGGCTGCAGCAGGTCACCAAGCCGGGCGACCGGGTGGCGATCCTCGCCCCGCAGTCGCTCGAGTACGTGATCGGCTTCTTCGCCGCCCTCTACGCGAGCAATGTCGCGGTGCCGCTGTTCAGCCCCGACGAGCCCGGCCACACCGACCGGCTCACCGCGGTCCTCGCCGACTGCGAACCCACCGCAATCCTCACCTCCACGAAGTCCGCCGAGGCCGTGCGCGACTTCTTCTCCGACCGTCCGGCCAAGCAGCGTCCGCGCGTCATCGCCGTCGACGCCGTGCCGGATTCGGTGGGGTCGAGCTGGGTGGCGCCGGTCGCCGGCAAGGACCACAACCGCGACACCGTCGCCTACCTGCAGTACACCTCCGGGTCGACCCGCGTCCCGGCCGGTGTGGAGATCACCTATCAGGCGGTCGCCGCGAACTGCCTGCAGATCTACGACTGCATCGAGATCGACCGCAACGCGCGCGGCGTCACCTGGCTGCCGATGTTCCACGACATGGGTCTGCTGACGGTGATCCTGCCCGCCCTCGGCGGCAAGTACATCACCATCATGAGTCCGCAGGCGTTCGTGCGTCGCCCGGGCCGGTGGATCCGTGAGCTCGCCGCCGACGACGACAACGCCCCCACCTACGCCGCCGCGCCGAACTTCGCCTACGAGCACGCCGCCGCGCGCGGCCTGCCGAAGCCGGGCGAGAGCCTCGACCTGTCGAACGTGATCGGCCTGATCAACGGGTCCGAGCCGGTCACCGTCAGCTCGATGAAGAAGTTCAACGAGGCCTTCGAGCCGTACGGCCTGCCGAAGACCGCCATCAAGCCGTGCTACGGCATGGCCGAGGCGACGCTGTTCGTCTCGGCGACCCAGCGCGACAACGAGGCCAAGATCGTCTACGTCGACCGCGAGGAGCTCAACGCCGGGCGCATGGTGGTCGTCGACGCCGACGCGGCCAATGCCGTCGCCCAGGTGGCGTGTGGTCAGGTCGCGCTGAGCCAGTGGGCCGCGATCGTCGACGCCGAGACCGGCGAGGAACGCCCCGACGGCCATGTCGGCGAGATCTGGCTGCACGGGCTCAACATCGGCGCCGGCTACTGGAACAAGCCGGAAGAGACCAAGGACACCTTCCAGAACACCATCAGCAAGGTCCTGCCCGCGGGCAGCCACACCGCCGGTGCCCCGGCCGACGCCCAGTGGATGCGCACCGGCGACTACGGCGTGTGGTTCGACGGGGAGCTCTACATCACCGGCCGCGTCAAGGACCTGGTGATCGTCGACGGTCGCAACCACTACCCGCAGGACATCGAGTTCAGCGCGCAGGAGGCGAGCACCGCCCTGCGTCCGGGCTTCGTCGCCGCCTTCGCGGTGCCGACCAACCAGCTGCCGCCCGAGGTCTTCGAGCAGTCCACCAGCGGCCTGACCTTCGACGCCGACGACGCATCCGAGCAGCTGGTGATCGTGGCCGAGCGCGGTCCGGGCAAGAAGACCGACCCGCAGGAGATCGCCGACACCGTCCGTGCGTCGATCGCCCAGCGCCACGGCGTGATGGCCCGCGACATCCTGCTGGTCCCGGCCGGGTCCATCCCGCGCACCTCCAGCGGCAAGATCGCCCGCCGTGCCACCAAGGCCGCCTACATCGACGGCAGCCTGCGGGGCGGCTACAAGCAGACCGCGTTCCCCGACAGCGGCGAGTAACGCACCGGTCCGTGCGCTCGATCTACGGACGAGAGCTTCACCCATCCGCAGGGCCCGCGACATCGTGGGCCCTGCGCCAATTAGTCTGGAAGCGATGTCTGAACTGAATAGCGAACAGCCAGAGGGTGTCGATCCGGGCGCCAGCATTGCGAACCACGCAGCCGACGGGGAGACCGCCGGCGGTCTGACCGTTCCCGAATTGCAGGACTGGCTGCGCGACTGGGTGTCCGCGGCCACCGGTGTGCCCGCCGATCAGATCTCCGACGACCGCCCGATGGAAGAGCTCGGTCTGTCCTCCCGCGACGCGGTGGCCCTGGCCGCCGACGTCGAGGACAAGACCGGTGTCATCCTCACCGCGACGGTCGCCTACAACCATCCGACCATCGCCATGCTGGCGAAGCGGATCGTCGAGGGAGATCCCGACGAGGGTCTCGACGCCGACGCCGACCGCTTCTGGGAGCGCGAGCGCGCCGCCGCCGACGACATCGCGATCGTCGGCTTCTCCACCCGCTTCCCGAAGGCCGGGCACACCCCGGAGTCGACGTGGGAGGCGCTGCTGGAAGGTCGTGACGGCATCTCGGAGCTGCCCGACGACCGGTGGGCCGAGTTCCGGTCCGACCCGCAGATGGCCGAGGTGCTCGCGCAGCGCAACCTGCGCGGCGGATACCTCGACGACGTCAAGGGATTCGACGCCGACTTCTTCCAGATGAGCCCGCGCGAGGTCGAGATGGTCGACCCGCAGCAGCGCCTGGCGATGGAACTGACCTGGGAGGCGCTCGAGCACGCCCGCATCCCGGCCAGCGACCTCAAGGGCGGCCAGGTCGGGGTCTTCGTCGGCACCTCTACCAACGACTACCAGCTGATGGCCGCGCTCGGCCTCGGCGAGGGATCGGACGAGACCGCCGCATACGCCCTGACCGGTACCGCGACCTCGATCATCGCCAACCGTGTCTCGTACTTCTTCGACTTCCACGGCCCGTCGGTCGCGATCGACACCGCCTGCTCGTCGTCGCTGGTCGCCGTGCACCAGGCGGTGCGCAGCCTGCGGTCGGGGGAGTCCGAGGTCGCCCTCGCCGGTGGCGTCAACCTGATCCTCACCCCGGCTGCAACGGTGGGCTTCGACACCATCGGAGCGGTCGCCAAGGACGGGCACATCAAGGCGTTCTCCGCCGATGCCGACGGCATGGTGCGCTCGGAGGGCGGCGGCATGTTCGTCCTCAAGCGTCTCTCGGATGCCCGCCGCGACGGCGACACCGTCCTCGCGGTGGTCGCCGGGTCGGCGGTCAACTCCGACGGTCGCTCCAACGGGATCTTCGCGCCCAACCCGGAGGCCCAGGTCGAGGTGTTGCGCGCAGCCTACGCCGACGCCGCACTCGATCCCCGCCAGGTGGACTATGTCGAGGCGCACGGTACCGGCACCATCCTGGGTGACCCGATCGAGGCCGACGCGCTCGGCCGGGTGGTCGGTCGCGGCCGCGTCGTGGGCGCCCCGGCCCTGTTGGGTTCGGCCAAGACGAACTTCGGCCACATGGAGTCCGCGGCCGGCGCCGGTGCGCTGGCCAAGGTGCTGCTCTCGCTGCAGCACGACACCATCCCGGCGTCGCTGAACTACTCCGGACCCAACCCCTACATCCAGTTCGACGCCACCGGACTCAAGGTGACCGCCGAGGCCACCGAATGGCCGCGGTACTCCGGGCATGCCGTCGCCGGTGTCTCCGGGTTCGGCTTCGGCGGCACCAACGCGCACGTCGTCGTGCGCGAGGTGCTGCCGTCGGATCTCGCCGACCCGGGCGCGGCCGAGGACGTCCGGGCCATCGCCGAGTCCGCGGCGGTCGTCGACGACCCCGACGACGAGGACTTCCTCACCGAGGCCGAGCGCGCGATCCTCGTCGCGCAGGCCACCCGGCCGGACGCGCAGGCCACCGTCGCCGAGACCGATCCCACCGCCGGGTTCGCCCCCGCCGCCGTCGAGGGATCGGTGGTGCCGCTGGTGATCTCCGGGTTCCTGCCGTCGCGCCGGCGGAAGACCGCCGAAGACCTGGCCGAGTGGCTGGAATCCGCGGAGGGCCGGGCCACCCCGCTCGCCGACATCGGCCGGGCACTGTCGCACCGCAACCACGGTCGCTCGCGCGCCGTGGTGATGGCACGCACCCACGACGACGCGATCGCCGGTGTCCGGGCCGTCGCCGAGGGCAAGGCCAATCCGGCCGTGTACTCATGCGATTCGCCGGATGCCGCGTCGGCGGTGTGGCTGCTGTCGGGCTTCGGTTCCCAGCACCGCAAGATGGCCAAGCAGCTCTACACCGAGAACCCGGTGTTCGCGAAGTACGTCGACCGCGTCGATGCGCTGGTGGAGAACGAGCTCGGCTACTCGATCGCCGCGATGTTCGTCGACGACGAGCAGACCTACGGCATCGAGACCAGCCAGGTGGGCATCTACACCATCCAGGTGGCCCTTGCCGACACGCTGCGGCACTTCGGCGCGCAACCCGGTGTGCTGGTTCCCCATTCGATGGGTGAGGCGTCGGCCGCCTACATCTCCGGCGGTCTGTCGCTGGAGGACGCGACCCGTGTGATCTGCCAGCGGTCCCGGCTGATGGCCGAGGGTGAGGCCACCCTGAGCGGTGACGACATCCGGCTGATGGCCCTGGTCGAGTACAGCGCCACCGACATCACCGATGTGCTCGCCGACTACCCCGATCTCGAGATCTGTGTCTACGCCGCTCCCACGCACACCGTGATCGGTGGTCCGGAGCCGCAGGTCGACGCGATCGTCGCGCGCGCCGAGGCAGAGGGCAAGCTCGGTCGCAAACTGCAGACCAAGGGTGCCAGCCATACCTCGCAGGTGGAACCGATCCTCGGTGAACTCGCCTACGAGCTCACCGGGATCGAGCCGCTGCCACTGGATTACGGCATCTACAGCTCGGTCGACCGCGAGGCCTACTACCGTCCGCACGCCGCACCGGTGCACACCGTGGAGTACTTCCTGAAGGGCCTGCGGCACAGCGTGTGGTTCTCCCAGGCCGTCGCCAAGACGGTCGAGAACGGACACCGCACCTTCATCGAGCTCTCGCCGAATCCGGCGGTACTGATCTCGGTGGCCGCGGTCACCTTCACCGCGGGCCTGCACGATGCGGAACTCGTCGAGACACTCAAGCGCAAGGAGGACGAGAGCCACGGCCTCGTCAACGCGCTGATGAAGCTGTACGTGCACGGACATCCGGTGGACGTCGCATCGCTGTTCGGCGCCGGCGGGTTCGCCGCGATCCCGCGGACCCGTTTCGACCGGAAGCCGTACTGGCTCAAGGCCCGCATCAGCTCCGGCGGAGGTGCCGGATCGGTGCCGGGTACGCACGTCGCCCTGCCCGACGGCCGGCACGCCTGGGAGGTGGCCGCGGCTGCGGTCGCCGACCCGCGTGAGCTCGTCCGTTCGGCTGCGGCGCAGGTACTCTCCGGTGCCGCGGTCGGTGCGGCCGTCGCCCACGGCGAGTTCCCCGCCGAGGGCACCCTCACCACCACGCTCAGCCCGCATCCGGGCGGTGCGTCGGTGACGGTGCACGTCAAGCAGGACAAGAACTTCCGGCTGTTGTTCGAGGCCGTCGTCACCGGTGATCCGGATGTCGCGGCCACGGCGGCACCTGCTGCCGTCGAGTCCGCCACGGCCGCGGCACCGTCGGGTGCTGCGGTGTTCGCCGACGACAAGGTGGTCGTCGAGGACGAGATCGTCGACGACATCGGCGCCAAATGGGACCCCGAATCCGGTGAGACGGTGGGTGATCGGCTCGCGATCATCGTCGGTGAGGCGATGGGTTACGACCCCCAGGATCTGCCGCGCGAGATCGCGCTGATCGAGCTGGGCCTGGATTCGCTGATGGCCGTACGGATCAAGAACCGAGTCGAGTTCGAGTTCGACATCCCGCAACTGCAACTGCAGGCGATGCGGCAGGCCGACCTCGACGACGTCACCAAGTTCGTCGAGTACGCCGTCACCCACCGTGACGAGCTGGACTCGCTGACCGAGAACGCCGCCGGCGGTGGCGAACTCGACACCGCGGCACTCAACGCCTACATCGACGAGCAGAACGCCAGGCGGGCCGCCGGTGCGGAGACCGGTACGAACGACGCGACCATTGCCATCGAACCGGTACCCGAACCGGCACCCGCTGCCGCAGAGCCCGAACCGGCTGTGGCAGAACCGGCCCCGGCCGTGGAGCCGGTTGCGGCTGCGCCGGCCACCGACATCACCGATCAGCGGGCCGTCGCCGAGGCGGCCGGATCGGACGTCCCGCCGCGCGACGCGGCCGAGCGTCTGACGTTCGGCGTGTACGCGGTGGTCACCAAGCGCTCGCCGGGCGGCATCTTCAACAAGCTCCCCGTGCTCGAAGAGGATGTGGCGCAGGCGCTCACCGACAAGCTCAACGAGCGCACCGGTGGGGACATCGACGTCGAGGACATCCTGGACGCCGAGACCGTCGAGGAGATGTCGAACTACGTTCGCGACTACCTCGACGCGTCCGCCGACACCGACGGCTTCCTGCGGTACCTGCGGTTGTCGCCGGAGGGCAAGAAGTCCTACGACCCCGCTGCCGGTGACCCGGTGCCGGTCCTGCTGTTCCACCCGGCCGGCGGCAACACCGCCGCCTACGAGGCACTGCTGAAGCGGCTGCCTGCCGACCAGCCGGTGATCGGCTTCGACCGCGGCGTCGAGGGGTCGATCGAAGAGCGTGTGCGCGAGTACCTCCCGCGTCTGCGCGAGGTGCAGCCGAACGGGCCGTACGTGCTGGTGGGATGGTCGTTCGGCGGTGCCCTGGCCTACGGCGTCGCGCAGGTCCTGCGTGAGCAGGGCGAGAGCGTCGCCTTCGTCGGTCTGATCGATGTGGTCCGTCCGCGTGAGGACATGACCGAGACGCCGGACACCAAACGTGCCCGCCTCGAACGCTGGAAGGACTTCGCGATCCGCAACTACGATCTCGACGCCGACATCCCGATCCCGATGGATCGTCTCGTCGACGCCGACGACGAGGGGCAGTTCGCGATCATCATGGAGATGATGTCGATGTCGGGGACCAAGATCCCCGGCGGCATCATCGAGCACCAGCGCACCTCGTTCATCGAAAACCGTGTGCTGAGCAACATCTCGCCTTCGCCGTATGACGGCAAGGTGGTGCTCTACCGTGCCGACAAGATGCATGCCGGCGCGATCGAACTCGAACCCCAGTGGGCCGAGATCGACGAGGACGGGCGATGGGGTGAGGTGGTCGACGACCTGGAGATCATCCACATCGGTGGCGATCACCTGTCGATCGTCGACGAGCCCTACATCGCGAAGATCGGTGCCGATCTCACCGAGCGTGTCGGTCGCATCCGGCCGGACGCCCGCTGACCGCGCACCTGTTTCCGAACCGAAAGAGACCGACCGTGACCGATACGACTGCTGCCAAGCTCGCCGACCTGCGCCAGAAGCTCGAACTGGCCAGGGAACCCGGCGGGGAGAAGGCAATTGCCAAGCGAGCCGCAAAGGGGATCTGTTCCCCGCGTGAGCGATTGGCGATGCTGTTCGACCCGGGCACCTTCATCGAGACCGGTGCGCTGGCCAAGATGCCGGGTGCCGCGGAGACGGGTTACGGCGACGGCGTGGTGACCGGTCACGGACTGGTCCACGGCCGTCCGGTCGCGGCGTTCTCGCACGATCAGACCGTGCTCGGTGGCAGCGTCGGAGAGATGTTCGGCCGCAAGGTGTCTGCGCTGATGGAGTGGGCGGGCAAGCTCGGCTGCCCGATGGTCGGCATCAACGACTCGGCCGGTGCCCGCATCCAGGACGCGGTGACCTCGCTGGCCTGGTATGCCGAGATGGGCCGCCGCAACGACCTGTTGTCGGGTCTGGCGCCCCAGATCTCGGTGATCCTCGGCAAGTGCGCCGGTGGTGCGGTGTACACCCCGGCGAACACCGACATCCTCGTCGGCGTGAAGGACCAGTCGTACATGTTCGTCACCGGCCCGGACGTGCTGAAGCAGGTCAACGGCGAGGACATCTCGGCCGAGGACCTCGGCTCCGCACACAACCAGGCACGCTGGGGCAACATCCATCACGTGGCCGACGACGAGGCGTCAGCATTCGAGTGGGTGCGTGAGTACCTGCAGTACATGCCGTCGAGCTGCTACGAGAAGCCGCCGGTGATCAACCCGGGTATGGAGCCAGAGGTCACCGAGAGCGACCTGTCGCTCAACGACTTCATGCCGGACAACGACAACGCCGGCTACGACATGCACGACATCCTCGTCAAGGTGTTCGACGACGGCAACTTCCTCGAGGTGGGAGAGCTGTTCGCGCCCAACCTGATCACCGGTTATGCGCGCGTCGACGGCAAGCCGGTGGGCGTGGTGGCGAATCAGCCGAACGTGATGTCGGGTGTGCTCGACACCGATTCGTCGGAGAAGGCGACGCGATTCGTCCGCATCTGCAACGCCTTCAACATCCCGCTGGTCTTCCTGGTCGACACCCCCGGAATCCTGCCGGGTCTGGCCGAGGAGCAGAAGGGCACCATCCGGCGGTCGGGCAAGTTCCTGTTCGCCTATGTCGAGGCCGACGTCCCCAAGGTGACCGTGGTGTTGCGCAAGGCCTACGGCGGTGCGTACGCGGTGATGGGCTGTAAGCAGCTCGGCGCCGACATCAACTTCGCGTGGCCGACGGCCAAGATCGCGGTGATGGGTGCCGAGTCGGCCGCAGCGGTGCTGACACGACGTCAGACCGAGGGCATGTCGGCCGCCGACGCCGACAAGGTCCGTCGCGACTTCATCGACTTCTACAACGTCATGATGGCGACGCCGTACCTGGCCGCCGAGCGGGGTTACATCGACGCCGTGATCGAACCCGCCGACACCCGCCTGCAGCTCCGAAAGGCGTTGGCCCAGCTGCAGGACAAGAACGTGCTGCGCACACCGCGCAAGCACTACCTGATGCCCATCTGACCGGCCTTCGTGAGCGATTGCACCACTGACCGCCTGGTGGTTGAGCCGGGACCGAGCCCTGTGGGGCGAGGACCCGTGTCGAAACCTGGTGGGCTGGCGGTGTCGGTGACCGGGGGCGGTCGCTTGGTGGGTTTGTCCGGCGGGGATTTCGACTCGGGTCCTCGCTGCGCTCGGTCCCGGCTCAATCATCGTAGGGTTCGCTGCGGTCGGTTCGGGCTCAATCATCGTAGGGTTCGCTGCGGTCGGTTCGGGCTCAATCATCGTAGGGTTCGCTGCGGGACCGAGCCCTGTGGGGCGAGGACCCGTGTCGAAGCCTGGTGAGGTGTTGGTGAGTTCATCCGGCGTTTGGTCCCCGCTCGATCGGAGGGGGTGACCTCAGCCCACCGCATGCCCGACGAGGCTGCCGATCGCATAGGTGACGGCCATCGCGATTGCGCCGCCGATCACCACCCGGGCCATCGGACGCCACGGCTTGGAGCCGCCCAGGACGGCGCCGATCGCGCCGGTCAGTGCCAGCGCGAGGATGACGGCGACAAAGGCGATCGGAATCCGTACGCCTGCCGGTGGGACCAGGATGGCGATCAACGGCAACAGTGCGCCGACGGTGAAGGCGACCGCCGACGAGAACGCGGCCAACCACGGATTGGTCAGTTCGTCCGGGTCGATCCCGAGTTCCACGTCGACGTGCGCGGAGAACGCATCGTGGGCGGTCAGCTCCCGGGCGACCTGGCAGGCGGTGTCGTGGGAGAGGCCTTTGGCCTCGTAGAGGCCGACGAGTTCATCGAATTCGGCCTCTGGTTGTTCGGCGAGTTCACGGCTCTCTTTGTGGAGCAGGGCCCTCTCGGTGTCGCGTTGCGCGCTCACCGATACGTACTCGCCGAGCGCCATCGACACCGCACCCGCGGCCAGGGCGGCGACACCGGCGGTGAACACCGGGCCGCGCTCGGCGGTGGCGGCGGCCACACCCACGACGATGCCCGCCGTCGACACGATCCCGTCGTTGGCGCCGAGGACCCCCGCCCGCAGCCAGTTCAGGCGGTTGGCGAGTGTGCCACCGGAATGTGGCTCGCCTGCGTGCTGATGGGGCGCACCGTCCGCACGGGTGTCGACACTCTCATCGCTCATGGGACCAGCCAACCGCGAGATCGGCTCACCCGCAAGCAAGGTGAGCCGACCCTGGTCGTCCGATCAGTAGCCGCTCGACCGCATCGGCGCCGGGTCGTAGAGTCCCGATCGCGTTGCGGTACCCACGTCGAGATGTGCGGGCGGCGCCGGATCGATCTGCGTGAAGCGTTGCAGCCCACCCCAGTCGCGTCCCCAGTTGTTGCGCAGGTAGGTCGGCAGCAGGGTGGGGGTGAGCATGGCCTCGGTGATGCCGAGCGGCCCACCGGCGGTTCCGGCCATCCATGTCTGACTGTTCTTCCGGGTGGCGTCGGCGTCGGGCATGATCCGCCACTGCGGCACCTCGAGTACGCCGTTGCGGACCTTCATCGGCTGCTGGCACGGGAACACCAGTCCGGGCATCCAGTCGATGAACACCGGATCGGTGGTGCCGACGACGTCGTTGAGCGTGCCGAGTGTGCTCACCCGCGGCGGGGTGAGCGCAACCCACTCGTTGGGGGCGCCTGCGGTGTCGGACACCTCGATCCGCACCACGTTCGCGCGGGCCGGGGCATCGGCGAGCGGGAACCTCAGGTTGCGCCAGCTGGGCGCCTCGCCGATGTCGATCGGGCCGAGCACGCCCACGGGGGTGACCTTTCCGTCCACGCCGGTACGGCCGAACCGGGCCACCAGCTTCTGGCCGGAGTGCACCACTCCGATCCCGTCCACGGCCTCCACCGATCCGGCCACCGCGACGGTCAGCAGTGGTGCGTCGTCGGACCGTTCCGGCAGGGAGTACCACGACGTGGTGAGATCGCCGGTGCCGGTGGGCGAACCGTACGACCCGAGGACCGGTGTGGCGAGCGGATCGAGGCCGAACGGCAGCTTCACCGTCGACCCGTTGACGCCGGTGGCGCCCTGGCCACCCTCGGTACCCCCGGCCGCCGACGACGTGTCGGCGGTGGCGTCCTCGGCGCCCGCGCCGGACTGGGCGCTGTTGGTGGCCGAGCTGGCGGCGCTCTCGTCGACCGTCGAATCCACCGACAGCTTGTTCGGGACACCGTTGGGGGAGAAGCCGGCCGGGGGCGCACCATCGGCGGTGCCGGCGAGTGCCGCGGAGACACTCGGCGCGGGTGCTCCGCCGACAGCGGCCGGCCGCAGCAACCCTGCGGTGGGGTCGGCCTCCACCAGCACGTCGTTGGCCAGGCCACACGAATTACCGCTCAGCGCACGCAGATTGGAGTTCAGCCACGACCACGAGTCGCGTTGCACATAGGCGGCCTTGGCGAACGATGCCACCATGAAGATCACCACGAACGCCGAGATCACCGGCAGCGGTGAGAACCTCAGGCGTGAATACCAGTGCGGCCCATGGCCGGTGCGTGTCGCATCGTCGACGTAGTCGTCCCGGAAGTGGAACCACAGGCCGACCAGTGCGGTGATCACCGCCAGGGCGAGGAACAACCAGCCCAACCTGATCCCGGCGACGGCCGGTGGCCGATCCCACCACGGAATGCCGTAACTGCCGATGTACCACCAGCCGTTGGTTCCGGTGAACGAGATGCCGGTGACGGCCAGGACGGCGGCGGCGAAGAACGTGCGGTTGCGCCGGGATCGGAGGATCGCCGGTGCCATCATCGCGCCCGCGGCCGCCGCCAGACCGGCGGCGATGCCCGCGTACACACCGAAGTGGTGCGTCCATTTGGTGGGCGTGAAGGAGATGAAGAACATGGTGCCCAGGGTCACCGCGATCAGCCGCCAGATCGGTGCGCGCGCAATCCCGTTGGGATGTTCGCGCCGGAGCAGTCGCAGCAGCACCACGATCAGGCACAGGATCATCATCAGGATGCCGTAGCGACGGGCGAGTGTGCCGTCGGCGGTCGGGAGGATCAGGTAGTAGTACCGGACCGGCTCCTCCCACCACTCCAGGGTGGGCCCTACGTCGGTGGCGACCTTGTTGCCCTCGAGCAGCGGTGCCAGGGGCTGGTCGGCGAAGATCTGGAACAGCACCGCGGTGCCCGCCGCCAGGATCGGTGCCAGCATCGGCAGCAGGCCGTCCCGCGTCCGCCGCGTCACCAGCGCCCGCACGACCGGCCGGATGCCGGCCAGCAGCGCGGCGACGGCCATCAGGCCACCGGGTGCGAGGGCGAGGGTGAACGCCGCGGTGACCACCGCGATCGCATACGGGAGCAGTCGCCGGGTGGCGATGGCCCGCTCGACGCAGCACCAGGTCAGCAGCGCACCGACGGCCTCGGCCGGTTCCGGGCGCAGACCGTTGTTGTACGGCAACCAGATCGCGAGGAACACGAAGGCCGCCGACCACACCGCGGGGGTGCTGTTGCGCACCGCCCGGCCCAGGCGCGGGATCACCTCACGCGAGATCAGCCACCAGCCGAGCAGCCCGAGCAGGAAGGCGGGCAGCCGCATCCACGGCGTGGCGACGCTGACCTGCGTCATCCACGAGATGACCTGGAAGTGCCAGCCGAACGGGTCCTGTGGCACCCCGAAATAGCGGAAGTAGTTGTCGGCGTAGCCGGCATCTCCGGTGATCCGGCCGACGGTGAAGTTGTAGCCGTCGTCGGAGGTGTTGGCGCCGGCGATCCACCAGAACGCCAGGATCGCGAACACCGCGACGTCCGAGCCGCGGATGGTCCACCAGCCCGACGGCAGGAAACGCTTGCGCCCACGCCCGTCCCGGTGGTCCAGGATGCCCAGCATGACCAGCGACACGATGGTCATCAGGATGCCGACGACGATCGCGGTCACCTTCAGGGGCGACGGCGAGCTGACGTAGCGGGTGTCGATCGTGGCGTGCAGCGACAAGCCCTCGCGCGGAGCCGATTCCGGAAGATCGGTGTAGATCCCCACGATCTGCGGGCGCATCTGGTGATCGGAGACGGAGAACGTGTGCAGCCCGTCACCGCTCAGGGCCGGCGCGGTGGCCGCGTCACCGGGGCCGTCGGCGAAGCGGGCCGAGACGCCGGTGCCGTCGGCGTGGAACAGGATGCGGCAGTTCGGGTTCTGCTGTGCGGCCGCGCGGGGCGTGGTGAGGATGACGACGTCACGGTCGGTGACGGTCAGGGTGTCGGCGGTGGCCCGGATGAACAACGCCCGGGCACTGGCTTCCTGACCGGCGGCGGGCAGCGTCGACAACAACACCCCGCCGGATGCCGGCAGACGGGTGGCCAGCGAGCACGGCACCGACAGGTCCATGTCGATCGGCACGAACGACACCAGCGGTGCGGTGACGGCGGCGACCGTGTCATCCTGCGGCCAGTTCAGCTCGGCGGTCGTCTGATTCACCGGCAGCAGCGGGGTGGCCACGGCGAGCAGGGCGCCGAGCAGGCCGGTGACCGCGGCGAGGATCTTGACCATCCGCGGGCTCGGCCGCCACCTCGCCGGTCGGGCGGTCGTGGATGCCGAACCCTCGGGTACCGGCGCGTCGGGTGGACCACCGGCCCCGGGGGTGTCGTGGTTGCGTGCGTCACTCGTCATCGGACGTCTCCACCCTGATCGAACCGTTCCGCGACCATCCCCAGCGGGTCTGCGGTGATGTCGCCACCCGGGCCGGGGCGGCGTCGGGGACCAGCGGGGTGAGCCGTTCGAGCGCGCCCCAGTCCTGAGTCCAGTCGTCCTCCAGATAGGTCGGCACCGCGAGCGCCGACGTCGTGGCCTCCGAGATCGCCAGCAGGCCACCGTCGTCGGCGTCCTGCCAGGTCTTCGACTGCGAGTTGGCGCTCGCATAGTCGGGCAGGATGCGCCATTGCGGGATCTCGGCGACCCCGTGGTGCACCTGCAGCGGCTGCTGGCACGGGAAATGTGCGGCCACCATGAAGTCGACGAGCGTGGGTGCGGTGCTGCCGACGACCTGCTGCAGGGTCTGCAGGCGCGGCGCGCGCGGCGGCGTGATCGCCAGGAACTGCTTCTCACCGAGGTTGTTGTCCAGCAACGACAGTCGCATCACCGTCGCCGCGGGCGGCACCGCCGACATCGGCACCCGCAGATTGCGCCACGGACGATTGGTGATGATCGGTCCCGGGTCGATCGGCGCCACATCGGGTCCGATCTGCTCGAATGAGCCGTCGGCGCCGGGTCTGCCGAACTGCACGGTCAGCTTCTGCCCGAAGACGTGCACGCCGAAGACGTCCACGGTGGCGACGGCACCGGCGGCCGCGACCACCAGCAGCGGTGAGGCGGTGCGGTCGGGCAGGTCATACCACCCGGTGGTCAGGCGCGCCTCACCGGTGGCACCGTAGCTGCCCAGCACCGGGGTGGTGGCCGGATCGAGTCCGTACGGCAGTGCGACGGTCGAACCGTTCACCGTGGTGGGGCCGCGGCCGCCGGTGGTGCCGGCGCCGAGCCCGCCCGACACCACGAACGGACGGGAGAACGGGTTGGCCACGTTCATCTGGCCGGGCCGGGCGCTGCCCGGCTCCGGCGACAGATCGTCGGGCACTCCGTCGGGCGTGAAACCGACTGCAGTGGTGCCGCTTCCGGTCCCCGACAACGCGGCTGTCTGCGATTGTCCGTTCGCCGGGGTCAACAGGCCGGTATTCGGATCGGATTCCACCAGCACCGCGTCGGCCATGCCACAGGTGTTGCCGCGCAGCGTGTTCAGGTTCTCGGTGAGCACCGTCGTCGCCGGATACCGCACCACCGCGGCCTTGGCGAACACCAGCAGCTGCGAGGCCACCATCAGGCCGGCGATCACCGCGATCGGCGACGACGCCAGGAACAGTCGACGACGATCGGCGGCCGAGTCGGCCTTCCCGGAACTGCTGTGTGCCAGACCGCGATTGGCCACATAGTCCAGACGTAGGTGCTGCCACACCGCGACCGCGACGGCCAGCACGGCCAACGCCAGGAAGATCGTCGAGATCGGGATACCGGCCAGCACCGGGGCCCGGTCGAACCAGGAGATGCCGTACTCGTAGGCGAACGGCCACGCATTCTTGCCCGCCATCGCCGCGGCCAGGGCGAACAGCAGGCCCGCGACGAACACCGTGAGATTGCGTCCCGACCGTGCCGCCGACTGCACCACCGCGACGGTGGCGACCGCGGCGATCGCCGCACCGAGACCGGTGAACACACCGAACTGGATGGTCCACTTGGTGGGGGTGAAGGCGAACAACAGCAGGGTGACACCGGTGGCACCGATCAACCGCCAGGTGGGGCCGCCGTCGACACCGCGAATCCGGCCCTGCCGCAACATCACCGCGACGGCCACCATCAGGCCCGCGAACAACAGCAACAGCGGGACGCGGCGGGTCAGGGCGCCGTCCTTGGTGGACACCGTCAGGAAGTAGTAGCGCAGGTACTCCTGATGCCAGCCGATGATCGGCCCGGTGACGTAGCGGGTCTTGATGGCCTCGAGCACCGTGGCCAGCGTCTGATCGCGGAACACCACCACCAGCACCAGCAGCCCGGCGGCGGCCAGCGGCGCGAGCAGCGCGGCGAGTCCGGCCTCGCGGCGGCGGGCCACCAGGATGCGCAGCAGCGGACGGGCGGCGACGATCAGGATCGCCACCCCGATCACGCCGTGTGGGGCGAGCGCCAGGGTGAATCCGGCGGCGACGGCGCCCAGCGCGGCGGGCAGCATCCGGCGGGTGGCGATGGACCGTTCGGCCGCCCACCAGGTGAGGAGGGAACCGAGCACGATGATGGGTTCGCTGCGCAGCCCGCTGCAGAACGGCATCCAGAACGCCAGGAAGGTCAGCGCGGCCGCCCACATCGGCCAGCCCCCGCCGAGCAGCCGGGCGACCCGAGACGTCCCGCCGCGCACCGCGGCACCGAGCCGCGGCAGCAGCACTCGCGCCAGGATGAACCACGACGCCAGCCCGGCGATCATCGGCGGGAGGTGCATCCACAGGATCGACGGCGACACACTCGCCCAGTGCGCCAGGAAGGCGTAGTACCAGTCGAACGGTGCCTCGGGGATGCCGTAGAAGCGGTAATAGTTCGCCAGGTACCCGAAGGAGTCGGCGGTGCGTCCCATGGTGAGGACGTAGCCGTCGTCGGGGGAGCCGGCGCCCAGGAACAGCCACACCAGCAGCACCCCGGTCACCACCAGGTCGGTACCGCGCGGCCGCAACGCCGCCCACAGCCCCGGCCGCGGACCGATCCGACGATGATGGCCGTGGATGCGGTCGAGCAGTGCCAGCGTGATCAGCGCGACGACGACGCACAGCACGGCCAGGATCATCACGATCCGCTTGAGCAGGGTCGGCGACGACGCGTAGCGGTTGTCGATCTCGATGTGCACCCGCAGCCCGTCGGCGGCGCGCACCTGCCCGGCACCCAGTGAGGTGAACACCCCGTCGATCTGCGGGCGCTTGCCGGGGTCGAGATCCGACGCCGGGCCGAGGCCCACGAACCGGGCGCCGGTCGACGTCCCCGACGACCAGATGTGCAGCGTCGAGCACGTGCCCAGATCGGCGCGGGGCGCGCTCGCGGCCAGGGTGTTGCGGAAGGTCACCGAGACGGTGTCACGGCCCGCCGACACGTACAGGGCCTTGCCCTTGCTGCCCGGCGCCGACGTCGGCATGGTCGCCAGCACCAGGCCGCCCTGCGCAGGCAGATCGGCCAGCGTGCGGCACGGGATGGAGATGTCGAGGGAGCGCGGCACCTGCGCGATCAGCGGTGCGGTCACATTCGCCGAATTCACCAGCGGTTGGCCCTGCGGCCAGTCGAACGACGCCTGGGTGGACTGCACCGGCAACAACGGCACCACGGCACACAGGATGGCGCCCAGCGCACCGGAGACGATCGCGATCAACCGGATCAGCCCGGATCGGGCACCGAGCTGGGACGATCGTCCGTCGTCACTCGCCGGTGAGGCCGACGGGGCGGCTCCGGGGGCAGGAGACGGGGCTGTCGCAGACACGAAGACTGATCGTATGTGACCTGCCCACCAGGTCCTAAGCGGACGAGCGTCACAGGAGCGGTCATCCCGTGATCCCCAGAAAGCTCACAGATTCATTCCACTAGTGTTGCGGACTGATGACTGCCTCCTCGACGCCGACGTCCCCCACGCCCGATCGGCGTGGTGGTCAGCGTGTGCTGCACCTCGGTTCCCGCACCCTGCCGTCGTCGCCGCGGACCTGGGCCGTGGTCTCCGCGGTGGCCGGGTCGATCGCCGTCCTCGCTGCCGTTCTGACCCCGTTTCTGCCGGTCACAGCCCACACCGCCACCATCACCTGGCCCCAGGCGGGCGGTGCCGCGACACCGTCGGTGACCGCACCGCTGGTCGCGCAGACCGCGGCGGGCCTCGACGCCACCATCGATTGTCGGGTTCTCACCGAGCGGCCTGCCGATGCCGGCGCCACCAGCGCGGTCACGGTGCTCTCGACCATGCCCCGTGCATCACAGAAGGCCGGCGACAATGCGTTGATCGTCACGTCGGGACCGTCGGGCGTGACCGTCACCACCCGCGGCAAGCCCCTGGTCACCGCCACCGCCGACCAGCTGCGGCAGTGCACGCGGCTGCATGTCTGGTCGTCGTCGACCGGGGTGGGCGCCCGCTTCGACGGCGTCCCCGGACCCGATGCCGCCGGGATCGCCGACCCGGCTGCGCAGCCGCAGGTCGCCGGGGTGTTCACCGCACTCGGCGCCGAGCAGGTCCGCGCCGGCGATGGCATGGCCGTGCAGATCGACGTCGACAACCGCTTCGACACCAGCCCCACGGCACTCAAACTCACCGTGATGATCATCGGCATCCTCGCCGCGATCATCGCGTTCATCGCGATCGCCGCCCTCGACGTGATCGGCGGACATCACCGTCGGATCGGCCGGGTGGACCTGCGCCGGCTGCTGATGCCGCGCGCCGCCGACATCGCGGTCACCGCGATCCTGGTGATCTGGCATTTCCTGGGGGCGGGCAGCTCCGACGACGGCTACATCCTGGAGATGGGCCGCAACAGCTCCGACGCCGGCTACCTGGCCAACTACTACCGCTTCTACGGGGCCCCCGAGGCGCCGTTCGACTGGTACTACTCGTTCCTGGCGCACTGGTCGTCGGTGTCGACCGCAGGCATCTGGATGCGGCTGCCCGCGCTGATCGCCGGTCTGCTCGCGTGGTTCGTGCTCAGCCGTGTGCTGCTGCCGCGGCTGGGCGGGGCGGTGCGCCGCTCGCAGTGGGCGATGTTCACCGCCGCCGCGGTCTTCGTGGCGTTCTGGATGCCGTTCTGCAGCGGTCTGCGCGCCGAGCCGATCATCGTGCTCGGATCGTTGCTCACCTGGTGGGGTGTGGAACAGGCGGTGGCCACCCGGCGGATGCTGCCGGCCGCCGGTGCCACCCTGGCCGCATGTCTGACCCTGGCGTTGGGTCCGCACGGTGTGATCGCGGTGGCCTTGCTGCTCGCCGGGTCCCGGCCGATGCTGCGCAACCTCCGACGTCGCGACCGCGAACTGCGGATCACCTGGCGCGGACGCCCGCTGCCGGGCACCGGACTCGGTGCGCTGCTGGCCCCGATCGGTGCTGCCGTCGCGGTGGTCGTGATCGTGGTGTTCCGCGATCAGACCCTGATGAACGTCCTCGAGGCCATCCGGATCCGCTACACCGTCGGCCCCACCCTGGCCTGGAACCAGGAGTTCCTGCGCTACTACTACCTGACGCTGAGCACCCAGGACGGGTCGCTGGTGCGTCGCGTGCCGGTCACCCTGCTGGCCGCCGGACTGTTCGTCACGCTGGCGGTGATGTTGCGGCGCAAGCGTATCCGTGGTGTCGACCCGTCCCCGGTGTGGCGCCTGATCGGTGCGGTGCTGCTGACCGTGCTGCTGCTGTCGTTCACCCCCACCAAATGGACCGTCCAGTTCGGTGTCTACGCCGGTCTCGCCGCGGCCCTGGCCGCCGTCGCGACCGTCGCGGTCGCCCAGTCGGCGCGCCGGTCCCCGCGCAACGTGGCGATGTATGTGGCGGTGCTGCTGTTCGCCTGTGCGGTGTCGGTGGCCGGGCAGAACGCGTGGGGCTGGTCGTATGACTTCGGTATCTCCTGGTTCGACAAGGCGCCGGTGATCGGCGGGCATCCGTTGTCGACGATCTTCCTGATCCTGACCGTCGTGGCCCTCGCGGTGGCGATGTGGTTCCACCTGCGTATCGACGTCGACGCCGAGCATCACCGCATCCGTGACGTCGGTGGCGCACCGACCAGGACGCAGACCGCGATCGCGTCGTCGCCGATGCTGGTGATCGCGACGCTGGTGGTGCTCATCGAGCTGGTGCTGTTCGCCAAGGCCGCCGTCGCCCGCTCCGACACCTACTCCACCCTCGGGTCCAACCTGCGGGCCCTGACCGGCAACAGCTGCGGCATGGCCGACCGGGTACTCGTCGAGGACGACCCGAATGTCGGTGCGCTGCAACCGATCGGCACCACCGACATCTCCCGCGCCCTGACCGGTGACAACAGTGGCTTCACCCCCGACGGGGTGGCCGGCGACCTCACCCCGGATGCGACGTCGCTGGGTGCGGGCACCATCAACACCTCCGGAAACCTCGCGCAGCCGTTCGTCGTGTCCGGCGGTGCGCCCGGCACCACCGGGGGCGCGATCACCGACCCCGGTGTCAACGGTTCGCACGCTGCGCTGCCGTTCGGGCTCGACCCGGCCACCACCCCGGTGATGGGCAGCCACGGCCACGACAACGGCACCGCCGAACTCACCACGCTGCCGTATGCGCTGCCCGCGCGGGATGCCTCTCCGCTGATCGTGATCACCGCCGCCGGGCCGGTCGCCTCGATCGACCAGGACGGTGTGTACACCCCGGGCCGGGTGCTGCAGGTGCAGTTCGGTCGGATGTCCGGCACCGGCGCCTTCGAGCAGGTCGGCGAGCCGTTCACCCCGATCGATCCGGGCCCCGATCGCCCGAACCGGTCGTGGCGCAACCTGCGGATCCCGATGTCGGCGGTGCCGGCCGAGGCCACCGCCCTGCGGATCCACGCCCTCGACGACAATCTCGCCAACGATCAGTGGCTCGCCATCACCCCGCCGCGCGCCCCGAAGCTCACCACGCTGCAGTCCGCCGTGGGCACCACCGACCCGGTGCTGCTCGATCTGTCGGTGGGCGGCCAGTTCCCGTGTCAGCATCCGATGTCGGTGTCCGACGGGATCTCCGAGGTCCCGCAGTGGCGGATCGTGCCCGACCAGGTGACCACCAACTCCAAGTCGAAGACCTGGCAGGCGAGCGTCAACGGCGGCATCCTCACCACCGTCGACGCGCTCACCTCGGCGTCCACGATGGCGACCTACCTGGAGAACGACTGGTACCGCAACTGGGGTGGGCTGCAACGACTCACACCGCTGGTGCCCGACGCGGCGCCGGCCGGGGTGAGGGTCGGTGAGCAGCGCGTGTGGGGTTGGACCCGGGACGGATCGATCAGAGTGGTGGCGCAGAAATGACCGACCGGACCCTCCGCATCGCCAAGATCGTCGCCGTGGTGACCGGTCTGATCGGCATCGTGCTGGCCGTCGCCATGCCGTTGCTGCCGGTCAGCTACACCAAGGCAACCATCACCTGGCCGCAGGCCGGGCAGGTCCAGAACGTGGTGGCGCCCAACGTCTCCTACACGCCGGTCGCGATGGACATCGCCGTGCCGTGTGCCCTGGCCGCCGATCTGCCGGCCGGGGGTGGCGTGCTGTTGTCGACCGTGCCGGAAGGCGGTGTGGACGCGGGCAAGGTGGGACTGTTCGTCCGCGCCACCTCCGATCGTCTGCTGGTCACGCAGCGGAATGTGGTGCTGCTCAGCGTTCCCCGCGCCGATGCGCAACGCGCGCCCGGATGCGTGGTGGCGATCTCCGCCGACACCAGCGGCATTCGCGGTGAGATCCGCGGACTGTCCACCGATGGTGGTGCGCCGCCGAGTTTCGCCGTCGACGACCCCAACGCCCGGCCGCAGATCATCGGTGTCTACACCGACCTGCCGAAGACCGCGAACGCCGACGGGCTCTCGTTCTCGTCGACCGTCGACACCCGGTTCGTGTCGAGCCCGACCACGCTGAAGTTCGTCGCCGCCCTCGTCGGCGTGCTGATGACGATCGCGTCGATGATCGCCCTCGCCGTCCTCGACCGCCAGGACGGCCGCCGGTCTCGCCGCTGGTTGCCCGGTAAGACCCGTCACGGAGAACCCGGTGCACCGCAACGCCCCTGGTGGCGTCCGACACTGCTCGACACCGTGGTCGTGGTGGTCCTGGTGATCTGGTTGTTCGTCGGTGGCAACACCGCCGACGACGGCTATCAGGTGACGGTCGGCCGGGTCGCCCCGGACGCCGGATATCTCGACAACTACTACCGCTATTTCGGTGTGCCCCAGGACCCGTTCGGCTGGCACTACCAATACCTGGCGCTGTGGATGCAGGTCTCCACCGCGACCCCGTGGCTTCGCCTGTTGCCGTTGCTGTTCGCCCTGGCCGCCTGGTTCATGCTGTCGCGTGCCGCATTCGGGCGGATCGGTGCGGCGGTGCGTACCTCACCTGCGGCCCGCTGGGCGGGTGCCTTCGCCTTCCTCGCGGTGTGGTTGGCGTTCAACAACGGCATCCGGGTGGAACCGTTCCTGGCCGTGGGCATTCTGCTCACCTGGCTGCTGGTGGAGCGGTTCATCGCGACCGGCCGGTTGTTCCCGCTGACGCTGGGCATCGTGGCCGCCGCCTTCACCCTGACGGTGCACCCGGCCGGTGCGATCGCGGCGCTGGCGTTGGTGGCCGCGCTGCGTCCGATCGTCAAACGGCTGCGGATCCGCATCCGCCGCGACGGATGGCTGCCGGTGCTGGTGCCGATCCTGGCGTCGGGTCTGCTGGTGGTGTACGAGATCTTCGCCGATCAGCCGCTCGCGTCGATCCTCGAGGGCGTCAAGGTGCAGGGCATCGTCGGGCCCACCAACAAGTGGTGGACCGAGGCCATGCGGTACTACATCCTGCAGAACCCCACCACCGACGGTTCGATCGCGCGCCGCATCGGCATCTTCGTGACGTTCTTCGCGGTGCTGATCATCGTGCTCACCCTGCTCAGCCGGCGCCGGGTGCCGCGGGTGGCCACCGCCCCGCTGTGGCGTCTGGTCGCGATTCTCGCCGGAGCGGTTGCGGTGCTGGCCTTCTCGCCTACCAAGGCGACCCACCAGCTCGGTGCGTTCGCCACCCTTGCCGGTGTGCTCGTGGCCGCGGCGACGGTGTTCATCTCACCGGCGGTGATGCGACGGCGCAGTAACCGCACCTTTGTCGCCGCGGCGGCCGCCTACGTGCTGGCGGTGACCTTCGCGGGACGCAACCAGTGGTGGTACGTCGGCAGTTACGGCATCCCGTGGGCCGACGACACCCCGAACGTCGCCGGGATCAACCTGTACGTCCCGATCCTGGTGGTCGCCGTCCTGCTGACCCTGCTCGGTGCCTGGCAGTACTACCGCGACGATCGTCTCGCACAGGCGGGGCAGTCGCTCGAGCCGAAGCCGGCCGGTCGCGTGCGGACCGCGTTCCGCGGGATGCCGACCTATTCGCTGGCGATCATCCTGGCGATCGTCCTGGTGTTCAACATGATCTCGTTCGCCAAGGCGGTCCAGACCCAGCGCGGCTCGTGGACCTGGGCCAGCTCCAACGTCAACGCATTGCGCGGGCAGACGTGTGCGCTGGCCGATGCGGTGCTGGTGGAAGCCGACCCCAACACCGGTCTGCTCGCTCCGGCGACTGTTGCCGGACAACGCAATCCGTCGCCAGGTGCCGCGCTCGCAGGTGCGGGGATGACCGGGTTCACCCCGGGCGGTGTGGGATCCGACCTGGAGGCCATCGCCGACGGTGATCCGTCCGAGGTCGATCGCACCCAGACCGATCCGAATGCCGCGCAGGAGGAGCCGACCGGATCGTCGGGATCGGCAGACACCGGTGGTGGCACCACCGGCCGGACGGGTGTCAACGGGTCGTCGGTCAAGCTGCCGTTCGGTCTGGATCAGTCGACGGTTCCGGTGCTGGGCAGTTACGGCGCGCCGAACGGCCGCGCGCAGTTGACCTCCGACTGGTACCAGCTGCCGGCGCGCAGTGCCGGTGCGCCGCTGGTGACGATGTCGGTGGCCGGTGCCGTGGAGTACGTCGACGAGCTCGCCGTCACCCACACCGGCCAGAAGCTGCGCCTCGAGTTCGGCCGGGTGGAGCCCGACGGCAGCGTCACCACGGTGGCGTCGATGGTGCCACTCGGGATCGACACCGCCCCGGAGTGGCGCAATCTGCGCTTCCCGCTCGACCAGGCGCCGCCGCGCGCCTCCGTCGTGCGGGTGGTGGCCGCCGACACCAGTTCCGATCCGGCCCAGTGGCTCGCCCTCACACCCCCGCGTGTGACCACCCTGACGACGTTGAACGACCTTGTCGGCAGCGAGGATCCGGTGCTGCTCGACTGGGAGGTCGCCTTCGCCTTCCCCTGCCAGCGTCCGGCGACGGTGCGCAACGGCATCCTCGAGGTCCCGCAGTGGCGGGTCACCCCCGACGCCGACGGCGAGCGCGTGAACTCGCGCCGCTGGATGGCAGGCGACTACGGTGGCCCGCTCGGCATCGTGGAGAACGACCTGAGGCCCACGGTGCTCCCGTCCTACCTGCGCAATGCGTGGGCCAAGGACTGGGGCAGCCTGCAGCGCCTGACGCCGCTGGTGGATCAGGCTCCGGCACACATCGAGATCACCCAGGACGTCCACACCGGACTCTGGACCCCCGGTCCGATGCGCGCGATCAAGAACTAGCATCAACTGCCTGCGGGGCCTTGGTGATCGAGCCAGGGCCTCGTTCGGTGATTGAGCCGGGACCGAGCATCGCGAGGACCCGTGTCGAAATCTCGGTAGTCGGCGTTGGATGGCGACCACATCGCTCCTCGTCGGCTCAACCATCGATGCTTGGTTGGTGATTGAGTTGGGAGCGGGCGAGGCTGTCTTCGGTGATTGAGTCGGGAGCGGGCGGGGGCTTTCTTCGGTGATTGAGTCGGGAGCGGGCGGGGGCTGTCTTCGGTGATTGAGCCGGGACCGAGCATCGCGAGGACCCGTGTCGAAATCTCGGTAGTCGGCGTTGGGTGGTGACCACATCGCTCCTCGTCGGCTCAACCATCGATGCTGGGTTGGTGATTGAGCTGGGAGCGGGCGGGGGCTTTCTTCGGTGATTGAGCCGGGACCGAGCATCGCGAGGACCCGTGTCGAAATCTCCGCAGCCGACGTCGGGTGGTGACCACATCGTTCCTCGTCAGCTCGATCAGCAACGAGCCGTCGATGATTGAGCAGGACGTCCTCGCGCGGCGAGCCGACCGGCCGTCGGAATCCGGTGGGACACACATGTCCGCAACCAGACCCGACGTCGCCGTCACGCGCGGTGTCAGTACCGGATCGGAGCGGGACTCCACAACCCGCTGCGGGTTTCGGTGCCGGTTGTGATCACCGCCGGGACCGTCGTATCACCGTAGGGGACAAGACGTTCCAGTGAACCCCAGTCGCGGCCCAGGTCGCCCTGGAGATATGTGGCCAGCGCCGTCGGGTCCAGCAACACCTGCTCCCAGCCGAGCGGCCCACCGCCGAACGAACCCTGCCATGCGGCGACAGCGGCTTTCAGATCGGCGCCGGGTTCGATCCGCCATTCCGGGATCTCGGCGACGCCGTCGTGGTGGGTGAACGGCCGCTGGCAGGGGAACACCAGCCCCGACGTCCAGTCGACGTGCACCGGATCGTCGCTGCCGACAACCTCTTGCAGCGTCCGCATCCCGGGCACACGCGGCGGGGTGACGACGATGTAGCGGTCGGTGGCGAGGTTCTCGTCGGTGGCGGCGATCCGTACCGCGGTGAGCCCCTCCGGCAGATCCGTCGTCGGGATACGGACATTGCGCCACGACGGCCGGGGGCCGGGATCGATCATCGCGACGTCGCCGGTGGCTTTCAGGTCGGCATCGCGGGTCGACGACGTGATCGGGTCATCGGTGTACTCCAGCAACAGATCTCGCGGATTGTCGAACTGGCCTGCCACCGAGAAGCTCAGCACGGGCCGGGACCGATAGTCCGAGGGCAGTGCATACCAGCCCGACGTCAGCCGGGCAGGCACCTGATCGTTCTTCGAGTAGCTGCCCAGCACCGGTGTGGTCGCCGGATCGAGTCCGAACGGCAGCGCGGCATGGCTGCCGTTGACCCCGGCGGTGGTGTCGGTGCCGCCGCCGGTGCCACCGGAGTTGGCGATGAGGACGTCCGGGTCGGCGAAGGCGTCACCGGCGAGTACGCCGAGCGATCCGGCGGGCGCCTTGGTGTCGATGTCGTCAGGGATCCCGTCGGGGGAGAAACCGCTGGTGGCCGACCGCGACGATTCCGGTTGTGTGGCCGGTCCGGCGAGCGGGTCGGTGAGGGTGCCGTCGACCGGCTTCAGCTCGAAGCTGCTGGGGTTCTCCTCGACCCACACCTTGTCGGCCATGCCGCACTGTTTACCGGCGAGGGCCTCGAGGTTGGAACGTGGCACCGAATACGAATTGCTCTGGTGGATACCGGCAAAGGCTGCGGTCACCAGCTCGAACAGGACGACGACTGCGGCGATCCAGGCGAGTGGTGACCCTGCCATCGAATGCCAGAGTCGCCGATACCAGCGGTGGTGTTCCTGCTTCCATCGTTCGTCGGGCTCGGCGACGGGGTCGGTGCCGGAGAACGGTTCCCGGAAGTGGAACCACAGCGCGAGCAGCAACAGCAGCAGGGCGATCGCCAGCAGGACCGTTCCCACGCGGAAGACGATGGTGACCTGTCCGACGCCCCACGGCATCCCCCACGCCGACGAGTAGTAGTACGAGTTGGGCGCGGTGAAGGAGAGCCCGGTGATGAAGAAGACGAGCGCCGCGTACAGGGTCCGGTTGCGGCGTGAGTGCATCGCGCTCTGGCTCGCCGCGATCGCCGCGATGGCAGCCAGGGCCGCGGCGAGTCCGGCGAACACACCGAAGTGGTGGGTCCACTTGGTGGGCGTGAACATCAGGAACACCAACGACGCGAAGGTGATCCCGACGATGCGTCGCGACGGGCCGAGCGCCGTGCCGGGGATCCGGGACTTGCGGATCAGGACCGCCGCCGACACCACCAGACCGAGGATCATCGCGAGCACGGCGAAGCGGCGGGCGATGGACCCGTCGGCGGAGAACGCGAACAGCGAAGAGTAGCGGTCGATCTCGTTGTACCAGTGAAGCGACGGGCCGAGCGCCGACTTCATGCTCGACGCCTCCATGAAGGACCGCAGCGTCAGATTGGAGAACACGGCGAAGATCACCAGAGTCCCCGCGGCGAGGATCGGGGCGATCAATGCCAGATACGAGGCCCACCCGGCGCCGATCACCCGGGCTCGTTTGATCAGGGCGAGGATCATCGGCCGTGCACCGGCGATCAGTGCGGCGACGGCGAGCAGCCCGGTGGGGCCGGCGGCCAAACTGAACGCCCCGAAGATGCAGGCGACGGCGGCCGGCAGCAGTCGACCGGTGGCGATCGACCGTTCCACCGAGCACCAGGTCAGCAGCGCGCCGAGGCAGATGATCGGCTCTGGCCGCAGGCCGTTGTTGAACGGGAACCACGACGCCAGGAACACGAAGGCCGCCGTCCAGCCGACGGCCGGACGGATGAGCGCGGCGCGGCCGAGGCGAGGCAGCACTTCGTGGCTGATGATCAGCCACGACGCGATCCCGCACAGGAGGGCGGGCAGCCGCATCCACGGGCTGGCCACCGAGATGTGGCTGAGCATGCCGAAGACCTGGTAGTACCACCCGAACGGTGCCTCGGGTGCGCCGTACCAGCGGAAGTAGTTGGCCGTGTACTCGCTGTTCTGGGCGACCCGCGACATGGTCATCAGGTAGCCGTCGTCGGAGGTGTTGGGGCCGATGAAATGCCAGAGCAGCAGGCCGCCGATGACGACATAGTCGCGGGCGTTGAGTCGCCACCACCGTGCCGGGAAGATCCGACGATGACCGCGGCCGTCGGTGGAGTCGAGTACCGCCAGGGAGGCGAGGGAGATCAGGGTGCACACGATCCCGACCGCCAGGACCAGCCACTTCAGCACGGTGGGGGTGGAGGTGTAGCGGGAGTCGATGGTGATGTGGGCGCGCAGGCCCGGCAGGTCGGCGGCGGCGCCGGACAGGTCGGTGAACAGGCCGGTGACCTGTGGTCGCTGGTCGGAGCTGAACTGGTTGGTGTCGACTCCGGTGAGTGTTTCGCCGGAGTCGTTGTGCATGCCGACGAACTCGGCGGTGACCTCGGAGGAGTCGGCGTGGACGACGATCTCGCGGCAGTCCTGTGACTTCATCTGGGCGACTGTCGCCGACACCAGCGGCAGATTGCGGTTGACCACCTCGACGGTCTGGCGGTCGGGGGCGTCCCCGGTCTGACCGGTGCGGCGGATGAACAGGCCGCGTTCGGAACTCTTGTCCGCCTGCTTGGGCAGTGTGGACAGCAGCACCGACTCACCGTCGCGCAGGTCGTCGACAGCAGAACAGGGGATGGCGATGTCGAGGTCGATCGGAACGTAGGCGGTCAGCGGCGCCGAGACCGAGTTGACCTGGCCGTTCTGGGGCCAGCTGATCTCCGCGGTGGTCTGGTTGACCGGCATCAGCGGGGTGGCGAGGGCGAGGATCAGACCCGCCAGTCCGGTGATGATCGCGAGGAGCTTTGCTCTCCCCACCCTCGACGTTGCTGGCACAAAGAGTGATCGTAGTGGGTGCGTCTGAGCGGGCCGCGCCGTGGCGGCGGGCGGGTCCCACAGGGCGTGACCTCGGCCGTACTTGACCCGGCCGGGGGCCGCGGAGGGCTTGTAGGCTGACCCCATGTCGACCGACGCCGCCGAGTCCACCCCGCTGCCGATCCTTCTGCTCAACGGCCCCAACCTGAACACCCTGGGTTTGCGGCAGCCGGAGATCTACGGATCGGACACCCTCGCCGGCGTCGTCGATCTCGCCGAACGCACCGCGTCCGAGCTGGGTTACGGGCTGCGCGCCGCGCAGACCAATCACGAGGGCGAGATGATCGACTGGATTCACGAGGCCCGCGGCCAGGTGTCAGGGATCGTGATCAACCCGGCAGGCTGGACCCACACGTCGGTGGCCTTGGCTGATGCGCTGGTCATCCCGGAGGTCCCGGTCATGGAGGTGCACATCTCCAACGTCCACAAGCGGGAGACGTTCCGGCATCACTCGTATGTGTCGCCGATCGCCGCCGGGATCATCGTCGGCTACGGCGTCCGCGGCTACGAGTTCGCCATCCGACGCCTCGTGGAACTGATCGCGGACTGACGCGAGCGCGGCACCGGCGACCGATGGGTCGTCCCACTCAACAGTCATTCGGCAGTTGCTGGTTGAGCAGTGGGGAGCGTGAGCGCCGACGCGGCCGTCCACACCGATCCCGTGGGCCGACTATGCCGCAACCACCCCCAACAACCCCACAGGTGAACCCGAACCCCCAGGGTGAACAGCTTTCACAACTTATCCACAAGTACTGTTCCACTTGACAATTCGTCTGCGTCTCGCACATGTATTCGCTACAATGGAACACATGCAGGGGGAGCTGGACACCATTCTCGACGCACTCATCGATTGTCGTTTCGACGACGACGATCCGACCGGGCCGGTCGTCTTCGCGGACATGCAGACACTGGTCACCATCAGGAATGTGATCGATGCGCTGGCTGCTGCCGGGGCCGGGCACTTGGATCGGCTCCGGGTGGCGCAGAAGCATGGACACAAACCGATCGCCTTGTTGATCGAGATGGGGTTCGCGCCCGCCGTCGCTGCGCGGATGCAGCGGATCGGAACCTCGGCGGTGGTGGAGCGCACTGTGAACCATGCTGCCGACGGGGCGATCTCCGGTGAACACGTCGACGCCATCGTGCGCGGACTCAACCAGATCGGGATGCGTGCCGGGGAACCACCCGACACCGACACCTGGGCGACCTTCGAAGGCGACCTGCTCGCCCAAGTCCTGTCCGGCGCGACACCGGCCGAGGTGATGGCACGAGCACATCAGCTCGGTGACCATCACTCGTCGGATACCGACGGTGGACGACCGGCCAAAGAAGACCGCAACCTGAACGCCCTGGATATCGGGCGGACCGATGATGGACGGGTATCGGTGTCCGGTTCGCTGGATGTTGTTGTCGGGGAGAAGTTGGCGACGGCGATCGAGAAGCTGTCGGCCCCGGTTCCGCAACCGGATGGTTCGAAAGATCCGCGCGAGGCACCTCGACGTCGCGCGGATGCGTTGGAGATGGTGCTTGATGTGGCCGCGGGTGTGTGGGGGATCGGTCGGTGACTGCTCTACCGTCGGTGTTGATCAATCTGTCGGTTCCTGCGGATGCACCTGACGGGTCGGTGTTGGCGTTCGGTGGGTCGATCACCCGTAGCACGCTGTTGGAAACCAGCTGTGATGGTGTGGTGGTGATGACGATCGTCGATGGCGAACGGGTTCCGTTGGATATGGCGCGGTCGAAACGGTTGTTCACCGCCGGTCAGCGGCGCGCCCTGTTCGAGCGGGATCGGTGTTGCATCAAGTGTGGTGCCCCGGCGTCGCGGACTCAGGCCCATCACATCGAGCATTGGTCGGATGGTGGTGCCACCGACCTGGCCAACGGTTGCCTGTTGTGCACCTCGTGTCATGCCGATGTGCATCACAACGGATGGGATGTGTATATGGGACCCGACTCTCATCCGTGGTTGCTCCCACCCGAGACGGTCGATCCGCGTCGCCGTCCGATTCCCGCCTACAACCGGCGGTTTGCTGATGAACTGCCGAATGCTGCCTGACTGTCGATGGAGCTTGTGTTCTTTGAGAATTCCAGAGAGATAGTGGTGTGTGTCGGGACCTCCGTTGGTGGCGTTGGCGGGGTCGGCCGGCGGGGGTTTCGACACGTCTTGTCGACGGCCCGTTGCTGATTGAGCCGATCCGTCTTCCATGATTGAGTCACGCGTTCTTTGCTGATTGAGCCGGGACCGAGCATCGCGAGGACCCGTGTCGAAATCTCCGTAGCTTGTGTTGGGTGGTGGCCGCCTCGGTGGGGGTCACGTTGGCGAGGCCGGCCGGCGGAGGTTTCGACTCGACTTGTCGCTTCGCTCCTCGTCGGCTCAACCAGCAATGGCCACACGATGATTGAGCCGATCCGTCTTCCATGATTGAGTCACGCGTTCTTTGTTGATTGAGCCGGGACCGAGCATCGCGAGGACCCGTGTCGAAATCTCTGTAGCCGGCGGTGGGAGCGTGACCACCTCGGAGGTGGGTGTGTTGGCG
>NZ_JBSFRM010000034.1:33649-48227 GCF_053589235.1 Gordonia sp. NPDC003376 | reverse complement strand
CGCCGCGGTCCTTGGCGGTATCGGATTTCATCAACGCGTCGGCGGCGTAGATCCCGGCGGGACCTGCACCGACGATGGCAACGCGCAACGGACGGCTCTGATCTGTCATAAGGTGTCGGTACCTCGGTTCTCGATGTCTCCGACGCCCGCGGTACACAGCGGTGCGTCGACGCTTATCCCTTCTACGGTAGGCGTTGTGCGCCCTGAGCCAAAATCCCGGTTTAGGGTCACCTTACTTCTGTGGCCGCCGCCGCGATCGGCCCGACTGCCTGCGAGGCCACCCACGGGATGGTCAGAACGGTGGGAACCGACATCGCCGAACCGACCTGTTGCTCGAGGTACACCACCCGCTTGCCGGTCACAAAAGGTTGCCGGTTCCAGGCCGCATCGGACTGCAGTCTGGCGTTGGATCCCTGCCAGTCGACGGCGACGACGATGTCGGCGGCGTCGAGCATGGACACGTTCTCCGGGGAGAGCGTTCCGTAGAAGCCGCTGGTGATGGTCGATGTCAGGGAGTCGGGGAAGGCGAACCCGTAGTCGGTCAGGGTCTGCCCGCGACCGTCGCCGGGTCCGTACACGGAGATGGAGCCGTCAGCCGACCGGGTCACCGCCACCGCCGTCTTGCCGGTGAACTCCGGGTGCTCGGTGCGGATCGATGCGAGCTGTGCCCGGACCTGCGCGATCTTGTCGGCGACCGCCTTCGGCTGCCCCACGGCCCGGCCGATCTCGGTGGCCTGCACATCCCACGGCACCTGCCAGTCCGGATAGTTCGCGGGGCGAACGATGGTCGGGACGGCGGCGATCAGCTTGTCGTACTGGGCGCGGTCGGGGGCCGCGCCGACGGCGGTGATCAACTGGGGGTCGGTCGCGAGCGCCTTGGGGATCATCGCACCGAACTCCGCGGAGACGTTCGGCAGGATCACCGGTTCGTGATCGCCGAGCAACTCGGCATTCCATGGCGTCACCCGCCGGCTGGGGTCGGCGAACGGGGCGATCGTGGTCGGCTGCACTCCCAGCGCGAGGAGGGTGTCGGCGTCACCCACACCCATTGCCGCCACCCGGGTGACCGGTTCGTCGATGGTGGTCGATCCGTATTCGTGCGCGATGGTGACCGGGATCGCCCCGGCCTCGGGCGTCGGCGCGGTGGCACCACCGGCGGTGTCCCCGGCGGGGGAGCTGCAGGCCCCGACGGTGAGGGTCGTGGCCAGCGCGATCGCGGCGAGCGTGCCGTTCCGGCGGGTGATGCCCCGTGGGCCGGTGCGGCGACGTCGGTGGTCTCGAATACAGAACATGAGCTGCCTCCCCGGTCATTTGGTGAGGCTCACCTTACGCACCGGATGGGTCGGATGGGTCGGATCGAGGGCGGCGACAAGGGCTGCGACATGCGTCGATAGACTGTTCGTCATGGCCAAAGGTGCGCGCAGGAGTTCGGCGCCGGAGCCCACCGACCCCCAACCCGACGACGCACCACCGCCTTCGTGGCGGAATGCCTGGCCGTTTCTGGTCGCACTGGTGGTCGTCGCCCTGGCGGCGCTCGGGATCGGGCTCTCGTATCTGTTCCGACCCGCAGAGGATCGGGCGAGTGACGCGGCGAAGGTGCAGTACGCGATCAACGATCGGTACACCGCCCGCAACAACGTCGACTACACCGCCTATCGCGAGGCGACCTGCGCAGCGGAACTGGCCTCGACGGAATTCCCGTCGGAACAGACCTTCACCACCGAGAACCAGGCGTCGTTGGAGGCCAACGGCCGGGTGATCATCCCCGAGATCACCGACGTCTCCGTCGACGGCGACCGGGCAACGGCGAAGGTACATTGGCAATTCGACAAGAAGTCCGACCAGACGCACACCGTCGACACGGTGGTCGTGCGCGAGGACGGCAACTGGAAGGTGTGCAAGGCATGACATATGCCGGAGATCTGACCCCGCAGCAGGCATGGGAGAAGCTGGAGAACGATCCCAAGGCCAAGCTGGTGGACTGTCGCACCCGACCGGAGTGGGCCTACGTCGGCGTCCCGGATCTCGAGATCCTGGGCAAGCAAACACTTTTCGTCGAGTGGGTGACATTCCCCGAGGGCCGTGCCAACGAGTCGTTCGTGGCCGACCTGCGTGATGCCGGGATCGCCGACGACGACGAGGTCATCTTCCTCTGCCGGTCCGGACACCGCTCGATCGGTGCGGCCGAGGCTGCGACGGCAGACGGAATCGCCAAGGCCTACAACGTCATCGATGGATTCGAAGGGCCGCTCGACGAGTTCGACCATCGTGGTGGCGCGGGCTGGCGGGCTCTCGACCTTCCGTGGAGGCAGTCGTGATCTACAAGCAGAGCCTGCCCGAGGGCGTGTCCGCGGACACCCTCGCCGTCCGCGGCGGTCTGACGCGGTCGGGGTTCTTCGAGACCTCCGAGGCGCTGTTCCTCAACAGTGGCTACGTCTACGACTCGGCGGAGGCCGCCGAGCGGGCCTTCACCGGCGAGGACGAGCGATTCGTCTACTCCCGCTACGGGAATCCGACGGTCGAGATGTTCCAGGAACGACTACGCCTGCTCGAGGGTGCCGAGGCATGCTTCGCCACCGCCAGCGGCATGTCGGCGGTGTTCGTGGCGCTCGGTGCCCTGCTCCAGGCCGGTGACCGGCTCGTCGCCGCGCGTAGCCTGTTCGGCTCGTGCTTCGTGGTGGCCAACGAGATCCTGCCGCGGTGGGGGGTGCACACCGACTTCGTCGACGGCGAGGACCTCTCCCAGTGGGAGCAGGCCCTCTCGACGCCGGCCGACGCGGTCTTCTTCGAGACCCCGTCCAACCCGATGCAGACCCTCGTCGACGTGGCCAAGGTATCCGAGCTGGCACACGCCGCAGGTGCGAAGGTGGTGTTGGACAACGTCTTCGCCACTCCGCTGCTGCAGCGGGGTCTGGACCTCGGGGCCGACGTGGTGGTCTACTCCGGCACCAAGCACATGGACGGCCAGGGCCGGGTCATGGGCGGTGCGGTGCTCGGCACCACCGAGTACATCGACGGCCCGGTGCAGACCCTGATGCGCCACACCGGCCCGGCACTGAGCCCGTTCAACGCGTGGACCCTGCTCAAGGGGCTCGAGACCATGCGCCTGCGAGTGGATGCGTCGGTGGCCTCGGCGCTGCGCATCGCGCAGTTCCTCGAGGACGACCCGCGGGTCCGCTGGGTCAAGTACCCGTTCCTGACGTCGCATCCGCAGTACGAGCTGGCGATCGAGCAGATGACCGGCGGCGGCACCGTGGTGACATTCGAGCTCAACGACCACGACGGCGTCGGCGGCAAGGCACGGGCCTTCGAGGTGCTCAACCGCCTGCGCGTGATCGACATCTCCAACAACCTCGGCGACTCGAAGTCGCTGGTCACCCATCCGGCCACCACCACGCACCGTGCGATGGGCCCGGAGGGGCGCGCGGCGATCGGTCTGAGCGACTCCGCACTTCGCCTGTCGGTGGGCCTGGAGGGGATCGACGATCTCCTGGCCGATCTCGATCAGGCCCTGGGCTGAACCGCCCGGACCCGATCGACACTCAGCTCTGACGCGGGGTCATCCCGGCGACCGGAAGGTCGTCGAGGGTGACCCCGAGTGCGTTGAGCACCGTCCGCAACTTCGCGGTGGTCTCGGCCAGTTCGGCCCGCGCATCGGAATCGATGACGATCCCGCCGCCCGCCCACATGCGCACCTCGGTCCCGGAGCCGTCGAGTTCGAGACAGCGGATGGTGACCATCCACTCGCCGTTCCCGTCGGCGTCGGCCCAACCGACCGCACCGGCATACAGGCCGCGCGGTTCCTCGTGTGTCCGGATGTACTGTGCCGCGACGTCGGCCGGCGTACCGCAGGTGGCCGGGGTGGGACTCAGGGTGAGAGCGAGATCGAGTGCGGTGCAGTCGGATTCGGCCAACACTGCGCGCACCGGGGTGGCCAGGTGCCACATCTCCCCGGTGGACAGCAGTTCCGGCTTGTCGCCGATCTCGAGGTCGGTGGCGAGCGGTGCCAGACACTGCCGCAGATGCTCGACGACGAAGGCGTGCTCCCGATGGTCCTTGGCCGAATCGGCCAAGGATTCCCTGGATCGCCGATCCTCGGCGGTATCTGCCGAACGCGGTGCCGACCCGGCGTAGGGCAGGCAGGTGACCTCCCGGCCGCGCTTGCGCAGCAACAACTCCGGGGTCGCACCGATCAGTCGGCCGGTTCCGGTGTCGACCGCGAACGCATTGTGCTCGTGGTTGCCGCCCGCGAATGCGGCCAGCAGATCGTCGACGTCGACGGGGATGTCGAGTCGGCCGGTGAGTGTCCGCGCCAGCACCACCTTGTCCAACCCGCCGTCGGCGATGGTGGCCACGGCGGCCTGGACCCGATCCAGATGTGTTGCCGGGTCGGGGATCTCGACGATCGAGGTGAACCGTCGTGCGGTGGGTTCGGTGCTCGGGAGCGGGGCGTCGGAGTGGAGCAGCGTGCGAGGGGTGATCAGGGCGGAGGGCTCCGACGGATCGAAGGCGAGTGCGCCGACCACCGAGTCGACCCGCCGCTCTCGGAGATCGGTGGCGGCGACCGCCGCATCCGGATAGCGGCGGAGGACGCCGGCGGCGCGGACCACGCCGTGCGGCCGGGACAGGACGAACACGTCGGGACTCACCTCTCCCAACCTACCGAGCCGCCGCCGGCGGGGTTTCGCTCACGGTGGGTGAAAATTGACACCCCGACGCCGCATCGACCACTCTGGTTGCAGGTCATGAGTGCCAGCGACAAGCCCCGGCTCGCTGGTCGGCAACCCTCCTCCGCGGTGGGGTGCTCCGGGTGACGACCTGGCCGTGTACCGACCGGGCACGGCAAGCGTGGATTCTCCGAGGAGTTCGATCGATGACTGCTGTCGTCAGCCAGACAACCATTCCCACCGTTCCCGCCGTCGCGGCGACCGATGCGGTCCGCGACATCGTGATCGCCCCGCTCGCCGCCGTCGTCGGTGCCGACCAGGGCGCCCCGCTCGCCGACGGTTCCGAGATCGGTTACGCCAAACTCGATTACGCGGCGAGTGCCCCGGCCCTGACTGCCGTCGCCGAGGCCGTGAGCACCGCCCTCGCCGGATACGCGAGCGTGCACCGCGGTGCCGGCCACCTGTCGCAGGTCACCACCGGCCGGTACGAACAGTGCCGGGAGACGGTGCGGCGCTTCGTCCGTGGCCGCACCGATGACACCGTCGTGTTCACCCGCAACACCACCGACGCGCTGAACCTCGCCGCGCACTGTGTCCGCGGCGACGTCGTCGTCCTCGACATCGAGCATCACGCCAATCTGCTGCCCTGGGTGTCGCGGGAGAGCGGGGCCACCCGGATCGTGACCGCGCGCAACACCATCGACGCGACCCTCGACGCGGTGGAATGCGAACTGGCCGCTGCCCCGGCCGCGCTGCTCGCGGTGACCGCCGCGTCCAACGTCACCGGCGAGGTGCTGCCGATCGGCCGACTCGCGGCGATCGCGCATCGTCAGGGCGCCCGGATCCTGGTGGATGCGGCGCAGCTGGTCGCCCATCGGCCCGTGTCGATGGTCAGCCACGGCATCGACTACCTGGTGTTCTCCGGGCACAAGCTCTATGCGCCCTTCGGTGCGGGGGTGCTGATCGGGCGCTCCGACCTGCTCGATGCCGCCGACCCCTACCTGGCCGGTGGCGGCGCCTCGGCGGCCGTCGCGGTGGTGGGGGAGCCCGACGCCAACTGTGCGTCGACCGCCTGGCACACCGGGGCGGCCCGCCACGAGGGCGGCTCGCCGAACGTCCTGGGGGCCGTCGCCATCGCCGCGGCCTGCGAGGCGATCACCGAGATCGGCTTCGAGACCATCGGACACCACGAGTACGTCCTGAGGGACAGGCTCGACTCCGGCCTCGAGGCCATCGACGGTGTCACGCCGCTGCGCATCTTCGACGATGCACCCGATCGCGTCGGGATCGCCGGATTCGACGTCGACGGTCACACGCCGCGTGCGGTGGCAGAGTATCTGAGCGATCACCATGGCATCGGGGTCCGGGACGGCAAGTTCTGTGCGCATCCGCTGCTCAACCGTCTCGGCCGGCCGGACGGCGCGGTCCGCGCCAGCTTCGGCCTCGGCACCGGTTCCGCCGACATCGACCGCCTCGTCGACGCGATCGGCCGCCTCACCGGCGCCGCCGCGTCCCGGGCCGACGCCGTACGGCGCACCGAGATCCACCACTCCCACCCGATCAGCACTCACCACACCAGCACCGGAGAAACGACGTCATGACCATCGAACTCGCCGACCACCGTCTGCTCAGCATCGGCCGCCCGCCGCTGAAGGTTGCGCTCGCCGGCGACGTCCCGGCCGATCAGCTGCCGATCGTCGTCCGCCGCCCCACCCTGCGGGACGCCCAGCGCGCACGTTCGCTGCTGCGTGCAGGCTCCCGCGACACCGCCAACTTCAGCGTCGCGTTGGAGGTGGAGGTGGCCATCGCGCCGCATCCGGCGTCGGCACGTGCGGCCGTGGCGCAGCTGCCCGACGAACTCGACGGTGGCACAGTGCGTTACGTGGGCACACCGAGCGGCCTGCTCACCCTGATCCGAGACATCTATGCCGCGGAGGTCGCCGACGCGGTCCTGCTCGTCCCGCTCGACGGGTCGGCCACCGAGAACCGCATCCGTGAGCTCGTCCTGCCCGAGGTGTCCACGGTGGTGCGCGCGGCCTGAGGCATCGACCCCCGCGGGGCGCGGATACGGACATCCCATGGACAAGCGCGGCAAGACCTCCGGTCTTGCCGCGCTTGTGTCGTCGGTTCTCCCAGGTGTTCCCGGTCAGGCCTCGCCGCGCTCCCACTGCTCGATCAGTGCGGTCTCGGCGTCGTCGGTGAGCACGCCGTAGAGCTTGAGCCGGGCCATGCCGCCGTCGGGGAACACATCCATCCTGGCCTCGGTCATCGGACGGTCGAGGTCGATGACGAACCGATGCCGGGTGTCGGGCTGCAGATCGGTGCGCGGCAACACCTCGAACCATTCGCCGGTCTCGCCGTCACGGCCGCGGACCATCGCCGAGCCGGGGGCGTTGCCCAGGAAGTAGCTGGTGTCGAGTTCCACCAGGCTGACGCGGCCCTGTCCGGCCAGGCGCACCTGCACCCAGTCGTTACCGTCGTCGCGGCGGCGCGAGGTCTCCCAGCCCTCACCCATGTGCCGGGCGCGGCCGGGCATCAGCAGGTTGTTGGGCGAGCTGTAGAACATGTTGGAACACGCGGTGATCAGGCCGCCGTTCTCCAGCGCGGCCAGATCGAAGTGCCCGTAGCGGAAGAACGCGGGATCGGGGACGCCGCGGCCGTGCACCCGGAATCGGGCGACCCCGCCGTCGGGATGCATGGTGAGCCGCACGTGGGTGAAACGGTTGGTGGCGTCGACCTTGAACGGGTTGCGGGTGTCGCCGTCCACCGGGCTCTTGTCGACGATGGTGGTCCACTCGGCGTCATCGAGGAGCTGCTGCACCGACGGCACACCCTCCACGGCGGTGGCCTCCACCGAGATGAGCGGCGGGTAGTTGCCCTTGAACCACGAGGTGTCGACAACGACGCCGTACACCACGCCGGGGGCGCCGAGGCGCACGATCGCCTGGTCGACGCCGTCGCTGCGTCGTCGGCGGGTCTCCCAGCCGTCGTAGACCTGGCCCTTGTGTCCGAACGTCGCAGGCCGGTATTCCGCCGGGCCGGTCTTGATCAGGTTCTGGGTCTCGGCGAACAGGTCGTCGTTGCACCACACCACTGCGCCACCGAGATCGCGAAGCGCCAGGTCAGGCATGGAAGTGAAGTGGGGGCGAGTACCTGAGTGGGGCGGCGGCGGCTGCGGGGTCACGAGTTCTGATCCTAGTGGGGTGTTGCCCTACGTCGAATCGGGGCGCATACTTGCTGGCGCCAACTAATTGCTTACCACAACTAGTTGCTCATTGCACGTAAATCGGACATTTCACTCCTGGACGGGATTCCGGCATGCTCGACCCCCAACTCATGGACCAGCTGTTCGACAGTCTGATCCGGTTCGTCCGTTTCCGCGAACGGGCTGTCCACACCACCTTCCGGACATCGGCGGGCGAGGTGGAGACCGCCGCCTTCAAGGCGCTGTTCCCGCTCTCCCACAACCCCATGCGGTCCCGGGAACTCGCCGCACAGCTCGCCGCCGACCCGTCGACGGTGAGCAGGCACGTCGCAGCACTCGTCGACCTCGGGCTGGTGCGCCGTGAGGCCGATCCCGCCGACGGTCGCGCCACCCTGCTGGTCATCACCGACGCCGGTCGGGACCGCGTCGAGGCCATGCGCTCGATCCGACGCGAGGCCATGAACCGTGCCATGGGTGATTGGACCGACGACGAGCTCGCCACCCTGGTGACGCTGCTCGCCCGCTTCGTCGACGCCGCCGAGACCTTCCTCGTGCCCGACTGCGGGCGACCCGATGGCCCCGGGACGTCCACCGACCACGCCTCGAAAGGATCACGATGACCGACAACCCCACACGGGCGGCCACACCCGCAGCCGCCGAGGACGAACACGCCGGTGCGGGGCTGACCCACCGGCAGATCCTCACCGTGATGGCCGGCCTGATGATCGGCATGTTCCTGGCCGCGCTGGACCAGACCATCGTCTCCACCGCCATCCGCACGATCGCCGACGACTTGCACGGCTACGACATGCAGGCCTGGGTCACCACTGCCTACCTCGTGACCTCGACCATCGTCACGCCGCTGTACGGCAAGCTCTCCGACATCTACGGACGCAAGCCGTTCTTCCTGCTCGCCATCTCGATCTTCGTCGTCGGCTCCCTGTTGTGTTCCATGGCGACCTCGATGTACATGCTGGCCGGGTTCCGCGCCCTGCAGGGCCTCGGTGCCGGTGGTCTGTTCACCCTGGCACTGACCACGATCGGTGACATCGTCCCGCCGCGTGAACGTGCCAAGTACCAGGGCTACTTCCTGGCCGTGTTCGGCACGTCCTCGGTGCTCGGCCCGGTGCTCGGTGGCTTCTTCGCCGGTCAGTCGTCGATCCTGTGGATCTCCGGCTGGCGCTGGGTGTTCCTGGTGAACGTCCCGATCGGCATCATCGCGCTGTTCGTGGTGTACGCGGTGCTCAACTACGACCAGAACAAGGGCACCGGAACCCGCACCGACTACTGGGGTGCCACCGCGCTCGCAGTGACTGTCGCACCGCTGCTGATCGTCGCCGAACAGGGCCGGATCTGGGGCTGGTGGTCGGGACGGGCCGTGCTCTGCTACGCGATCGGTGTGATCGGGCTTGCCGTGTTCATCTGGATCGAGAAGAAGATGGGCGACGACGCGCTGATCCCGCTGCGCGTGTTCGGCAACCGGGTGTTCGCCCAGGGCATCGTCATCTCGATGGTCGTCGGCGCGGTGATGTTCGGTGGGATCTCGATGTTGCCGCAGTACTTCCAGGTACTGCGCGGGTCGAGTCCGATGGTCGCCGGATTGCAGATGCTGCCCATGGTGGTCGGCCTGATGAGCGGGTCGATCGTGTCCGGTCAGCTGATCTCGCGGACCGGGCGCTACAAGATCTTCACCATCGTCGGATCGGTGCTGATCACCATCGCGACCTTCCTCCTGCACCTGATCACCACGTCCACACCGGTGTGGCTGGTGATGGTGTACGCCGCACTCCTCGGCTTCGGACTGGGCAACCTGATGCAGCCGATCACCCTGGCGATGCAGAACATCCTGCCGCCCAAGGACATGGGGTTGTCGACCGGCACCGCCACCTTCTTCCGGCAGATCGGGGCCACCCTCGGCGTCGCGGTGTTCTTCTCCCTGCTGTTCTCACTGACCGGACCCAACATCTCCGACCAGATGACCGCCGCCGCCCACCAACCGGGCTTCTCGGCGGGGGTCGTCGAGGCCGTCGGCTCCGACGATCCGCAGGTCAAGGCGTTCGGGCAGGCACTGGTCGAGGCCGCGCAGAATCCTGGTCAGGGCAGCGACACCGGAAGCGGCTCCGCCGACAGCGTGATGAGTGACACCTCGGTGATCGCGAAACTGCCCGACAGTCTTTCGCAGCCGATCATGACCGGGTTCGCCGACTCGATGGACACCGTGTTCCTGACCGTGTCGATCGTGTCGCTGCTCGCGATCCTCGGCACCGTCACCTGGAAGGAGCTGCCCCTGCGGCGGGGACGCCCGATCGGTGCGCCCGAGGGTACCCCGGTCGACTGATCGCCACGATCCGGTCCAGACGACGGATTCGGTCCAGACACCGCTGCCCACGACCTTCTCCGGTCGTGGGCAGCGGTGTCTGTCGCCGACGGGGCGCTCAGTGTGAGCCGAAACGCTCCACCGAGGCCTGTGCGACCTTCTCGGCCTCTTCGCGGCCGACCCAGCCACCGGGGGTGACCTCCTTGCCGGGCTCGAGGTCCTTGTAGTGCTCGAAGAAGTGCGCGATGGCCTTGAGCTCGTGCTCCGGGACGTCGCCGAGGTCCTGGATGTGATCCCAGCGGACGTCACCGGCCGGGACGCACAGCAGCTTGTCGTCGCCGCCGGCCTCGTCGGTCATCGTGTACATCGCGACGATGCGCGACTTGACGATGACGCCCGGGTAGACCGACTCGGGCAGCAGGACCAGCGCGTCCTGCGGGTCGCCGTCCTCGCCGAGGGTGTTGTCGATGTAGCCGTAGTCGGTGGGGTAGCCGAAGGCGGTGTAGAGGTACCGGTCCAGGTAGATCTTCCCGGTCTCGTGGTCGACCTCGTACTTGTTGCGGCTACCCTTCGGGATCTCGATGGTCACATCGAATTCCACGCTTCCTCCTTGATCGTGGCAATGGTCGGGCTCAACGATACTGTGGGAGGCGTTGCGTCGACGTTCGAGACCCGGAGGATGTGTGGGCACACAACGCGGACCCGCTCCCGCGAATCGGCCGCGGCGGCGAGGTCGTCGGATCGTGTGGTCTCTGCTCACGGTGATCCTGGTCGCGGTGATCGCCATCGGATCGGTGGTCACCTACCGCGAAGTGACCAAGCCCGAACCGTTGCCGCCGGGTACCCCGGACCGCCCCGCCGCGATCACCGTGAATCCGCAGATCGCGGCCGTGTCGGCCGCAGCTCCGCAACCCACCGCCGCCGGGGTGGGCCGCGCCATCGCCGCATCCCTGAAGAGCCCGGCGCTGGGCACCCTGACCGGCCAGATCAGCGATTCGCTGACCGGAACCGTGCTGTGGTCACAGGGTGCCGACCGTCCGCGCACACCCGCGTCCAACGCCAAGATCCTCACCGCGTCGGCGGTGCTCCTCGCCCTGCCGCACGACAAGCGGATCAGCACCACCGTGGTGGTCGGTACCGGCGGCCGGGTGATCATCAAGGGCGCCGGCGACCCGACGTTGTCGGCGCAACCCACCGGTGCCGAGACCTTCTACACCGAGCCCTCGCGCATCGCCGACCTCGCCGACCAGATCCGGCGGTCCGGCGTCGAGGTGTCGTCGGTGGCGGTGGACCTGGGCGCGTTCAGCGGACCCACCATGGACTCCACCTGGGATCGCCGGGACATCGCCGGCGGTGACATCGCCCCGATCGAGTCGCTGATGGTGGACGGTGCACGGACCAAGCCGCTCGACGAGTACTCGCCGCGCGTCGTCGATCCCGGGATCGCCGCCGGTCAGGCCCTCGCCGAGGCGCTCGGGGTGTCCACCGACGTCACCGAGGCCACCGCCCCGGCCGGCGCCCGCACCATCGCGACGGTCACCTCCGCGCCGCTGGTGACCCGCGTCAACGACATGATGCGCTTCTCCGACAACGTGCTCGCCGAGACGCTCTCGATCGAGTTGTCGGTGGCGCGCGGGGGTCCCGCCACCCTCGCCGGCGGCGCCGACGCGGTGGTGAAGACCTTGGCGGACAACGGTATCCGCACCACCGGCGTCACCCTCACCGATTCGTCGGGGCTGTCCTACGGCAACCTCGTCCCGGCCTCGGTGCTCGACGAGTTGATGGCCGCGGCGAGTGGGCCGACCGAACCGGCCACGTCGCCGGGCAGTACGTCCACCGCGGCCGGGGCGCCGTCGGTCGACATCGACGACAAACTACGGCCGATGCTCGACGGACTACCCATCGCCGCCGGCACCGGTACGCTCGCCGACCGCTTCGACGCCGACACCAACCCCGGCGCGGGGTGGGTGCGCGCCAAGACCGGAACACTGACCGGGGTCAGTTCGTTGACCGGGATAGTCCAGACCGTCGACGGGCGTGTGTTGTCCTTCGCGTTGATGTCGGGTGGAACCTCGCCCACCGATGCGCGTCCGGCACTCGATGCGATCCCGGGTGATTTGAGAGAGTGCGGATGCCGATGAGCACAGACAGCACGTCCACCGAGGTTTCCCCCTCCGGTTCGGCCCGGTCCGGCCCAGGTCTGTCCGGTTCGGTCCGGGCCCTGCACCCGGACCTGGTGGGGGCCAAGATCGACTGGGGTCTCGCCGCGGGGGTCGGCAAACGCCTCTCGCGGCCCGGCCCCAGGATGACCGCCTACACTCGCGATGCGGCGCGGTCCGAGCTCGCCGACGCCGCGGTCCGCGCCGAGGGTCCGGTCCGTGAGGTCACCGGTCTGGCCGACGGTCTCGCCGTCCCCGCCGCGCGAGTCCTCGAACGCGACGAGTGGATCGATGCGGCGGCGTTGTCGATGCGGTCGATGCTGTCCGGCGCGATCGACGGCCCCGACCCCTCCCCGGGTCTCTCCGGCCGGATCGGCGGACTGCAGGCCTCGGGGCTGCTGGCCTTCCTCTCCTCGGCGATCCTCGGCCAGTACGACCCGTTCTCGGCCGGGCCCGAGGGGTCCGACGATCCCGGCGTCCTGATGTTGGTGCTGCCCAACATCGTCGGCGTCGAACGCGCCCTGAAGGTGGTGCCGTCGGACTTCCGGCTGTGGGTGTGTCTCCACGAGGTGACCCATCGCGTGCAGTTCTCGGCAAATCCGTGGCTGCGTGACTACATGCTGGACAACATCGCGATCCTCACCTCGGAGACCGGGGAGTCGGTGGGGGAGTTGGCCACCCGGGTCACCGATATGCTCCGCGGCGACCGGCCCCGCGAGAAGGGTGTGATCGGCGCGATGCAGTTGCTGCAGAGCCCCGAGCAGTATGACGCCCTCAACCGGATGCTGATGCTCGGCACCCTGCTGGAAGGCCACGCCGACCACGTGATGGACGCCGTGGGGCCGGCGCAGGTGCCCACGGTGGCCGCCATCCGTGCGGCCTTCGACAAGCGGCGCACCGGACCGCGAAATCCGGTGCAGCGCATCATCCGCGCCCTGATCGGCATGGATGCAAAACTGGCGCAGTACATCCGGGGCAAGGCGTTCGTCGACGAGGTGGTGTCGACAGTCGGGATGGACCGCTTCAACACCATCTGGACCTCCGCCGAGACCATGCCCTTGCCCGACGAGATCGACGAACCGGCGAGATGGATCGCGCGGGTGTTGTGACCCGGGCGGTCGTGGCATTCGCGACCGACCATCTGCGCACCGACGACGTCTGTGTCGGGCTGTCCGGCGGGCCGGACTCGTTGGCGCTCACCGCGGCTGCGGTGCACGCCGGGCTGTCGGTGCGGGCGCTCGTCGTCGATCATCGGCTGCAGCACGGATCGGCGCACGTCGCCGACGCCGCGGCACGGGCAGCCCGTGCCGTCGGGGCACGCGCCGAGGTCCTCGAGGTGTCGGTGGGCCACGACGGTGGGATGGAGGCCGCAGCCCGGGAGGCGCGATACACCGCACTCGAGAAGGCGCGGAACGGGCTGCCGGTATTGTTGGCGCACACCATGGATGATCAGGCGGAGACGGTCCTGCTCGGCCTGGCCCGGGGTTCCGGGGCGCGCTCGATCGCCGGGATGCGGCCGTGGTCGGAGCCGTGGGGTAGGCCCCTGCTGGGATTGCGCCGCGCCGACACGGTCGGCGCCTGCACCGACTGGGGCCTGGCGCCACACGCCGACCCGCACAACCGCGACCCGCGTTTCACCCGGGTCCGGATTCGCGCGGAGGTACTCCCGCTGCTCGAGGACGTACTGCACGGTGGTGCGGTGGCGGCGTTGGCGCGCACGGCATCCGCGCTGCGAGCCGACAACGACGCCCTCGACGCCCTCGCCGAGAAGGCTTACCGCGACGCGCGATCCGGTGGCGATTCGATGGATCTGGTGGTCGGCGACCTCGTCGTCCTCCCGGATGCCTTACGCACCAGGGTGATCCGTCGATGGTTGCACGACGTCGGGGCCACCGGGCCCACGAGTAGGGTGATCGGTGCCGTCGACGCCCTGATCGCCGGTCACACCCGTGGGCACGTCGCGATCGGCGGGACCCCGCAGTATCGTCGCGTGGTGCAACAGGCCGGCGACCGTGTGACGATCACCGACCTGCCTCGCTGAGCACCACTGTTGTCTTGCGTCGGGACGTGACCGCCCCGAGGTGGTTGCGATTCGGGGTCGGCCGGTGGAGGTGTCGACACGCCTCGTCGCTGCGCTCCTCGTCGGCTCAACCATCAACTGGGCGTTGGTGGTTGAGTCACAACTGGGCCATCCTGTGGTGGTTGAGCCACAACCGGGACATCCTGTGGT
>NZ_JBSFRM010000034.1:15128-33551 GCF_053589235.1 Gordonia sp. NPDC003376 | reverse complement strand
GTGGTTGAGCCGGGACCGAGCTTCGCGAGGACCCGTGTCGAAACCTGGTGGGCCGAGGATGTTCGTAGCCGGTGTCGGGGGTGGTTGGGTTGTCGAGGTCGGCTGGTGGAGGTTTCGACGCGTCTTGTCGCTGCGCTCCTCGTCGGCTCAATCATCAACTGGGCGTTGGTGGTTGAGCCACAACTGGGCCATCCTGTGGTGGTTGAGCCACAACCGGGACATCCTGTGGTGGTTGAGCCGGGACCGAGCTTCGCGAGGACCCGTGTCGAAACCTGGTGGGCCGAGGATGTTCGTAGCCGGTGTCGGGGGTGGTTGGGTTGTCGACGTCGGCTGGTGGAGGTTTCGACACGCCTCGTCGCTGCGCTCCTCGTCGGCTCAACCATCAACTGGGCGTTGGTGGTTGAGCCGGGACCGAGCTTCGCGAGGACCCGTGTCGAAACCTCTGTTGCCGGTGTCGGGGGTGGTCGGGTTGTCGACGTCGGCTGGTGGAGGTGTCGACACGCCTCGTCGCGAGGAACGGTTCTGGAAGGCCGCCCGCGGTCTCCACCCTCAGAGGAACGCGGAGATGCCGGTCTCGGCGCGGCCGATCAGCAGCTTCTGGATTTGGCTGGTGCCCTCGTACAGGGTCATCACGCGGGCGTCGCGCATGTACTTCTGTACCGGGTACTCGTCCACGTAGCCGTATCCGCCGAATGCCTGGATCGCGAGATTGGCTGCCTTGACGGCCTTCTCGGAGGCGAACAGCTTGGCTTTCGACGCCTCGGTGCCGAACGGCTCGCCCCGCTCGATCAGGTCGGCGGCACGCCAGGTGAGGAGACGGGCGCAGTCTGCGTCCACCGACACCTCGGCGATCATGTCCTGGATCATCTGGAACGATGCGATCGGACGTCCGAACTGGCGGCGCTCGGTCGTGTAGGACACCAGGGCGTCCAGGCAGCCCGCGATGATGCCGGTGCACCCCGCACCCACCGACACGCGTCCCTTGTCGAGAGAGTGCATGGCGATCGAGAAGCCCTGTCCCTCGTCACCGAGCATCGCATCGGCGGGCACCCGGACACCGTCGAAGTGGAGTTCGGCGGTCGCCTGGCCGCGCAGCCCCAGCTTGCCGTGGATCTCGGTGCGGCCGAAACCCGGGGAATCGGTGGGGACCAGGAAGGCCGAGATCCCCTTGGCGCCCGGGCCGCCGGTGCGGGCGAACACCACGCACACATCCGCCCAGGTGCCGTTGGTGATGAAGATCTTGGAGCCGCTGATCACCCAGTCCGATCCGTCGCGCACCGCCCGCGTGGTGAGGTTCGACGGGTCCGAACCGTTGTCGGGTTCGGTGAGGCCGAAACACCCGAGCAGGGTGCCGTTGGCGATACCCGGCAGCCACCGTTGTTTCTGTTCCTCCGTGCCGTGGGAGAGCACGACCTTGCCGAACAGACCCATCGACACCGACACGATGCCGCGGACGGAGGAGTCGGCGCGGCCGAGTTCCTCCATGCCGATGCAGTAGGTGACGTAGTCGCCGCCCAGGCCGCCGTACTCCTCGGGGATGGTCAGCCCGAAGAAGCCGAGTTCGCCGAGCTTGGGAATCACTGCGGTGTCGACGGATTCACGCCGATCCCACTCCACGCGGTGCGGTACGACCTCCTTGTCCAGGAAGTCGCGTGCCAGCGTGCGGAATGCCACCTGTTCCTCGGTGAGGGTGAGATCCATCAGATCGCCTTTCCGACACGCGCTCCGGTGTCGTCGTAGAGGTAGAACCCGCGGCCGGTCTTTCGGCCCAGGTCGCCGCGCTCGACCAGCGTGGACACGGTGGCCGACGGGGCATCGGCCGGATCGCCGGTCTCGGCGAAGCGGCCCATCTTGGTGTGATAGCCGATGTCGATGCCGGTGAGGTCCATCAGCTCGAACGGACCCATCGGATAGCCGAGCGCCGTGCGTGCGGCGGTGTCGATGGCCTCGATGCCGGCGTACCCGCCCTCGTAGAGGGCCAGCGCCTCGTCGCGCACCGCGTTCAGGAGGCGGTTGGCCACGAAACCGGGAATCTCCTTGTCGAGGACCACCGGCAGCTTGCCGATCTGTTCGACGAAGGCGACGGCGGTCGCGGTGGTCTCGTCGCTGGTCTGCGGTCCGCGCACCACCTCCACGCAGCGCATGACGAGCGCCGGGTTGAAGAAGTGCAGATTGACGAATCGGTCGGGGCGGCGGGTGGCCGTCGCCATCGCCGACGGCACGAAACTCGAGGAATTGCTGGCCAGGATGGTCCCGGGGCCGCACAGGGCGTCGACATCGGCGAAGAACTGCCGCTTGATCTCGAGCTTCTCGACGATCGCCTCGATCACGAGGTCGACGTCACCGGCGAGCGTTGTGGTGGTGGTGAGACGGGCGAGTGCGGCATCGACGTCGCCGGCGGTCCGCCGGCCCTTGGTGACCTGCGAGGCCATCCGACCGCGCAGGGCGGCGACAGAACTCTCGAGCATCGCCGGATCGAGGTCGTAGAGCGTGACGGCGTGACCGGCGAGTGCGGTGACCATGGCGATCTGGGACCCCATCGCACCGGCCCCGGCGACCAGGACCCGCATCGTCGGCCCGGTGCTCCCCGTCGTATCGGTGTTGCCGGTCGTATCGGTGTTGCCGGTCGTATCGGTGTTGCCGGTCGTATCGGTGTTGCCGGTCGTATCGGTGTTGCCGGTCGTATCGGTGTTGCCGGCCGTATCGATCGTCCCTGTCGTATCGATCGTCCCTGTTGTATCGACCTTCATCGTCCGGTCCATTCCGGGGTGCGCTTGGCCAGGAACGACTCGGCGCCCTCACGCTTGTCGTCGGTGGTGTAGAGCAGTGCCTGGGCGAGGCGCTCGACCACCTGGCCGGTGCGCTGATCGGCGTCCATCCCGGAGCGGATCACCAGCTTGGCGAGCCGGACCGCGAGAGGGCCCTTGCGCAAGATGGTGCGGGCGAGGTCGCGGGCATCGGACAGGAGGTCGTCGGTGGCGGCGATCTGGGTGATCAGACCGGTGGCCAGTGCCTCGTCGGCGGTGAGCATGCGACCGGTGAGGATGAGGTCGATGGCCCGCCCGACGCCGATCAGGCGTGCCATCCGCTGGGTGCCGCCGGCGCCCGGAAGTACCGACAGGGTGGTCTCGGGGAGGCCGAATCGGGCTGCGGTGGAAGCGATTCGGATGTCACAGGCCATCGCCAGCTCGCATCCGCCACCGAGGGCGTAGCCGTTGACCGCGGCGATGGTGGGCTTCTCGAAGGCCTCGACCTCGTCGTAGAGCCGCTGCATCGTCGACGCCAGGCCGGTGTGCAGGGAGTAGTTGCGGAGCTGACCGATGTCGGCGCCCGCGGCAAAGGCCTTCTCCCCGGAGCCGGTGAGGATCACCGCTCCGGCCGCGTCATCGGTACGGACGTCGTCGAGGACGGTGCGCAGGTCGGCCTGGACCTGCGCGTTGATGGCGTTGCGGACCTCTGGTCGATCGATGGTCACGACGGCGATGCCGTCGGTCACGTCGACCCGGAGGGTCTCGAGGGAGTGGGTTGTCGCGGTGATGGTCATCGCGCCTCCGAAGCGTGTGAAGGAATGTTCAACACCAGTGAACGTAGATTCAACAAGACGGGCTGTCAAGGTCCACGACGGGACGAAGCCGTCCCGAGGAGGGGAACTGGACGCGGCCGACGGTGCAACCCGGCCGACGGGGTGGCCCGGCCGGGCGGGCCCGCGGGAGGGGCGGGGCGGGGTCGGCGAGGTGGGATGGGTGAAGCGGGATGAACGAAGCGGTCGATCAGCGGGGCGGTGGGACGAACGGCGAGTTGATGGTCTGGAAGTACTGCCACGCGGCGACGATGAGGCTGCCGCCACCACCGAGAACGGTGCCGACGATGCTGCCGACGGTCGCGCCCAGGGCGAGTCCGGGGATACAGCCGACCCCGGCGAGGGCGAGTCCGGGGATACAACCCACGATCGCGCCGATCACGACGCCGAGCACGATGCCGACGATGGTCGAGACGGTCATCCCGGCCATCAGCTGTTGGTTGAACCGCGCCAGCGCCTGGTCGTCGCGTTCCTGTCTGGTCCGCGGCGGGCTGGACTGCTTCTTGGCGGCCCAGCGGACGGCATCGACCTGCGTCGGGTCCAGCGCCCGGGCTCGGGCGGGATTCCGTGACGGCGTCAGGGTGGCCGAATCACCCGATATCGACACAGCGATCGGGAACTCGCCGTATTCCAGGCGGTAGGTCAACGGGAGTCGGGCGACGGCCGTCCCGGAATCGTCGAGGAGGGACAGTGAATTCCCGGTCTGCCGGAATGCTCCGTGGGTGAGCTCGACGGTTACCTGCGCACCGGTTCTCGAGACCGTCCAACCGACCGGATCGGGTGGGGACCCGGCCTGTGCCCGCCCGGCGTCAGAAAGCGGGATCACAAGCGAGATTCCGACGAAAAGCATTGTGATGACCTGGATTCGGTGAACCACTCGGCGGGGTGCGACCGATGTCGCCGGGAACGGTGGGGTCATGGTCGTCCTGTTGCCGGGGTGTCGGTGATCGACCCCGGCCGGGTGTCGGGACCGCGGATGTTCGGCGCGATCGTGTTGTCGGCAACAGTGATGGGAACGCCTGTTCACGCCGATGGGCGATCGGTTCTTCATCCGGGTCAGGATTCTTCGCCGATATCGTCGGCGGTCGGCAGAGAATGCGGTGGATGAGGCGCGTGGTGAGTTCTGTTATTCGACTGTGACGCCCATGGCCGACTGGGTGAGGGTGGTGTACATCACGTGGAGGACCCCGAGCGGGATTCGGGTCGCCCGGTCCGTGCCGGGGAATCGTGACGGCATGACAAGCTGGACACGTGGCGAACGAGATCGAACATCACTATGGCGACGACATCGAAGCGGTCCTGATCAGTGAGGAACAGATCAGGGCCCGGACCGCCGAGCTGGCCGAGTCGGTGGCCGCCCGGTACCAGGACATCGACGAGGATCTGGTGCTGATCGGCGTCCTCAAGGGCGCGATCATGTTCATGACCGACTTCGCCCGTGCGCTGCCCATTCCTTCTCAGATGGAGTTCATGGCGGTGTCGAGCTACGGCTCGTCCACATCGTCGTCGGGGGTCGTGCGCATCCTCAAGGACCTCGACCGCGACATCGCCGGTCGTGACGTGCTGATCGTCGAGGACATCATCGACTCGGGACTGACCCTGTCATGGCTGCTGAAGAACCTCGCCACCCGCTCGCCGCGGTCGCTCGAGGTGTGCACCCTGCTGCGCAAGCCCGACGCCGTGCGGGCCTCGGTCGACGTCGCAGATGTCGGGTTCGACATACCCAACGACTTCGTCGTCGGGTACGGACTCGACTACGCCGAACGCTACCGCGATCTTCCGTTCATCGGCCGCCTCCGCCCCTCGGTGTACCAGTAGCGTCGGGGCTGGAAGGAACAGTTTTCCCTCCTCCTTCGTTGACCGGTAGCCTTTGTCAATAAGTCGATGGGAAGGACAATGGGAACGGCGGTGGCGCCGGCCCTGCACCTACACGCATGAACCGCAAGACAGTCTTCCGCAATCTCGCCATCGTGGCGGTCATCGTGCTGGCCTTCTGGGGCTGGAGCGTGTGGCGCGACGGCGATCGCGACTACACCGCCGTGGACACGTCGGTCGCGTTGACGCAGCTCAACGTCAAGAACACCAAGTCCATCCAGATCGACGACCGCGAGCAGCAACTGCGGATCGAGACCAACACGCCGGTCAAGGTGGGTGACAACAAAGAGGCCACCAAGATCAGCACCCGCTACCCGTCGGCGGCGAGTGAAGAGATCTTCAACGACGTCAAGGCCACCGGCGCGCCCTACCAGACCAACGTCAACGAACAGTCGGTGATCTGGCAGCTGTTGATCTTCATCCTGCCGATGCTGATCCTGTTCGGGTTGTTCTTCTTCGTGATGAGCCGAATGCAGGGCGGTGGCCGCGGCGGCGTGATGGGCTTCGGCAAGTCCCGGGCCAAACAGCTCAGCAAGGACATGCCCAAGACGACCTTCGCCGACGTCGCCGGTGCGGACGAGGCGGTCGAGGAACTCTACGAGATCAAGGACTTCCTGCAGAACCCCGCGCGGTATCAGGCGCTCGGCGCCAAGATCCCCAAGGGTGTGCTGCTCTACGGCCCGCCCGGCACCGGTAAGACGCTGCTCGCGCGTGCCGTCGCCGGCGAGGCCGGGGTGCCGTTCTTCACCATCTCCGGCTCGGACTTCGTCGAGATGTTCGTCGGTGTCGGTGCGTCCCGCGTGCGTGACCTGTTCGAGCAGGCCAAGAACAACAGCCCGTGCATCATCTTCGTCGACGAGATCGACGCCGTCGGTCGCCAGCGAGGCGCAGGCCTCGGCGGCGGACACGACGAGCGTGAGCAGACGCTGAACCAGTTGCTGGTCGAGATGGACGGCTTCGGCGACCGGTCGGGCATCATCCTGATCGCGGCCACCAACCGCCCCGACATCCTGGACCCGGCGCTGCTGCGTCCCGGTCGATTCGACCGCCAGATCCCGGTCGGCAATCCCGACATCGCCGGTCGTCGTGCGATCCTCAAGGTGCACGCCAAGGGCAAACCGATCGATCCCGACGCCGACCTCGACGGACTGGCCAAGCGCACCCCCGGCATGTCCGGTGCCGACCTGGCCAACGTGGTCAACGAGTCGGCCCTGCTGGCCGCGCGTGAGAACGCGTCGTCGATCACCGCACCGATGCTCGAGGAGGCCGTCGACCGTGTGATCGGCGGACCGCGCCGCAAGAGCCGGATCATCAGCGAGCACGAGAAGAAGGTCGTCGCCTACCACGAGGGCGGACACACCCTCGCCGCCTGGGCGATGCCGGATCTCGACCCCATCTACAAGGTCACCATCCTGGCGCGTGGGCGCACCGGTGGGCATGCGCTCGCCGTGCCCGAGCAGGACAAGGAACTGATGACGCGCTCGGAGATGATCGCGCGTCTGGTGATGGCGATGGGCGGACGTGCGGCCGAGGAGCTGGTCTTCCACGAACCGACGACCGGTGCGTCATCGGATATCGATCAGGCCACCAAGATCGCCCGCGCGATGGTCACCGAGTACGGCATGAGTGCCCGCCTCGGTGCGGTTCGCTACGGGCAGGAACAGGGTGATCCCTTCCTGGGTCGCTCGATGGGCACCCAGAGTGACTACTCGGCCGGGGTCGCCGGCGAGATCGACGAGGAGGTGCGCCGCCTCATCGAGGCCGCGCACACCGAGGCGTGGGCGATCCTGTCGGAGTACCGCGACACCCTCGACGTGCTCGCCAGCCAGCTCCTCGAGAAGGAGACGCTGACCCGCAAGGATCTGGAGAAGATCTTCACCCAGGTCGAGAAGCGACCGCGGATCACCGCGTTCAACGACTTCGGGGATCGCACCCCGAGCGACAAGCCGCCGGTGAAGACCCCGGGTGAGCTGGCGATGGAGCGTGGCGAGCCGTGGCCGCCGCCGACTCCGGAGAAGGTCGCCGAGCCGATCGGCGCGGGCACCGCGGCCGTACCGGCGCCCTACCCGGGCGCCCCAGCCCCCGGTGCGCCGGTCTATCCGCCGCAGGCCGCGCCGGGCGGGTATCCGGCCCAGCCCCAGCCGTATCCCGCGCAGCCGACCCCGGGCGCCCCCGGCCAGCCGGGGACGTGGCCCGACTACGGTGCCCCGCGTGACTGGTCGGCGCCGGGCTGGCCGCCCCGCGGGCAGGAACCGGGCGGACCCCAGCACGGGACTCCCCAGCAACCGACTCCTCAGAACGGGACTCCCCAGCACGGAACGAACGGTCACGGGGGTGGCGAGTACGGCCATCCCGGTCAGGGCCCCGGCGGTTACGGGCCGAACGGCAACGGCGCGAACGGTAACGGCGCCTGAAGGGTCGATCGATGACGATCAGCAGTAACGGTCACGAGGTTCGGGTGGATTCCTCGTCGACGTCGAAGGGTGCCGCAGCCGCAGGGGAGCGGCACGCCTTCGATCAACAGCGTGCCGAGGCGGCCGTGCGAGAGCTGCTCCTCGCGGTCGGGGAGGACCCCGACCGCGAAGGTCTGGTGCGTACCCCGACCCGCGTCGCCAACGCCTATCGCGAGATGTTCGCCGGTCTCTACACCGACCCGGACGAGGTGCTCGCGACCACGTTCGACGAGGATCACGACGAGTTGGTCCTGGTCAAGGACATCCCGATGTACTCCACCTGCGAGCACCACCTCGTCTCCTTCCACGGAGTGGCCCATGTGGGATACATCCCCGGGGTGAGCGGGCAGGTCACCGGCCTGTCGAAGCTGGCGCGCCTGGTGGATCTGTACGCCAAGCGACCGCAGGTGCAGGAGCGCCTGACCAGTCAGATCGCCGACGCACTGGTGCGCCGACTCGATCCGCGCGGGGTGATCGTGGTGATCGAGGCCGAGCACCTGTGTATGGCGATGCGCGGTATCCGTAAGCCCGGCGCCAGCACCACCACGTCGGCGGTGCGCGGACTGTTCAAGACCAGCGCGGTCTCCCGCGGCGAGGCACTGGACCTCATCACCCGGTGAACCGACTACCCAGCGCGGACCGCACCCTGGTGATGGGTGTGGTCAACGTGACCGCCGATTCGTTCTCCGACGGGGGGCGCTTCCTCGACACGGGCGCCGCCATCGCGCACGGGATCGAACTGCTCGCCGACGGGGCCGACCTGATCGATGTGGGTGGCGAGTCGACCCGGCCCGGTGCGATCCGCGTCGACCCGTCGATCGAGGCCCAGCGGGTGACTCCGGTGATCTCGGCGCTGGTCGATGCCGGTGCGGTGATCTCGGTGGACACCATGCGCGCGTCGGTGGCGGCCGCCGCGATCGAGGCCGGGGCCACGATCGTCAACGACGTCTCGGGCGGGCGCGCCGATCCCGACATGGCGAAGGTGATGGCCGACGCCGGGCTGCCATGGGTGCTGATGCACTGGCGGCCCGCGCAGACCGACGCCGACGCCGGTCGACGTTTCACCCACCGGGTCGACGATCGCGGCGGCTATCACGACGTGGTGGCCGAGGTGACCCGGGAGTTGCTGGGGCAGGTCGACGCCGCGGTCAGCGCGGGCGTCGCCCCGGAGAACATCGTCCTCGATCCGGGCCTGGGGTTCGCCAAGACCGCCGACCACAACTGGGCACTGCTGCATGCGCTGCCGACCTTCGTCGGGCTGGGTTTCCCGGTGCTCATCGGGGCGTCACGCAAGCGTTTCCTCGGATCGTTGCTCGCCGTCGACGGGACCGCCCGCCCGCCCGCCGGGCGTGAGGCCGCCACCGCGGCGATCAGCACGTTGTCGGCGGCCGGTGGCGCCTGGGGTGTGCGGGTCCACGACGTCGCGTCGAGTCGTGACGCGGTGCGGGTGGCACAGGCCTGGCGCGATGGCGGGCGGAGCCGTGGGGCGGTACGGCGTGCGGGTGCCCCGGACAGGACAGTCGTGTCGAGACAGGCGGAGGTGGGTCGGTGACCGATCGGATCGAGTTGCGGGGACTGCGGGTTCGCGGTAACCACGGCGTCTTCGACCACGAACGGGCCGACGGCCAGGTCTTCATCGTCGACATCACGCTGTGGCTGGACCTGCGGACCGCAGCGGCCTCCGACGACCTCTCCGACACCGTCGACTACGGGGCGCTGGCACAACAGGCGCACGACATCGTCGCCGGAACGCCGCGCAACCTGATCGAGACGGTGGGTGCCGAGGTCGCCGACACGGTGATGGCCGACGAGCGGATCACCGCCTGCGAGGTGGTGGTCCACAAACCGTCGGCGCCGATCCCGCTGGCCTTCGACGACGTCGCGGTGGTGACCCGCCGCTCCCGGAAGACCCCACGATGAGTCGCGCGGTGCTCTCTGCGGGGGCCAACGTGGGCGATGCGCGCGGAGCGCTGCGCTCGGTGGTGGATGGATTCGCCGACGAGCTCGTCGACGTCTCGCAGGTCTTTGCCACCGCTCCGTGGGGTGGCGTCGAGCAGGACGACTTCCTCAACATCACCCTCATCGTCGAGGGGAGCCGCACTCCGCGGGAGTGGTTGCGGCGTGGCGCCGAACTCGAACAGGCGGCACATCGCACGCGGGATGTGCGATGGGGGCCGCGGACCCTCGACGTCGACGTGATCACCGTCGACGACGCCGGCCCGGTGCGCAGCGACGATCCGGTGCTGATCCTCCCGCATCCGCGCGCGGCGCAACGTGCATTCGTCCTGGTCCCGTGGCTGGAGATCGATCCCGACGCGATGCTGTGGACCCCGTCCGGGCCGCAGCGCGTGGACGATCTGATCGCGGCACTGCCGTCCGCCGACCGCGAGGGTGTGCGTCCGGCCGGTCGGCTCGACGCGCCGACCGACATCCCGTCCGGGGCCGTGTGATGAGCACTCCGCGTCGCAACCCGCAGGACGGCGACGAACAGCACGGGCTGGGGCCGACGAAGCCGTTCGACCTGGCCGTCATCGTGGTGATCGTCGGGATCACCGCGTGGATTCTGGTGCGCTACAACTACTCGAGTCTGCCGCCGCTGCCGACCCTGGCCGGGATCGTGCTCTACATCCTGGCCGTCATCGAGGCGGTCACCGGGTTCGTCGTCCGCGCCCGGGTGGAGGGACGCCAGGTCGGCCGCGCTCGCGGCCAGTTGCATCCCCTCACCGCAGCCCGGGTCGTCGCCCTGGCGAAGGCGTCGTCGATCCTCGGTGCGATCGCCACCGGCCTGTGGGCCGGGCTGCTGGTCTTCCTGCTGACCCGGCACGGGGTGACCGCCGCCGAGCACGACACCCCGGCCGCCGTCATCGGTCTGATCGGTGGCGTGGTCTTGACGGCGGCCGCGCTGTGGCTGGAATTCTGCTGCCGGACCCCCGACGATCCGACCGAGAACTCGGTCGACGGGGCCTCGAACGGTCATCCCGGACCGGCCTGAGTGGACTGACCGAGCGGTAACCCCCACCCGGGTGATCGAGGCCACCGACGAATCGTGACTCTCCGCCGGGCTTGTGCGGCATCGGTGAGGCCACCGGGTAAGTTGGGTCGATATGACGACCTCATCCGGCCGTTCCTCGGACGCCCGCCGCTCCGGCCGCCCGGTCGGTCAATGGCTGCTCGGGCTGTTGATCGTCCTGGCGCTCGCGGCCAGTGTGCTCATGATCTTCACCGACTCGCTGTCGGTGGCCGGCTCGCTCGCCGTCATCGCGGCGTTGTGGGCTGCGGTGATCGGCGCGATCCTGGTGACCCGGTTCCGCAAGCAGGCGGAGTCCGCGGAGGCCAAGAGTCGCGACCTGCGTCTGGTGTACGAACTGCAACTCGAACGTGAGATCGCGGCCCGCCGACAGTACGAACTCGATGTGGAGGCCACCATCCGCAAGGAGGTGGCCGCCGAGTCCGGTGCCGAACTCATCGCCCTCAAGGAACAGGTGATCTCGCTGCGGTCGAGTCTGGAACGACTCCTCGGCGAGGCGCTGCCCGACGATCAGGTGGCCCTGCCGAACGAGAAGCTCCGTGAACTCGCGTCGGGTATCGGCGGCAGTGGTCTGGAACCGGAACGCTTCGGGACGCCCGAGGGATTCGGTGTGCACGACGACGACCTGCTGGCCGCGCGGGATTTCGCGGCGACCGCCCCGACCGCCGACGACGGCCGGCACTTGCAGGGTCACGTCGACCCTAACGAGATGACCGAGGTGATCCCGGTGGTCACCGACGACCCGCTGTCCGGACGGATCGCCACCGAGGTCGCGCTGTCGGGCGAGGAACCGTCGTACCCGTCGTATGCGCCCTATGTCTCGGCCGATGACACCGAGGACGCGACCGTCGTCGAGGAGCAGCGGACCGACACCGGGTCTGCCGACCTGCCCGTCGTGGACGCGACCGCCGACGACACCCCCACCGACGAATGGCCGCCGTCGCAGCCGTTCCCGGTGATCCACGGTCGGCACGAGGGCGCAGCCGACGCCGAGGCACCCGAGGTGCCGCAGGAGGAGTCCGGTACCACCGACGCCGGCGGTCGCCGACGCCGCCGTGATGCGGATGCGCCGGGCGTGATCGTCACCGAGGCATCGGCAGAGACCCCGGAGGACGACCCCGACGCCGCCCATTCGAACGGGCTGCCCGTCGCCGAACTGCTCAAGCAGTTGCGGGAGGCCGACCGCACCGGTGGGCGTCGTCGCCGGCGCGACTGACCCGCCACACACCGTCGCAGGGAACTCCCGTGGACGTCCGGACCGGATGACCGCGGGAGTTCTCCCGTCTGCCGGTGATGCCTGTCACACGATTGGCTCCGGCTGCTCCCGAACGCCTAACCTTGGCCTGCAACGTCTGGTACCTGCGCCGTCGGCGTCCCGCGGAACCGCTCCGGGACTTCTCGGCAGCCCCACAGGACTGGAACGACCCGGAGGACAGCGGTGACCTCATCGAATGACGACGCCCACGTGGCGCGTGCCGTTGTATCCGCATCAGGGTCCGGCCGATCGGCCGCCATCCCCGGTATCACCAATCTGCCCACCCCCGCCCGCCTGACCGTCGGGATCGTGTCCGCCGGACGGGTCGGCACCGCACTCGGCGAGGCTCTCGAGCGCGTCGGTCACGTTGTCGGGGCCGTCGTCGCCCGGTCGCCGCAGTCGCGCCGTCGTGCCGCCACGCGACTTCCCGAATCGGTCGTCCTCGGCCTTGCCGACGTCGTCGCCCGTGCCGAACTGCTGGTCATCGCCGTCCCCGACAGCGAGCTCGTCGACGTGGTCGCACGGATCGCCGACTCCGGCGCACTGCGACCCCGCACGCTGGTGGTGCACACCGCCGGCGCCCACGGCGTCGGCGTGCTGGCCCCGCTCACCGCGCTCGGTGCGCTGCCCCTCGCCATCCACCCGGCGATGACCTTCGTCGGTAGCGCCGACGACGTCGCACGCCTGGCCCAGGCGTGTTTCGGGATCACCGCCGCCGACGAGGTGGGGGAGGCCATCGCCTCGGCTCTCGTCCTCGAGATGGGTGGCGAGCCGGTCCGCATCGCCGAGGCCGACCGCACGCTCTATCACGCGGCGCTGGCCCACGGCGCCAATCACCTGATCGCCCTGGTCACCGATGCGGTGTCCGCGCTCGAGGCGGCGATCGGCGGCACGGAGGGCAATGCCCGGGCCGCGACCGTGGACGGCGATCCGGTCCGCCTGGCCGAGCGTATTCTGGGGCCGCTGGTGACCGCTTCCCTGCGAAACGTTCTCGATCTGGGCCGGGACGCCCTGACCGGCCCGGTGGCCCGCGGTGATGCCGCTGCGGTCGCCGCTCATCTCGATGCGCTGCGCGCCCTGCCCGGCGGCACCGCCCCCGATTCACTCGCCGAGGCCTATCGCACCATGGCCCGGCGCGCGGCCCACCAGTCCAATGCGCCGCACACCGTTTTCGACGTTCTGGAGTCCCGATGACCGGCCATGTGATCGCCACGGAGGACAACCTCTTCACCCCGGGTACGGTGACTGTGCACCGCGATCCGGCGACCCTGCACCGGGTGAGCACCGCACTGCGCCGCACCGGCAAGCGGGTGGTGCTGGTGCCGACCATGGGCGCCCTCCACGCGGGCCATCTGCAGCTGGTGCGCGCCGCCAAGGCCAAGGGTGACGCGGTGGTGATCGTGTCGATCTTCGTCAACCCGCTGCAGTTCGGTGCCGGTGAGGACCTCGACGCCTACCCGCGGACCCTCGACGCCGACATCGCGCTGCTCGCCCCGCTGGGCGTGGAGCTGGTGTTCGCGCCCACCGAGTCCCACATGTACCCGGACGGCCCGCGCACCGTCATCCATCCCGGTCCGGCCGGCGAGATCCTCGACGGTGCCTCGCGCCCAGGACATTTCGCCGGGATGCTCACCGTCGTCAACAAACTGCTCGCCATCGCGGCACCGCATGCGGCGTACTTCGGGGAGAAGGACTATCAGCAGCTGGTGCTGATCGGTCAGATGGTGGCCGACCTCAACATGGACGTCGAGATCGTCGGTGTACCGACCGTCCGGGAGGCCGACGGTCTCGCGATGAGTTCGCGCAACCGCTATCTCGACCCCGAACAGCGTGCCCTGGCCACCACCCTGTCGGCGGCCCTGACCGCCGGTGCCTACGCCGCCCCGGGCGGCGCCGACGCCATCCTCGCCACCGCCCATGCCGTCCTGGCGGCAGCCCCCGAGATCGAGTTGGACTATCTCGCGCTGCGGGGGCGTTCACTGGAGGAGCCTCCGGAGAAGGGATATGGCCGCCTGTTGGTGGCCGCCCGACTCGGCTCCGCCCGCCTGATCGACAACGTCGGGGTGGCCATCGGCCTCAGCCTCGAAGAACGCGACGCCGGAACCTGACGGCGGAATCTGACGTCGGAACCCGCCCGCCCCACGATCTCTGCAGCCCACAGATGATCCATTCCCACCACCCGAAACCGAGGGGAACACAATGTTTCGCACCATGATGACCTCGAAGATCCATCGTGCCACCGTCACCCAGGCCGACCTGCACTACGTCGGGTCGGTCACGATCGACGCCGATCTGCTCGACGCCGCGAACCTCCTCGAGGGTGAGCAGGTCAGCATCGTCGACATCACCAACGGCGCCCGCCTCGAGACGTACGCCATCGCCGGCGAGCGTGGCAGCGGCGTGATCGGGATCAACGGGGCTGCAGCACATCTCGTGCACCCCGGCGATCTCGTGATCCTCATCGCCTACGGTGTCCTGAACGAGGAGGAAGTGCGCAACTACTCCCCGAACGTGGTGTTCGTCGACGCCGACAACCGGGTCCTCGAGTCCGGTGCCGACCCGGCCCACGCCCCGGAGGGCTCGGGTCTGCTCGATCCGCGTCACAACGACACCCTCACCGGCGCAACGGTCTGACATCGGGTAGAGCCCACCCGACTGGCATCATTGCGCCATGCTCCTCACCGTCGACGTCGGCAACACCAACATCCACCTCGGTGTGTTCGCGGGCACCGGCGACCACGCGACCCTGGTGCGGGACTGGCGTATCCACACCGACCCGAACCTGACGGCCGACGAACTCGCGTTGCTGTTCCGCGGGCTCCTCGGAACCGACATCGAGCAGGTGACGGGGGTCGCCGCCCTCTCCACGGTGCCGTCGCTGCTGCGGGAACTGCGCGTCATGGTGCCGCGCTACTTCGGTTCCGGTCCGCACGTCCTGCTCGAACCGGGCGTGCGGACCGGGGTGCCGCTGCTGGTGGACAACCCGAAGGAGGTCGGCACCGACCGGGTCGCGAACAGCCTTGCCGCCCACCATGTCTACGGTGGTCCGGCGATCGTGGTGGCATTCGGGACGGCCACCGTCGTCGACGCCGTCTCGGTGAAGGGTGAGTTCCTCGGCGGTGCGATCGCACCGGGTGTGAACCTCGCCGTCGAGGCGCTGAGCGAACACACCGTCACCGTCCGGCGCGTTGAGCTGATGCCTCCACGCAGTGTGCTCGGCAAGAACACCGTGGAGGCCTTGCAGTCGGGCATCCTGTTCGGATTTGCCGGACAGGTCGACGGACTCGTCGAGCGGGTCAGGGACACGGTGCCCGGATTTGACGGCGACGATGTGGCGGTGGTCGCCACCGGTTTCCTTGCCCCGCTGATGTTCGACGAATGTCGTTCTCTCACCGCTCATCACACGTATCTGACCCTCGAGGGTCTGCGGTTGGTGCACGAGCGTTCCAAGCAGCAGGGTCGGGGACGCGGCCGCTAGCGATCGGCGGCTGCCCGACGCAGGGGTGGCCGAGAGCGCCGAGATGTGGCAGACTGTCTGCCGTGATCAAGAGCTGTCAGGAGTGTTGTCAGGGCTGAGCCCGCGTCTGTCGCGGCGGCCCTTTGTCGACCCTCCCGCTCATTTCGATCACCTACGAGGTTTCCTCCATGACCGCATCGGTCCAGGTTCTCGCACCCGTCTCCACCCCCATCCAGGCTCCTGTCTCGGCTCCCGCGCCCGGCGCCCCGCTGTCGATCCAGGTGACCGACTATCGTGCCGCGGTTGCCGCGGGCGCCACCGCGGTGGATCTGCGGGCCCACCACAAGCGTCAGACCGACGGTGCGCTGTTCGGTGCGCTCGCCGTCGACGCCGCCGAAGCCCTCGATCTGCTCGATCCTGCCTCGCCGACCTCACTGCGTACGGCCACCGCCGATGCCCGCTGGGTCCTGATCTCCGACGACGGTCACGAGGCCGAATGGCTTGCCTGGCACCTGCAGGCCATCGGGGTCACCAGCGCGGTGTTCGTCGTCGGCGGTTACCAGCGACTGCGTCGCGCCGGCATCAACGGCCGCATCGACGACGCCGAGCTCGCCGTCTACTCGGCGCACTGACGCGCGTCCCGGCGACATCCGTGGAAGCCAGGTGACCGTGACCGGTGCGGCACCGCAGGTTGTCGATCCGGGGTGCAACTTGGAGTACACCGCGGACAGCGAATACTCTCACGTGAGTGAGTGACGCCCAGACTTCCCAGGCACCCGTGACCGCTGCACCGTCGTCGGACGACGACCAGACCCCCGAGCAGCTGCGGATTCGCCAGGAGAAGCGGGAACGCATCCTCACCGAGGGCCGGGAGGCCTATCCCGTCTCCATTCCCCGTACCCACAGCCTCGCCGAGATCCGCGCACAGTACCCCGACCTCGAGGCCGGCACCGAGACCGGTGACCAGGTCGGCGTCGCCGGTCGCATCATCTTCCTCCGCAACAAGGGCAAGTTGTGTTTCGCCACCCTTCAGGAGGGTGACGGCACCCAGCTGCAGGCGATGATCAGCTTCAACGGGGTGGGCGAGGAGTCGCTGGCCCGCTGGAAGTCCGACGTCGACCTCGGCGACATCGTCTACGTGCACGGCCAGGTGATCAGCTCCCGCACCGGTGAGCTGTCGGTGATGGCCGACACCTGGGAAATGGCGTCCAAGGCGCTGCGACCGCTTCCGGTGGCCCATAAGGAGATGAACGAGGAGACGCGCGTCCGCCAGCGCTATGTCGACCTCATCATGCGGCCCGAGGCCCGCAGTATCGCCCGCACCCGCATCGCGGTGATGGCCGAACTGCGCAAGGCGCTCGGTGAACGCGACTTCCTCGAGGTCGAGACCCCGATGCTGCAGACCCTGCACGGCGGCGCCGCGGCACGTCCGTTCAGCACCCACTCCAATGCCTTCGACATCGACCTGTTCCTGCGGATCGCACCGGAACTGTTTCTCAAGCGCTGCGTCGTCGGTGGTATCGAGAAGGTCTTCGAGATCAACCGCAACTTCCGCAACGAGGGTGCCGACTCCACCCACTCGCCCGAGTTCGCGATGCTGGAGACCTACCAGGCCTACGGCACCTACGACGACTCCGCGGTGATGATCCGTGAACTCGTGCAACAGGTTTCGCAGAGCGCCATCGGCACCCTGACCCCCACCATGCCCGACGGTTCGCTGTACGACCTGTCCGGCGAGTGGACCTCCCTGGAGATGTACCCGTCGCTGTCGGAGGCGCTCGGCGAGGAGATCGTCCCGGCCGGCAATGCGGACGAGACGACGGTCGCAGAGCTCCTGGCGATCGCTGCCCGCGTCGGCCTGGAGATCCCCAAGGACAAGGGCTACGGCCACGGCAAGCTCGTCGAGGAGCTGTGGGAGCACATGGTCGGCCAGACGCTGGCCCAGCCGGTGTTCGTGCGGGACTTCCCCGTCGAGACCTCGCCACTGGTGCGCGCGCACCGCACCGTGACCGGCGTGGTGGAGAAGTGGGACCTCTACGTCCGCGGCTTCGAGCTGGCCACCGGCTACTCCGAGTTGGTCGACCCGGTCATCCAGCGTGAGCGCTTCGTCGACCAGGCCCGCCTGGCCGCCGCGGGCGACGACGAGGCGATGGTTCTCGACGAGGAGTTCCTCACCGCGATGGAGTACGGCATGCCGCCGACCACCGGAACCGGTATGGGCATCGACCGCCTGCTGATGGCCCTGACCGGCCTCGGCATCCGCGAGACCATCCTGTTCCCGCTGGTCAAGCCGATGCCGCGAGGCTAGATCTCCCCGGGTCGAGTGTTGGACCTCCTCGTCGGCTCGATCGGCAATATCGGCACCCTGCACGGTGGTTGAGCAGGTCGTCGTCGCGCTGGCGAGGCCGGCCGTCTGTCGAAACCTCTGTGAGTTGCTGCTGGAACGCACCCACTTCTGAGGTGGTCACCACTCGAGGTTGGCCGGCGGAGATTTCGACACGTCTCGTCGCTGCGCTCCTTGTCGGCTCAACCACCGTTCTTTGGTGGTCGAGCCGGGACCGAGCCCGGAGGGCGAGGACCCGTGTCGAGGCCTGGTGACTCGATGATGTCGGCTACCACTTCGGAGGTGCTCGCCACTGGAGGTTGGCCGGCGGAGGCTTCGACACGTCTCGTCGCTGGGCTCCTTGTCGGCTCAACCACCGTTCTTTGGTGGTCGAGCCGGGACCGAGCCCGGAGGGCGAGGACCCGTGTCGAGGCCTGGTGACTCGATGATGT